>DATKCI010000342.1:0-20116 GCA_035513255.1 Piscinibacter sp. | reverse complement strand
CTCCTGCTCCTGCTCCTGCTCCTGCTCCTGCTCCTGCTCCTGCTCCTGCTCCTGCTCCTGCTCCTGCTCCTGCTCCTGCTCCTGCTCCTGCTCCTGCTCCTGCTCCTGCGCCCGCGCCCCCGCCCCCCCCCGCATCCGCACCCGCACCTTCGATCAATACAGCCCTCGGCAAGCCCGGCCGGCTCCTCGTGGGCCTCAGCGCGGCCAATACCTTCGCGGACATGAAGACCCAGCAGATCGCTCCGGACATCATCGAGACCTATCTCGTGGCGGTCACGGGTTTCAACTCTTCCGGCACCAACGGATGGCCTCAATGGCAATGGGACACCCCGGACGGTGGCTTCGTGACGAAATTCTCCAGCGACGTCGCGGCGGTGGGCGCCGTGCCGATGTTCACCCTGTTCCAGATGCCTTCCCTACGGGCTGGCGACGTCACCGTCATCAACGACGCGGCGTTCATGGCCGCCTACTGGGCGCAAGCCAAGTTGATGTACCAGAAGATCGGCGCGACCGGCCAGCCCGCCCTGGTCAACCTCGAGCCTGACTTTTGGGGCTTCGCCGAGGGCAGTGCACCCGGCGGCGACCCGGCGATGTTGCCGGCGCGCGTGAGCACGGTGCCGGAATGCGCCAGCCAACCGGATACGGCCGTTGGCGTCGTCGGTTGCCTGTTGACTCTCGGGCGGACGTATGCGCCCAAGGCGAGGATGGGCTTCCCCCCGTCGTTGTGGTCGGGGGATGCAAACGCCACCGGCAGCTTCATGGCAAAACTCGGTGCAGACAAGGCCGACTTCATCGTGGCGCAGACGAGCGATCGTGATGCAGGTTGCTTTGAAGTCCCGACGCCCGTGGACGAGTGTGCGGGTCGCGGCAACGGCCCGTTCTACTGGGACGAGAACAACGTCACCACACCGAATTTCAACCAGAGCCTCGACCAGTGGAGCACCGTGCGGAGCCACCTGGGCAACCTGCCGATCCTGTTCTGGCAGACTCCCATGGGCGTGCCCTCTACGACCCCCGGCGGAACTCCGAAGCACTATCGGGACAACCGCGTCCAGTACATGCTGACGCATCCAACGCAGTACACGGGCAACGGTGTATTCGGGATCGTCTTCGGTCCCGGGGGCGGCACGTCGGCGGACATCACGACCGACGGCGGACAGTTCGCGCGCCTGTTCAAGGCCTACTTGGCTAACCCCGCTCCGTTTCCCCACTGAGCGGATAGCGTAGTGCGCCTCTGTCCACGCCTTCTCCCTTCGCAGACAAACCGCGTTGCCAGTTCAGCGATGGACAAGGAGAACGATCCAACGCTCCTTACGGACGTCGGTATCGCAACGCACTATCAATATGCAACATGGTCTGGGCGGGTTGCACACGGGCCTTCGCCTGCTTTCGCGACGCTTGAATCGTTTGTAGGGCGCTGCTCGTCAATACCGCGATCGACATGAACACCGCACCCAAGGCAGTGGCGATGCCGCTCATAGCGACGAAACCATCATGGTGGTCCCGTCTGTCGTTTCGCTTTCGAAGGCGGCCGGCCCACCGCGGATCCGCCCAAACCATTGCAACGTCTTCGGTGCAGACTCCGGAGCGTCCGATCGAGTCGACGTTGCCCGCTGCACCACCACCACCGTTGGTAGAGACTTCGCTGCCCCGCGCGGTGCCGGTGCCGGTCGGCGCGCTGACGCAGTTGCTAGACATGGACGCAACGGCGCGCTCGCGACTGCGCCATCTCGCTCTTGTCGAGTCTTCCTGCCGCCTGTCGTCGCCCGACGATCCCTTTGCGCGCCTGCCGCCTCGGGCGGCTGAGATCGCCGTCCGTCAGCTCGATACGGTGTTGCCGCAGCATCCTGCGTTGCGCGTGCTTCGCCTGCAACTCGAACGACATCTGCAAAGCCATAGAGCTCATGTCTCAGCGATGCTCGCGGTTGAAGATCGGAAGTGGCAGATTGAAGGCAGTGTCGTCAGTTTCAGCGCGTCTCTAGCCCGAGATTCGGTGATCGGTGGTCCTTGGGGGGTTACTGGCTTCCTCGAAACACAGCCGTTCGAAACAGCAACCCTTAGATGATTCTGAAGCTGAGGGGCATTCCTGCCTCGCCGTAGACGTGTCGGAGGACACTGAACATGTCCGAGACATTTGCGGAAGTGACAATCTCGAGGACTTGCCCGATCCGGCACGGCGTGCGTTCTCCTTCAGCATGGCGTGTTCCCGATGCTGCCGATGCTGCCGATGCTGCCGAGCAGCATCGCATCGCGCCGATCGGTCTTGACTCGATTGCCGCTCGAGTGGGCGATCGACAAAGGTGCGACCGCCTCAGGGTGCACGACCTGCGGGCGAAGGTGGCGCCAAACGACATAGCCGCACGGGCCTGACTCGTACACCCACATGCAGTGGGTGGCGTCGGGGCTGCGCTAAGGGCCTTCGTTTACTACATGGCTGCCAGCGTTTGCCGGCCGCCATGTACGGATGACGGGAGTCGACCGGAGTCCCGTGATGAATGGCGCAGCGATGCGCCATTGCATTGCCGCGCGCCTGCGGGTCCGACCGGCTCGCACAGCCACCGCGATCAAGCGAGCCGCAGCAGTCCCGTTTTCGGATGGCAATTGAGATACTCAAAGCTCTGGCATGCGGCACTCACCACCGAGACTTCGTGATACAGCCGCAAGTCGAGCTGGAACTCCAATTTCTGGACCGTTTGCATGAAGGCGCCGAATATCTCTGCATGCGTCGGGTGACTCTCCGCCCAGCGTTCCATGTGCCCGAGGTCGCGCCACATCGACAGCCCGTAGCTCCGCTCGACCGGCGCGAAGTCCTCGTCGACATGGACGAGATAACGATTCGACAGGCATCCCACGTCTGCGCCGCCGTCACGCAAGAAGTCCATCCCCTCACGCAGCTGCGGCTCGATCTGCTGCAGGTACAGGCGCCGCTCCTGCCCCTTCGTGTCGGACCAGTCCTGGCCCGAGCGGATCAGCGCGAGGTTTTCGAAGCCGCCCAGGCGCACCCGCCGCCCGGGAACAGGCAGGGCGCGCGCGCCAGAGCCGCGCAGCGCGTCGAACTGTGACGCCGGCAAGCGATCGCGCATGCTCCCCCAGTAGGCGTGTTCCCGGATCGCGCCGCTCATCGAGGGCGCCAAATGCGCCACGCCTTCCGGCCGGTCCACGGTGGAGAAGAGGGTCTCGAATCGCTCGACTTCCGGCATGGCGACTTCGTAGAACCACCCGCAGGGTCCTTCCAGCCTGTCTGCTGAGTTCCACCAGCGGCTCAATTCCTCGCCGCGCTGCCAGCGCTCGAATGAGGCCGGATCCGTCCAATAGGCCGCCCACACGAGGGTGTCGTAGCCGGCCTCGTCGATCGCGAACGCCAAGTCGTGGTGACGGGGACCATCGGCCAGCGTGGCAGCATGGCGAAGAAATGCCAGGCCCTCGCGCGCTGCCTGCCGCCCCAGGGCGCTGCGGTACTGGACGCCGAAGTAGGCCATGACGACCTGCTTCACCGACGGGTCCAGACGTGCGCAGTACGCAGGGTTGGGTGGCGTGTACGTCCCGGAGGCACGTGGTTCCCGCGTGCGCGGGCAGCGAAGATGGGTAGGAATGGCGGAATCCAAGGGAACCTCAGGTTTATTCATCAAGCAGGCCGCTGCGCCGGGCGATCTCTCGGCAGGCGTCCTGCAACGCCGACGGCGCAGCGCCAAACCTCAAGCCACCCGTTCGTGCCAGCGACTGGCATGAGGTGCAGGTCCTGCATGAGAGCTGCCACTTCGTCGCACCTACACGTCGTCGCCCACGGATCAGGTTGTCTGCCCGACGATGCCCACTACCATCGGCTAACTGCGCCACTGAGCGCAGCGTCGACGCGCTCTCGGCGATCGCACGAATCCGCACCCCACTACGCTGCGGTGGGCTCATCCGACTGTTCGAGCGTGTCGACCGGCAGCGAGAAGTGTTCGATCCGCGCAGCCTTCTTGCGGTTGAGCAGCAGCCGGTGCACGTCCGGGCGTGAGTAGTGGCCCACCGGGTCCATCGCGTTCTTGGCCACGCCGATCGTGCCCAGGTCGATCTCCGCGATGAGCAGGCCCTCCTCACTCTCAGGCAGTTTCTCGGCCAGCGGGCTGCCATCCGGGCCGTAGATGACCGCATGGCCGCCACCGACGTGCGTGAGCTGGTGCTTGTCGGGGGTGTCGCAGAGTTCGTCGACCATCTCCTGGGAGTGCACAGCGCAGGGCGCAATCACGAAACACGAGCCCTCCACCGCGTAGACCTTGCTGACCGCGTTGTTCGTTTCCCACCCCAGTGCGTGAGCAAAGGGCTCGTAGGTCGAGAAACTCGGCCAGCAGGCCACATGCACTTGCTCGTGCTGCGAATACATCGCGTACTTGTTCAGGGACAGTATGTTTTCCCAGCAGCACAGCGCGCCCAGCCGCCCCAGCGGCGTGTCGTGGACAGCAAGATCGCTGCCATCACCTTCACCGAACACGGTGCGTTCGGCATGCGTGGGCCGCAGCTTGCGGCGCTGCGCGATGGTCTCGCCGCCGGGCCCGACGATCCATTGCGCGATGTACAGCGACCCGCCGCTGCGCTCCGACAGGCCAAACACGGCCGTGAGCCCTGCCTTCTTGACCGCCTGGCGCAGCTTCTCGGCCTGCGGGCTGTCGTAGGTCAGCGAGTTGTCGAAGTAGCGCTGCACGAAGCCGCGCATCACAGCCCAGGCAGGCGCCCCCATCCAGATGTGCCACGGGTAGCCCGGGATGAAGGTCTCGGGGAAGGCGATCAGCTTGCAGCCCTTGTCGGCCGCTTCCTGGATCAGACGAATGCACTTGTCCACCGTGGCGTCGAGATCGAGCCAGATCGGCGCGGCTTGCACGGCCGCCACTTTGTACTTCGGATGGGTGATGCCCATGGTCATTGCTCCTTGGTTGGAAATCAGAATCGCGCCGCTAGGGCATCCAGCGGCGCGTGGCAAAGGGATCAAAATTCGGCCAGCGACGCTGGAGAAGGCTCCAGGCTCCTCCCGGCGCAACGAGCATCGTGGCGATCGCAAGCAGGCCCAGTGCGACGAAGTACCAGGCGCCGAACTGGCTGGAGGTCTCGCGCAGCGCGAAGAACACGAACGTTCCGATCACCGGGCCTTCGATGCGGCCGATGCCGCCAAGCACCGAGATGAAGATGGCCGTCGCCGTCCAGCCGAGCCCGAAGCTGGCGTCGGGCGAGACCTGCAGCGTGTTCATGTACGCGACCGCTCCGGCCAGGCCGGTCAGCGTGGCCGCCACGATCCACAGCGCCAGCTTGGCGCGCTTGACCGACACGCCGCTCGCGCGAGCCGCGGCCTCGCTGTCGCGCACGCTGGCCAGCGCCAGCCCGAGGCGGCTCTTGATCAGCAGCCGGGCCGCCAACAGCGCCAGCGCTGCGACGGCGAGCGCCGCCCAGTAGACCCCGGCGTTGCGCTGCGCTCGGCCGAACTCGCGCAGGGATTCCAGCGGCAGGCCGCCGCCGGCGCCCAGCGGTTCGGAGTTGAGGACCGCGATGCGCACGAGTTCGGCCAGCACCCAGGTGCCGACGGCGAAGTGCGCACCGGAAAGACGGAACATCGGCCCGGCGGTGAGCAACGCAAACAGCGCCGACACGGCCGCGGCCATCGGCAGCGTCCACCAGGGGTTCAAGCCCCACCCGTTGGAGATCACGAACAACGCGTAGGCACCCACGCCGACGAAGACATGCTGACCGACCGCCACCAGCCCGCCGAAGCCCGCCAACAGGTTCCACGCGGTGGCAATCGCCAGGACCGTGAAGACTTCGACAAGCAGCCTTTGCGTGGCGAAGCCGGCGTACGCCGGCAAGGCCGCCAAGGCCACCAGCACGATGGCGGCGGCCAAAGCAATCGGCAACCGCGACATCGGCCGGCCGGCACCGGCGAGCGTGGAGGAACCGGTGTGTGAATGGGACATGGGCATGGCGGATCAGTGGCGAGATGCGCCAAACAGGCCCTGCGGGCGGACCAGCAGCGCAACGAGAAACACGAGATGTCCGAAGAAGGAGCCGAGCCCGGTACTGACCTGTGTGCCCAGCACCTGTGCGAGGCCGATCACCAGGCCTCCAGCAAAGCTGCCCCACAGGCTGCCCAGGCCGCCGAGCACCACGGCCTCGAACGCGAAGAGCAGCCGCTCCGGGCCGGCGGACGGGGCGAAAGGCGTGCGGATGCCGTACAGCACGGCGGCCAGTCCAGTGATGGCCATGACGAAGCCGGCCATCAACGCGAAGAAGCGCTTGTCATTCACGCCGACGAGCCGAGCCGTCGCCGGGTCATCGGAGACGGCACGCGCCTGCCGCCCCAGGTGGGTACGGGCCACGAGGGCGTGCGTGGCGGCGTACAGCCCGATGCTCACCGCGGTGATCAGCAGCGGCAGCAATCCGATCGATACCGCGCCGAGGTGCAGGCCTTGCAGCGAGAGATCGCCGGAGGGCAGGCTGCGCGTGTTGGCGCTGAAGACCTCCATCAGCAGGTTCTGCACGACCACCGACAGCCCGAAGGTGACGAGCAATGGCGACAGCTCGTGCGTCCCGACCACGCGATTGAGCAACCCGGTCTGCAGCAGCCAGCCTATCGCAAACATGACGGGGAGAACCACCGCCACGGTGGCCAATGCCGGCCATCCGGTGGCCGACATGGTGGCCCCGGCGAGATAGGCCCCCAAGACGATGAAGTCCCCGTGCGCGAGGTTGATCATCTTCATCACGCCAAGGCTCAGGCTGAGCCCAAGAGCGAACAGCGCGTACAGTGCGCCGAGCATCAACCCGTTGATCAGCAATTCGGCGATGGCGGCCACGGCTCAGACTCCAAAGTACGCCTGCGCGACAGCGTGGCGATCAGCACTTGCGGAGATGCCGTCAAGCACGACACGCCCCTTCTGGATGCACACATAGCGGTCGGACTCGACCAGTGCGCGGCGTACGTTCTGCTCGACCAGCACGATGGCCATGCCATCGCGGCGTGCGAGCGCGAGCAGCCGGTACACCTCGTCGATGACCAGGGGCGACAGGCCCAGCGAGACCTCGTCGCACAGCAGGAACGCCGGGTTGCACACCAGCGCCCGGGCAATCGCAACGAGTTGCTGCTGACCCCCGGACAGCGCCGTGGCCGGGCGCGACAACCATGCCCCGAGCGCCGGGAAGGACTCGAGCACACGTTCGATGGTCCAGGGGCCGCGACGACCATTGCTTGCCGCAAGTTGCAGGTTCTCGCGCACCGTGAGGCTCGGGAAGAGGCGTCGACCCTCGGGCACCAGTGCGATCCCTCGCTCCAGCTGCTCGCGCTCGGTGGCACCACCCACAGGCACACCATCCAGCTGAAGACTCTGCGCACGCACGGGGAGCGCGCCCGCGACGGCACGCAGCAGCGTCGTCTTGCCGGCGCCGTTCGAGCCGATCAGCGCCACGGTCTCTCCGGGGGCCACTGACAGCGTGACGCCGAACAGCGCCTGGAACAGGCCGTAGTGGGCGTCGAGCGACTCAATGCGCAGCACCGGCCACCTCCGCTTCCATGTCGAGCTCCGATCCGAGATAGCTTTCGCGGACCTCCCGGCTGGCAATCACCTCATTCGGCGGTCCGTCGGCAAGCACCCGGCCCTCGGTGAGCACGACGAGGCGGCGAACCACCGACACCAGCGCGTGCACCAGGTGCTCGATCCAGAGCACCGTGACGCCGCGCGCATGCACCGCCTGCACGAGGGCCAGCAGTTCATGCACCTCCGCATCGGTGAGGCCTCCGCCCACCTCGTCGAGCAGCAACAGCTGCGGCCCAGTGGCCAGCGACCGTGCCACCTCCAGCCGCTTGCGCTGCAACAGCCGCAGGCTGGCCCCCGGAGCGTCGCCCAGCGCCAGCAGTCCGCAGAGTTCCAGCGCATCGCGCGCCGCTTGTTGGGCCACCTTGCCGCGCAGGCCCGCCCCGTAGGTGGCCGCGACCAGCGTGTTCTCGTACACCGTCATGCCACCGAAAGGCTGCGGGATCTGGAAGGTCCGGCCGATGCCCGCACGACAGCGTTGGTCCGCACTCAGCCGGGTGATGTCGCGGCCCGCGAGCCGCACGGTGCCGCTGTCGCAGCGCAGATGGCCCGCGATCAGGCCGAAGGCCGTCGTCTTGCCGGCACCGTTGGGGCCGATCACGCCGACGAACTCGCCCGTCGCCACCTGCAGGTCCAGCCCGCGAATCACGGGCGTGGAGCCGTAGGCCTTGTGGATCGCGTTGACTTCCAGCAGCACGGCGACCCGCCTTCAGGCGCCCAGCAGCTCGAACTTGCGCTGCACCGGGATCTCCGGGGCCGTGCCGTTGTGGGTGACGACGATGTCGAGCTTGCCCTTCGCGTCGATGATCCATTGGCCGCCGACGCAGCGGATCTTGGAGACGTTCTTGATGCCGCTGCCGGCAAAGTCGAGCCGACCGATCACGGTCTCCTGCTTCAGCGAGCGGATGGCGTCGGCCACCTTCTGCGGGTCCTTCGGATTGCCGCTGGCCTTGAGCGCGGCAATGCCCGCTTCCACGAGTGCGTGCATCACGCCGATCGGCTGCGTCCAATCCTTCTTCGTGGCCGCCGTATAGGCGTCGGCCAGCTGGCGCGCGGTCTGGCCGGTGAGGCTGCTCTTGAACGGGTAGGCCGGCGACCACCAGATTTCGGTGGACATGCCGTGCGCACTCTTGCCCAGTGCCTGCACGCCGCCGGGGAACAACAGCGCCTTGGCGATCGTCATGACCTTGGGCTTGTAGCCCATCTGCGCGCTCTGCTTGACGAAGCTTGCCCACTGCGGCGGCGCAAACAGCCCGGTCACGATCTCGGCGCCCTCCTTCTTGAACGCCTGGATCTGCGCCGAGAAGTCGTCGGCGTCAGCCGAGAACTTTCCGATGTCCACGATCTTGTAGCCGGCCTTGGCGAAGGCCCCGGGCATTCCCATCTTCAAGTTGCCCATGGCGTTGCCGGGCAAGGTGTTCTCGAAGGCCGAACCCAGCACCTTGGGCAGCTTCAGGTCCTTCCACATGTCGAGGTAGACGTTGGCGATGTCGTCGATGCCCCAGAAGAAATGGAAGACGTTCTTGAAGCCTTTGGCCGGATCGCCCTTCATCGGGAACATCCAGGCCTGCCACGGTCCCATCGTCGTGATGCAGGGAATGCCGTTGAGCTCGCATTGCTGCGCGATGCCGGGGCCGATGGTCGCCTGCCCGAGCATCAGGTCGATGCCTTCCTTGTTGATCAGTTCGGCCGCCAGGTTGGATTGGCGGTCCGGGTTGCTCTGATCGTCCCGCGCGACGAATTCGACCCTGTACTTCTTGCCTCCGATGATCAAGCCCCCGGCAAGGGCCTTGGCCGCGTTGTCGAGAATGAAGGTGTCGGCCTCGGCGAACGGCGCGAACGGACCGGTACGGTGGGTCAGGTAGCCGATGCGGATCGTGTCCTCGGCCGCGAAAGCACCGGGCGCGCCAAGTGAACCCGCAGCCAATGCCGCTGCGCCCCTGAGAAAGCTCCTGCGCGGAGCAATGGTGTCGAAGCAAGTTTCGTCTTGGTGCATGGGGTCTCCGGTGATCGAATTGCGTTGAGCGCTAGCGTAAGAGTCGGGCGTGTTTGCGGCTCGGCTGCAAACGCCGCGCAACTTGACCCGATCCGACTCATCGGCTGGCTCCGACCGGACAATCGACTGGATCCGACACACGCCGGTCGGGATAGACCCGAGACAGGCAGGGCGAGCGTTCAGCTACGCTGTGTGGGTCCACTCCGGCGCGGGAATTGCATACCCTCGGAAGTCACCCCAGTCTGGGAATCTATGTACGCAGCCAACATCCCACCGCATGCTTTGCTCAAGTCCGAAGCGCTTTCGCCGCAACGCAAACGCCTGAGCACCGCAGCAGTCGGCTCTGAAGACCGGTTCGCTTTCTGGCTGGACATGATCTGCGCGATGTACGCGAAGCTGGAGTGCGAGCGCCCGAACAAGGAAGTCTTCGGCGAGATTTCGTTCAGCCAGTTGGGAGTGCTCGATTTCACGGAACTGCACTCGAACGCCCAGTTCATGCGTCGCACGCCGAACATGATCCGCAACGACACGCGCGACTCAAGTCTCGTGCAGATCCAGCGGGTCGGACGTGCGGTGGTGCGCCAGGATGGTCGCGAAGCGCGGCTCGTTCCCGGCGATTTCGTCATGTACGACACGACACGACCGTACGAACTGCACTTCGAGGATGAAACCCATGAGGTCATCGTCGTGCGGCTGCCCAGCAGCGAACTGCAGCCCCACGTCGTGAACCTGCATGATCTGACGGCGACAACGGTTCCGGGCACCTGCGCCGCCGGGAACCTGCTGCTCACGATGATCGATACCCTGCAGCGCGACATCGACCGCCTGCATCCGTCGTCGGCCATCGGCGTTTCAGAGGGCATCACCAGCATCATCGCTGCCGGACTGCGCAGCTTGCCTGGCGCAAACGCACAACGCTCTTCGCAACTCTGCGCATACCACGTTGCCCGCGTCAAAGCGCATGTGATTGAAAACCTGCGCAACCCCGAGCTGTCGATCTCAAACATCGCGGCCGCCATGCGCATGTCGCCGGACCACCTGTCGCGCCTCTTCCGCGCAGAACCTGTCCCGCTGTCTCGTTGGATCTGGCAGCAACGGCTCGATGCGTGCCGGCGTGACCTTTGCGACGCCCGCATGGCGCATCGAAGCGTGAGCGAGATCGCGTTTGCATGGGGTTTCAACGACGCCACGCATTTCAGCCGCTCGTTCAAGGAGCAGTTTGGCCTTTCCCCTCGCGATTGGCGACAACAGTCCAGTGCTCTGGCGCTAAGGTCGTCGCAGCCAAGCTGACGGTCTCGCAGCCTGTGGCAGGCAGAAGACCGCGTGTCTCAGCCCGTCCGGCTGGTCTTGCGACGCAGAAGGCCGGAATGAGGCGGCTGGCCTCATCGTTGTCAGGCCGGCGTTCTGAACAGTTTCACGAGCAGCTCACGCGCCCATCGCAACATCGGCGCGTGCTCATGCCGACGGCTCCAGTGCAGCGCGACGTTGAAGTCTCCGGCCGGCAGCCTGGCCTCGACCACGCGGAAACAATCGGCGGGTTCGAACCCTGCGGCGATCGCCTGCGGCAGCACTACCGCTAGGTCGGAATTCCGGACGATGGCGGGCAGCGCAAGAAAGGTTGACGTCACCAGGCGGATGCGGCTTTCGAGATTCAGTGAATGCAGGATGCGCAGCGTCTGCGCATGCGACTGCACCGAGATCAGATCCAGGCGGCGCAAGTGGTCGATGCTCAAAGACTTGCGCCCCATGGCATCGGCCAGCGGATGCCCGGAGCGCATCAGCAGCACATAGCGGTCGGTCAGCAGGTCGACCTTGGCTGTGTTGTCGACCCCCGGCAGAAAGCCGATCGCGAAGTGGATCAGGCCGTTGTCCAACGCCTGGGCAATCTCCTCCTTCGGCCAGGCCTTGGCCTTCACCCGGATGCCGGGCGCTGCGCGCCGCAGCTCTGCCATCAGAAACGGCAGGAAACGCGCCTCGCCAATGTCAGTAAGGTGCAGCCGCAGTTCTGCTGACGAGGTGCGGGGTTCGAACGCGTCGTCATCGGCCAATCCCGCTTCCAACAAAGCGAGGCCGGCCTGGACTGACCGGGCCAGTCGCTCTGCCCGTTGGGTGGGCCGCACGCCGCCGGGCGTGCGCTCGAAGAGATGGTCCCCGAGCGCCGTCCGCAGCCGCGTCAGCGCCTGGCTGGTGGCCGGCTGCGACATGCCCAGTTGTTCGGCGGCGCGGCTGATGTTGCCCGTTCGATAGACCGTATCGAAGAGCCGCAGCAGATTCAGGTCGACGTCTTGCATATTGGTTTTTTGGATGGAGCTTAGTAGCTCCATCTTATTGCCGAATGATGCCGCGGCGCCCAGACTGACGCCAACGACATCGACCACCACCACCATGCAACCCGAGCACACTCACCCACAACAGCCGCCGAGCCGACCCACCGTGCGCGAGGCGTTCGTCCGACTGATGCGCGAGCTCGGTCTGGACACCGTGTTTGGCAATCCCGGTTCGACCGAGCTGCAGATGTTCCGCGACTTCCCCGAGGATCTCCGCTACGTCCTCGGACTGCAGGAGTCCGTGGTCGTCGGCATGGCCGATGGCTATGCCCAGGCCACCCGTCGCGCGGCGCTGGTCAACCTGCACTCGGCAGCCGGTGTCGGGCACGCGATGGGCAACCTCTTCACCGCCTACAAGAACCAGACGCCGTTGATCGTGACCGCCGGCCAGCAGGCACGATCCATCCTGCCCTTCGACCCCTTTCTATCGGCGACCCAGGCGACCGATCTGCCGCGACCGTATGTGAAGTGGGCCTGCGAACCTGCGCGAGCCGAGGACGTGCCCTTGGCCCTGGTGCGGGCCTACCACGTGGCGATGCAGCCACCGCGCGGGCCCGTCTTCCTGTCGATCCCCGTCGACGACTGGGACCGACCGACCGAGTGGGTCACGATGCGGCAGGTGAGCCATGCCATCGCCCCCGATCCGCAAGCCATTGCCCGGATCGGCGAGGCGCTCGACCGCAGCCGGTGTCCGGCGATCGTCGTCGGTGCGGGGGTCGATCGCGACCGGGCGGTCGACCGCGTCGTCCAACTCGCCGAACGGCACAACGCGGCGGTGTACGCCGCGCCGATGAGCGCACGTTGTGGCTTCCCTGAACGCCATCGCCTGTTCCAGGGATTCCTGCCGGCCATGCGGGAGCCCATCGTCAAGGCGCTGGGCGGACATGACGCGATCCTGGTGCTCGGCGCGCCGGCCTTCAGCTACCACGTCGAAGGCCAGGGGCCGCACGTACCACCCGGGGCGCGCCTCTGGCAGGTCGTCGATGATCCACAGGTTGCAGCGTGGACGCCGGCGGGTGACACCGTCGTGTCAAGCATCGATCTCGCGGTCGACGTGCTCCTTCAGGCACCACCGCCGAATGAGCGCGTGCCGCCGGCGCCGCGGCCGGCTGCAGCGGTGGCCGAACCGTGCCTGCCGATGTCGGTCGCCTTCGCCCTTCAGACGCTGGACGCCGTGCGCCGGCCGGGCGACGTGGTGGTCGAAGAGGCACCGGGTTCGCGCGGCCTGATGCAGCGCTACCTGCCGATGGATGGCGCCGAATCGTTCTACACCATGGCCAGCGGCGGACTCGGGCACGGCATGCCCGCTGCCGTCGGGGTCGCCCTGGCACGTCTGCGCCTGCGAAAGCCGGGCCGGGTGATCTGCCTGATCGGCGACGGATCGAGTCTCTATGCCATCCAGGCGCTCTACAGCGCGGCACAGTTGGACCTGCCGCTCACCTTCGTGATCCTCAACAACCGCCGCTACGCCGCGTTGCAGGATTTCGCTCCCGTGTTCGGGTACGGGCCCGGCATCAAGCCCGCAGGCACCGAACTGCCCGGCCTGGACTTCGTCGCGCTGGCAAAGGGACATGGGCTGATCGGGCATCGCATTGAACGGCCCGGCGAACTGCAGGCGGCGCTGACGCTGGCACTGCGCCAGGACGGTCCTAACCTCGTCGAGATCGTCGTGGTCTGACTTCCGCCGATGCACCGGCCCTTCAACAGAGACATCACATGAGTTCCATTTCCATGCTCATCGGCGGCGAGCAAGCGCAAGCCCGCTCTGGCGCCACCTTCAGCCGCGCCAACCCGCTCGACGGGCAGATCGCCACCACCGCGCCGGCCGCCTCGCCCGAAGACGCGATCGCAGCCGTCGACGCAGCGGCTGCCGCCTTCCCCGCGTGGTCGCGCACCGGCCCCGGCGAGCGCCGCGCGCTGTTGGTGAAGGCAGGCCATGCGCTCGAAGCGCGGGCCGATGAGTTCGCCCGCGCCATGGCCGCGGAAACCGGCTCATCGGCTCTCTGGGCCGGGTTCAACGTGCACCTGGCCGCGGAGATGCTGGTGGAGGCAGCCGCCCTGACGACACAGATCGAGGGGCAGGTGATCCCGTCGAACGTGCCCGGCAACCTGGCGATGGCCATCCGCCAGCCGGCCGGCGTGGTGCTCGGCATCGCGCCCTGGAATGCGCCGGTCATCCTCGGTGTGCGGGCCGTCGCGGTGCCATTGGCCTGCGGCAACACGGTGGTGTTCAAGGGCAGCGAGCTGTGCCCTGCAACGCACGGTCTGATCATCCAGGCGCTGCAGGAGGCCGGGCTGCCCAAAGGCGTGGTGAACTTCGTCACCAACGCGCCGGCCGATGCCGGGCCGGTGGTCGAGGCGATGATCGCGCACCCGGCGGTGCGTCGCGTCAACTTCACCGGCTCCACGCACGTGGGCCGCATCATCGCGCAGCGCTGTGCCGCGCACCTGAAGCCCTCGGTGCTCGAGCTGGGCGGCAAGGCGCCGCTGCTGGTGCTCGACGATGCCGACCTCGACGCGGCCGTCAATGGCGCGGCCTTCGGGGCCTTCGCGAACTCGGGCCAAATCTGCATGTCGACCGAGCGCATCGTCGTCGACGCGAAGGTGGCCGATGCTTTCGTCGCCAAGCTTGCCGACAAGGCGAAGTCGCTGCCGCTGGGCGATCCGCGCAAGGGCCCGGTGGTGCTCGGCTCGGTGGTCGACATGAGAACCGTGCACCGCGTCAACGAGCTCATCGATGATGCGCTTGCGAAGGGCGCCACGCTGGTCTGCGGCGGCAAGGCCGACAGCACGCTGATGCCGGCCACGCTGCTCGACCATGTGACCCCGGCGATGCGGATCTACCGCGACGAGACCTTCGCGCCGGTGAAGGCGATCGTGCGCGTCGATGGCGAGGAGGCCGCGATCGCCTGCGCCAACGACAGCGAATTTGGGCTCTCGTCCTCTGTCTTCACGCGCGACACCGCCCGCGGCTGGCGCATCGCCCAGCGCATCGAGTCGGGCATCTGCCACGTCAACGGCCCGACCGTGCACGACGAGGCCCAGATGCCCTTCGGCGGCATGAAGTCCAGCGGATGGGGGCACTTCGGCGGCCGCGCCGGCATCGAAGCCTTCACCGAGCTGCGCTGGGTCACGCTGCAGACGTCCCCCCGCCAGTACCCGTTCTGACCGCAGGCAGCAAGGAGCACGGACATGCGGATCACCATACTGGGTGCCGGCGCGATGGGATCGCTGTTCGGCGGCCTGTTGGCCGAGCAGGGGCATGAGGTCGAACTGCTCGACGTGAACGCGGTGCACATCACGCGCGTGCAGCAGGAAGGGCTCATGTTGGACACCGACGCCAAGGGCCGCCGCGTCGTACGCGTACCGATCACGCGGCCTGAAGCCGCCGAGGGCCGGCCTGAGTGCCTGGTCGTCTTCACCAAGACGCTGCACACATCAAACGCCTTGGCGGCGGCCCTTGGCGCGCTGCGGCCGGACACGCTGGTGCTGACGCTGCAGAACGGCCTGGGCAACGTCGAGACACTGGCCCGCTTCGTCGCACCGTCCCGCATCGCCGTCGGCGTGACCACGGTGCCTGCAGACCTGGTGGCGCCCGGCCACGTGCACTCCCACGGCGAGGGGCACGTCCGGATGATGATGTCGGACGGCAGCCACTGCGATCGGCTCTTGGCCCTGGCGCAGGCGCTGACGAACGCCGGCCTGTCGACGACCGTCGACCCGTCCGTGCAGGCGGCCATCTGGGAGAAGGTCGCCTTCAACGCCGCGCTCAACACCGTGTGCGCGGTGGCGAACTGCACGGTCGGAGACGTCGGCAGCGCGCCTCCGGCAAGAGCGCTCGCGCACCGCATCGCCAGCGAGGTGCTGGCCGTCGCCGCGGCAGACGGCGTGCGCGTCGACGAGCCCGGCCTCCACGGCATGCTTGACCATGCGTTGGAGCACCACCTTGCACACAAGCCTTCGATGCTGCAGGACCTGCTCGCGGGACGCCAGACCGAAATCGATGCGATCAATGGCGAGGTCCTGCGTGCTGCAAGTCGGCTCGGCATCCCGACACCCTGCACCGAAGCGCTGGACGCCCTGGTTCGGCTTCGGCAAGGCCTGGTGCCGAGCGCGGGGTCCAGTTGCTACTGAACAACGAAGACTGGCGCCGCGAGGCACAGCGCCGCCTGCCGCGCTTCGTCTTCGACTATGTCGACGGCGCGGCGGACGACGGCCTGTGCCTGCGCCGCAACCGCACTGACCTGGATGCGGTCGTCCTGCAGCCGCGGGTGCTGCGCGACACGAGCGCCATGAACACAAGTGTCGAGGTGTTTGGGCGCCGCTGGTCCATGCCAGTGGGCATCGCACCGACCGGTCTGAATGGACTGGTTCGGCCGGGGGGCGATGGCTTGCTTGCGGCGGCGGCGGCTGCAGCGGACATCGGCTTTTCGCTGTCGACGGCTTCGAACATGCGACTCGAGCAAGTGCGGGCCATGGCGCCGGAGGCAGATCAGTGGATGCAGCTCTACGTCATGCACAGGGACATGGCCGAGATGATCGTCAACCGGGCCGCCAAGGCCGGCTATCGGGCACTCATCCTCACAGTGGATGTGCCGGTCAGCGGCAACCGTGAACGCGATGTGCGCAACGGCTTCCGTTTGCCGTTTCGACCGACGGCTCGATTCGCGTGGGACGTCGCCACTCACCCCGGCTGGGCGTTGCGGATGGCTCGTCATGGCGCGCCGGACTTCGCGAACCTGCAGCCGGCAGAAGGCGAGCCGCCGTCCGCTGCCATGCAGGCGGCCCTGCTGGCACGCGCGATGGATCGCACGCTGATCTGGGAACACCTCGACTGGCTGCGCGGGCTTTGGAAGGGACCGCTGTTGCTCAAGGGAATCCTGCACGCGGACGATGCCCGGCGCGCGCTGGACCACGGCGCTGACGGCGTCATCGTTTCGAACCACGGCGGAAGGCAGCTCGACGCATCGCCATCGGCGATCCACGCGCTGCCCGGCGTCGTGTCCGCGGTAGCCGGGAAGAATCCCGTCTTGATGGACAGCGGCATCAGGCGGGGCTGCGACGTGGCGAAGGCGCTGTCCCTGGGCGCCACTGCCGTGCTCGTCGGGCGGCCGGTGCTGTACGCGTTGGGCGCCGGTGGGCGGGCTGGCGTCGCGGCCTGGCTGCAGTCGCTGCACGACGACCTGACGCGCACGATGGTGCTGCTCGGCGCGCGGCATCCGCAAGAACTTCGAGATGCGCTGGGCTGATGTGGCGCTCAGCCCTGGGCATGCCCGGCGACGCCACCCCTGCAGGCCCACAGCCGAAAGAGCTGACCGCCACGCAGGCCGTGAACGCGATCGCCGCCGGCCGCCTCAGCGCCGAGGCCTACGTGAGCACGCTGCTTGATCGGGCGGACAAGCTGTCGCACCTCGGGGCCTTCATCACGCTGAACCGGGCCGGCGCGTTGGCGGCCGCCAAGGCGGTGGACGAGCGTCGCCAGGCCGGACAGCCGCTCGCCCCGCTGGCCGGCCTGCCGATCGTCGTCAAGGACAACATCAACACGATCGACTTGCCGACGACCGGCGCGACCGCGGGACTGGCCGGCTTCCGGCCGAACGGCACCGCGCCGGTCCTGCAGACCCTGCTGAACGCCGGCGCCATCGTGCTGGGCAAGACCAACATGCACGAATTGGCCTTCGGCGTCACCAACACCAACTTTGCGCCGTTTGCCGGCGTGGCGCGCAACCCGTACAAGCCTTCCAACATCCCCGGCGGATCTTCCGGCGGCACCGGTGTGGCAATCGCCGCGCGCATCGCGCCGGCCGGCCTGGGCACGGACACCGGCGGGTCGGTGCGGATTCCGGCGTCCTTAAATGGCATCGCGGGACTGCGGCCGTCCGTCGGCAACGGTGGGTCCGAGCGCCGCTACAGCGGCGCTGGCGTCATCCCGCTGAGCCATACCCGCGACACCATCGGCCCACTGGGCCGGACAGTGGCCGACATCGCCTTGCTGGATGCCGTCATCACCGGCACCGGTCGCCCCGCCGCCTTGCCTCTGACCGGCCTGCGCTTCGGCGTCCCGTCGGTCTACTGGGATCTGGTGGACAACGAGGTGCGGGCCCTGCTGGAAGACGCCAAAGCGAAGCTGACCGCAGCAGGCGTGACTTTCGTGACCACGGACCTGCCCCAGCTGCGCGACCTTCTCGACAGGACCGCGTTTCCCGTCGTGCTGCACGAAGCGACGATCGACCTGTGGGCCTACCTGGCGGCCAGTGGTTCCACGGCAACGCTGCAGTCCCTCGCCAGCCTGGCGTCGAACCCGGAAGTGCGCTCGGCCTTCAACGTGATGTTGAGCAATGACTTCGGACCGCAGTACCGCGACGCGATCAAGGTCCACCGTCCCCGGATGCGCGCGCTCTACGACCGCTATTTCGCGGACCAGGGCGTCGACGCGATCTTCTTCCCTACGGTTCCGATCCCCGCACCCGCCATCGATCTGGTGCGGGAATCAGGCAGGGTCTCGGTGAACGGCGGCGCCGAGGTGGACACCTTCACGACGATCATCCGCTACACCGACCTGGGCAGCACGGTAGGCTTGCCAGGCCTGACACTGCCGGTCGGCTTGAGCCAGGGTGGCCTGCCCGTGGGCATGGCTCTCGACGGTGCCGCGGGCAGCGACAAGAAACTGCTGTCGATCGGCCTTTCAATGGAAGCCCTTTTCGGCACCTTGCCTGCGCCGAAATTGCCCGCCTGAGCTTGTATGCCGTGCAGGGCGATGTCGTCGCCCAAGAGGCTTCAGCGGTGGTTTGTTGACACGAGAGCTAGACGTTGATCCCATGCCCGAGTCGACGGCGGCGAGCTGATCAAGCCCAAGCCGTTCAGACGGCGCTTCGGTGTGCGGAAAGGGCCTGCGTCAGCTCGCGGCTCATGAATTCCAAGGTGGTGTCAGTCGACAAGCGCTGCACGCTGCTGCCGTCCACAAGCAGCAAGGTCGGGTAGATCGACACCCCAAGTGCACGCGCCCTCGCGAAATCGTCCTGGGCCAGGCTCAAGGCCTCGCCCGACGCCAGCATCTGCTTGGTGCGGTCTGGGTCGAGGCCCAATGCCGTCGCAATCTGCGCGTAGGTCTCGTGCTCGGAGAGCGAGCGCCCCTCACCATAAAACGCCTGTTGCATGCGGTCGAAGATCTCGGTCCCCCAGCGTTCGCCCTGCGATCGCAGAGCGGCCAGCCCGGCTGCCGCGTCGGCCGAGTCCATCACGAAGTCGCCTTGCTTCAAGACGGCGTCATAGGCGGCGCCAAAGCGGACCCCCGTCAGATGCGCGATTCGTGCATTCGCCTCCGGAATGTGAGGGTACCGGCTGATCGCTTTCGCCCGCTCGCCAACGAACAGGCCTCCGCTGATGACGCGGAAGTCGATGCGATCGCGATGGGCTGCCTCGAACGCCTTCAGGCGCGGGCCCAGGCCGAAGCACCATCCGCAATACGCGTCGGCGACGTACAGGACAATGGGCTGCTTGCTCACTTCGGGTTCCTTCAGTTCGCGACCATGAAACGCTGCCGACGGTGCTTGGCCGTCTCAGCCTCGTCCACCATCGCCACGGCGCAGTCTTCGAGCGAAGTGTCGGCCGGGCCGCTGTCGCCCCGGCTCACCGCATTGAAGCCGGCGCAGCAGCGACCCGCTGAGACGGCCGAACGCCGCGTCATCGAAAGCGCCTTGCCGTCGGCGCTCACCACTTCATCTCGCCCTTGCTGACCTTGGCACCGATGTTCAGCGCGATGCCGAGGCCGGCGTTCGGATAGGCCTTCTGCAGCGTGGCGATCAGCTCTGCCGAGTTCTGCGCTTTCGGCAGCTCGGCCTCGAAGCGCTTCAGGTAGTCGCGGGTGTAGGCAATGGCGCCATCGTCCATCGCGCTACCGGCGGCCATGTGGCCGGGCACCACCAGCGCTGGCTTCAGCGCCTGCATCTCGTCGAGTTGGACCAGCCAGGCTTGACGCTCGCTGGCCGACTGCGTGTCGGCGGTCCAGACGTGCAGGTTGCTGAAGACCGCGATATTGCCCACGATGGCCTTGATCGACGGAATCCACAGGTAGGGCCGGTGCGCCAGTTCGCCGCTGCTGCCGCGGATCTCGATCATCTCGCCATCGACGGTGAGCGTGCTGCCGTCGAACGCTTGGGGCACGATCGGCTGGCGCGGCGCGTTGACGCCCATCCTTGGCCCCCAGACGGTCATCTTGGTGGCCAGCTTGGACTGGA
>DATKCI010000341.1:0-10704 GCA_035513255.1 Piscinibacter sp. | reverse complement strand
CTAGTACAGCGTCCCCCAAATCCCTTGCCGAATGAAAGCGATGGATTCGTCCGCCAGGCTAGGCGCAAACCGGAGCGATACCGAGTGGTATCGCGAGGATTTGCAACGACGCATGGCGGGCGAAGACGCGCTTTCATGGCAAGGGATTTGGGGGACGCTGTACTAGTCCGAAGGCGCGCGGCCGCGTTGCACCGCGGTCAGGATGCCGCGCAGGATCGCGATCGGCGGGGGTGGGCAGCCGGGTACGACGATGTCGACCGGGATCACGTTGGCCACCCGGCCGCAGCTCGCATAGCTTTCGCCGAAGATGCCCCCGGTAGCGCCGCAGTCTCCGACCGCGACCACGAGTTTCGGTGCGGGGGTGGCTTCGTAGGTGCGCCGAAGCGCCACCTCCATGTGGCGCGACACCGGACCCGTGACGAGCAGCATGTCGGCGTGGCGCGGGCTCGCCACGAAGCGAATACCCAGGCCCTCGATGTTGTAGTAGGGGTTGTTGAGCGCGTGGATCTCCAGCTCGCAGCCGTTGCAGGAGCCGGCGTCGACCTGCCGGATGGTCAGGGCCCGGCCGAGGATGTCAAGGATCTCGCGGTGGATGGGCTGCGCCCCAACGCGCAGCCCATCGTCGACACGCAGCGCATCGTCGCAGTCGGGCGCGGGTTCGGTGCGCACGCCGGCGCGGATCATCTGCCTGGCGATCTTCCACATCAGAGGTCGTGTCCCGAATAGGAGAGGTTGAAGGACTTGTTGATCAGCGGGAAGTCCGGGACGATGTTGCCGAGCACCGCGTGTTCGAGCACCGGCCAGTTTTGCCACGAGGGGTCGTGGCAGTGGCAGCGCCCGATGCGCCCGTCGTCGCCCAGTTCGAGCGCCACGATGACTTCACCTCGCCAGCCTTCCATCCAGCCTGCGCCGATGGCGGGCCGGCCGGGCAGGCGCAAGTCCGCGCGCACGTCGCCGCCCGGCAGCCCGGCGCAGATCGCGCGGATCAGCCGCAGCGATTCGAAGGTCTCGTCGAAGCGAAGCGCGACGCGCGCGGCCACGTCGCCGTTGCCATGGATCGCCATCTTGACCTCGAGTGCGTCGTAAGGCGCCCACGGGTGATCGCATCGCAGGTCGGTGGCCTGGCTGCTCGCCCGGCCGGCCAGGCCGGTCAGCCCCAGCTGCGCGGCCAGCGCGGGCTCGACGCGGCCGGTCGTGATGAAGCGGTCTTGCAGGCCGGAATGTTCGTCGTAGATCGAGCGCAGCGCACGCACCTCGTTTTCGACCGCATCGCATTGGCGGTGCAAGCGCTGCGCCATCGGCGCGTCGAGGTCGGCGGCCGTCCCGCCCGGCACCACACGGTCCATCATCAGGCGGTGGCCGAACGCATCGAAGCTCAGGCGCAGCCAGTCCTCGCGCAGCCTCGAGAACTGCGCCAGTCCGAAGCCGAAGGCGGCGTCGTTGCCGAGCGCCCCGAGGTCGCCGAGGTGGTTGGCCACACGCTCGCGCTCGAGCATCAAGGCACGCAGCCACGCGGCCCGCTCGGGGACGGCGCAGCCGCAGGCGGATTCGAGCGCCATGCAGTAAGCCCACGCATAGGCGACCGTGGTGTCGCCCGACACCCGGCCGGCGAGGCGATGCGCCTCCAGCGGCGACAGTTCGGTGAAGCGCTTCTCTATCCCCTTGTGCACGTACCCGAGCCGCTCTTCGAGGCGCAGGACCTTTTCGCCGACGACCGAGAAGCGGAAATGGCCCGGCTCGATGATGCCGGCGTGCACCGGCCCCACCGGGATCTCGTGCACGCCGTCGCCCTCCACGCGCACGAACGGGTAGTCGACAGGCGGCAGCGGCGACGGCGCGGCGACAGGCGAGGCACCGTGGCGCAACGGGAATCGGCCGGGCCACAGGCCATGATCCAGCCACGGGCGCGGGTCCTCGGCACCCACGGCGGCGATCCCGAGCATGTCGGCCGCGGCGCGCTGCATGCGCGAGGCGCCGGGAAAGATCGGTGTGAGATCGGGATAGCCCTGGTCCGGAGTGGGCAAGGGCAGTTCCAGCCACGTCAAGCCGTCGGCCGTCGCATAGGCGGCGCAGACGACGAAGGCGTTGGACGCGGTATCGCCGCGGTCCGCTCCCCACAGCGACACCAGCCGGCCTCCCGCCCGCGCCACGGCCGCGGCGGCGGCGCCCCACTGGATCGCATCGACGCGCCCGTGCCACATCGGCACGGGCGAGGGCAGTCGGTGCAGCGGCAGCTCGAGTCCGGGAATCGGCATGGCGTCAGGTTCCGAGCATGCGCGCGGCCTCGCGATACCAGGCGTCGAGGTAGGGTGGAACGTACAGCCCGAGCATCAGCCCGAGCCCGAGATGCACGAAGACCGGGATCGACGCCGGCGGGTGGACCAGCCGCTTCAGCGACGTGTCGCCGAATACCATCGACTGCACGCGGCCGAACACCGAGGCGAAGGCCACGCCCAGCGCCACGAGCAGGAAGGGCGTAGCCCAGGGCTGTTCGCGCATCGCCGTCGTGATGATCAGGAATTCGCTGGCGAACACGCCGAAGGGCGGCATGCCGAGGATCGCAAGCGAGCCCAGCATCAGCCCCCAGCCCACCATGGGGCTGGTCTTCACGAGGCCGCTGATCTGGTCCATCAGCTGCGTGCCGGCCTTTTGGGCCGCATGGCCGACCGCGAAGAAGATGGCCGACTTGATCAGCGAGTGCACGGTCATGTGCAGCAGGCCGGCGTAGTTCGCGATCGGGCCGCCCAGGCCGAAGGCGAAGGTCATCAGCCCCATGTGTTCGATGGACGAGTAGGCGAACATGCGCTTCACGTCCCGCTGCCGCGTCAGCAGAAAGGCGGCGGCGACCACCGACAGCAGGCCGAAGCCCATCATCATGCGACCCGCCAGGTCGCTGTGCAGCGCGCCGTCGGTCAATACCTTGCAGCGCAGGATCGCGTAGAGCGCCACGTTCAGCAGCAGCCCCGACAGCACCGCCGAGACCGGCGTCGGGCCCTCGGCGTGAGCGTCGGGAAGCCAGTTGTGCACCGGCACCAGGCCGACCTTCGTGCCGTAGCCGATGAAGAGGAAAGCGAAGGCGAGCGTGATGATGCGCGGATCGAGTTGCTCCTTCACCGCGTCGAGATGGGTCCACAGCAGGGCGCCGCCCTCGGCGCCGATCACCTTCTCGGCCGCCATGTAGAGCAGCACCGTACCGAACAGCGCCTGGGCGATGCCGACGCCGCACAGGATGAAGTACTTCCAGGCCGCTTCGAGGCTGGCAGCGGTGCGGTACACGCTGACCAGCAGCACCGTGGTCAGCGTGGCCGCTTCCATCGCGACCCACAGGATGCCCATGTTGTTCGTCGTCAGCGCCAGCAGCATCGTGAAGCTGAACAACTGGTACATGCTGTGATACAGCCGCAGCCGCGGCGGCGTCATCTTGCCGTTGTCGCGCTCGACCCGCATGTACGGCCGCGAGAACAGGGCCGTCGTGAATCCGACGAAGGCGGTCAGCGTGACCAGAAAGACGTTCAGCGGGTCGATGAAGAATTCCTCGCCGAAGGCCAGCCGGGGTCCTTGATCGATGATCTGCACCGTCAGCACGCAGGTGGCGACGAAGGTGCCGAGGCTGAACGCCGCGTTGACGTCCATCGCGCGGTCGCGGTGGCCGATCAAGGCCAGCACCGCGCTGCCCACCAGCGGGATCCCCAGGACGAACATCAGCGAGTCCAAGTCACTCTTCCTTCAGTTTCTCGAGGTGGCGGATGTCCAGGCTGTCGAACTTCTCGCGGATCTGGAACATGAAGACGCCGAGGATCAGCACGCCGATCAGCACGTCCAGCGCGATGCCGAGTTCGACCACCATCGGCATGCCGTAGGTGGCCGAGGTGGCGGCAAAGAACAGGCCGTTCTCCATCGCAAGGAAACCGATGACCTGGGGCACCGCCTTCGAACGGGTGATCATCATCAGGAAGGACAGCAGCACGCAGGCGAGCGCGATGCCCAGCGAGCCGCGCGCGATCGACGCGGAGAGCTGGGCGATCGGCAGCGCGATATTGAAGGCGAAGATGACGAGCAGGATGCCGATCAGCATCGTCGTCGGGATGTTGATCAGCGTTTCGATGTCCCAGCGGACGTTCAGCCGGTCGATCGCCCGGTGCAGCAGCACCGGGATCAGCACGACCTTCAGCGCGAAGGTGATGCCGGCGGAGACGTACAGGTGCGGCTGCTGCGTGACGTAGCCGACGGCGGCCGTCGCCAGCACCAGCGTTGCACCTTGCAGCGTGAACAGGTGGATGAGCGACAGGATGCGGCGCTGCGAGATCATCGCGAACGCGAGCAGCAGCAGGACGGCGCCGAGCAGGTTGATGAACTGGGCGAACAGGTTGTTCATCACGTGCTCAGCAGGATGTGCACCAGGAGCCCGATGACGGCCAGCAGGAAGGCCGTGGCCAGGAACTCCGGCACGCGGAAGATCCGCATCTTCGCGTTGAAGGTTTCCAGCAGCGCGAGGGCGATCCCGCCGATCGCGAGCTTGCCGATCAGCACCGGCAGGGCGAGCAGCAGCGCGAGCGGCGCCTGCGCATCGGCCACGCCCCACGGGAAGAACAGGGCGAGGCCGATGCACGAATAGGCGAACAGCTTCAGGCTCGCCGCCCATTCGATCAGCGCCAAGTGGCGGCCGGAGTATTCGAGGATCAGCGCCTCGTGGATCATCGTCAGTTCGAGGTGCGTGGCCGGGTTGTCCACCGGCACGCGCGCGTTCTCGGCCAGCGAGACCATCGTGAATGCGACGCCGGCAAACGCGAGGGCGGGGTAGATTGCGAGTTCGCGCTGCGCCAGCGTCTGCACCATCGTCGTCAGCGACGTGGACTTCGAGATCAGCGAAGCCGAGAACAGCACCATCAGCAGCGCCGGCTCCGCGAGGAAGCCGATCAGCATCTCGCGGCGCGCGCCTAGCGTTCCGAACGAGGTGCCGATGTCCATGGCGGCCAGCGAGATGAACACGCGGGCGAGCGCGAACAGCCCGACGAGGGCGATCGCGTCGGCCGCCTTCGACAGCGGCAGGTCGGTCGACAGCGTGGGAATGATGGAACTGGCCAGCGCCATGCAGCCGAACACGATGTACGGTGCCGAGCGGAACAGCGGCGTGGCGTGCTCGGCCACCACCGACTCCTTGTGGAACAGCTTGTGCAGCACCCGATAGGGCTGCAGGAGGGTGGGCGCCGACTTGTTCTGAAACCACGCACGCCACTGGTTCACCCAGCCGGTCAGCAGCGGCGCGAGGGCGAGCGCCACGACGATCTCGAGCAACTGCGACACGACGCCGTAGACGGTCATGAGGCATCCTCCGCCCACCCGTCATACCGGCGAACGCCGGTATCCACTCTCGGCACGCTCTTGCCGTCCCCGTTTCGACGAGGTTCGCGAAGCAGCGGGTCCCGGCGTTCGCCGGGATGACGGGGGTGCGATGCAGGGCTCATGTCTGCCCCTCGTCGGACGAGTACGTCCGCCGATCCCCCGGGGGGATGCGGGCCGGCTTGGGAGCGGCCCGGCGCTCGGCCCGCGAAAAACAGGTTGGCACTGGGTGTCTCATGTCGTCACCACGAGCAAGGTCGCGATCAGCGTGACGAAGCTGTAAAGCAGATAGACGGCGATGCGCCCCTGCTGCAGCAGGCCGACGAGCCGCGCCGTGGCCGCGACCGCCGTGGCGATCGGCACGTACAGCGCCCGCCAGAAATGGTCGTCGACGGTGACGCGGTAGCGCGGGTTGACGTCGAATGCGCCCGGCAGCTCGCGCTCCATCCGGAAGAAGGGCTCGAAGATCTGCCGGATCGGCTGGCCGAAGCCTTCGGCCGTGTCCTGCATGCGGGCGGTCTGCGCGGGGAAGCCGCAATCCCACGGCGCCGCGCGCAGCAGCCTACCGTGATAGAGCTTGCGCACGAGCAGGTAGGCCAGTGCGCAACTCGCGGTGACGCCGATCAGGAAGATCACCGGCCCGTAGCTCGCCCGCTCGACGGTCGTCGGTACCAGCAACCAGCCGCCGCTTGCCACGGTCGGTCCGAGGCCGACCGACACGAGTTCGCGCGTCACCGGGTCGATGAGCTGGATGAACTGGATCGGCAGCAGCCCCAGCGCCACGCAGCCCAGCGCGAGCCACAGCATGCCGGCGCGTTCCAAGCGTCCGGCGTCGTGGGCGTGCGCGAGTTTCTCCTCGCGCGGCCGGCCGAGGAAGATCACGCCGAAGAACTTGACCATCGTGTAGCCGGCGAGTGCCGCCACCAGCGCGATCAGCGCGGCCACCACCGGGATGAGCATGTTGAGCACCGGGTGCGGCAGCCCGGGCGTGAACAGAAAACTCTGCAGCAGCAGCCACTCCGATACGAAGCCGCCCAGCGGCGGCAGGCCGGCGCTGGCGAGAACGGCAAGCAGCATGATCCAGCCGACCCAGGGCATGGTGCGCATCAGCCCGCCGAGCTTGCCGAGGCTGCGTTCGGCCGTGGCGTGCAGCACCGAACCGGTGCCGAGGAACAGCAGGCTCTTGAACAGGGCGTGGGTAGCCACGTGATAGAGCACGGCTGTCAGCGCGAGCCCGGCCATCGGCTTCATGTCGTAGGCGCAGAAGATCACCGTCAGGCCGATGCCGGCGAACAGCAGGCCGATGTTCTCGATCGACGAATAGGCGAGCAGCCGTTTCATGTCCACCTGGACCGCAGCGAAGATCACGCCGAACAGCGCTGTCGCAAGGCCCAGGGCCAGCAGCAGCGCGCCCCACCACCACAGCTGCATGTCGAGCAGATCGAACACCACGCGCAGCACGCCGTAGACGGCGGTCTTCAGCATCACCCCGCTCATCAGGGCCGACACCGGCGACGGCGCTGCCGGGTGCGCCTCGGGCAGCCAGATGTGAAGCGGCAGGAGGCCCGCCTTCGCCCCGAAGCCGAAGACCGCCAGCGCGAAGGCCACCGAGCCCCAGAAGGGCGCAAGCTCCTGCGCGCGCATGTTCGCGAACGTGTAGTCGCCGGTGCCGGCCTGCAGCACGCCGAAGCACATCAGGATGCCGATGGCGCCGACATGGGCGATGAGTAGATAGAGGTAGCCGGCGCGGCGGATCTCGGGAATGCGGTGGTTGGCGGTGACGAGGAAAAACGACGACAAGGCCATCGTCTCCCACATGACCATGAAGGCGTAGGCGTCGTCGGCGAGCACGACGCCTGCCATGCCGGCAAGAAAGATGTGGTACTCCAGGCACAGCAGGCCCGGCGGCGAGCCTTCTCCGCGGCGGAAGTAGCCGGCGGCGAACACCGAGATGCCGGCCGAGACGCAGCCGATCACCATCAGGAAGAACGCCGAGAGGCTGTCCAGCCGCAAGTGAAACGGCAGTGTGGGCAGGCCGATCGGCAGCACGGCGACCTGCGGGCGGTCGAACAGCGCGGCGAGCGCGATGCCGAACAGGGCGAGCCCGAGCAGCCCGCCGGCCGGAAAGAGCACACGCGAGACGAAGTGCAGGCGTCGCAGCGCCAGCACCCCGACCAAGCCGACGAGCAGCCAGGCCGCCAGGATCGCCAGGACACCATCCAGGTGCAGCCAGCCGATCTCGGACGCGTGCGGCATGCTTCAGCCGCGCTTGCGCGTGTGCCCGGGTGCGCCGGATGCGGAGCGTGGCGCCGGCGCGGCGCCTCGGCGCTTGTCAGGCGCCTTGCTCGCGGCGGTGCCGGGCACGTGGCTGACGCCATGCTGCGCCAGGTACTCCCGGATGAGCTGGCGCACGACTTGCGAGGGGGTTCTGTCCTGCTGTGCGCACAGCCGCTCGAAGGCGGCCTTCTTCGCCGGATCGATCAGCAGCGTCAACCGTGCCGTCTTGAGTTCCATGACCAAGAAGTATGTTAATGAAATGTGCGCTAGCGTTGCATGCTACGCGCATAGAATCGCGGCTGCAAGTCAATTGTCGTCCATGCCCGCCCTTCTCCACAGCCTGACCACGCGGGTCAGGACCCGACGCGCCAACCGGCAGCTCGGCGCCCTGCTGGCGTTCGTAGCCGGCGCCGTCAACGCCGGCGGCTTCGTCGCCGTGCAGCGCTACACCTCGCACATGACGGGCCTTGTCTCGGCGATCGCCGACGACCTCGTGCTCGGCCAGGCCGTCCTCGCGATGGCCGGCGTGTCGTCGCTGTTCGCGTTCGTCGGCGGCGCGGCAACGACCGCAGTGCTCATCAACTGGGCGCGGCGCCGCCAGCTGCAGGGCGAGTTCGCGCTGTCGCTGATGCTGGAGGCGGTGCTGCTGCTGGTTTTCGGCCTGCTGGGCGCCAACCTCGAGCTACTCATCGACGTGTTCGTGCCGTCCACCGTGCTGCTGCTGTGTTTCATCATGGGCCTGCAGAACGCGATCGTGACGAAGATCTCGCAGGCGGAGATCCGCACCACGCACATGACGGGCGTCATCACGGATCTCGGCATCGAACTCGGCCGGCTCGCGTACTGGAACCGTATGCACGAGGCCAACGTGCAGCACTTCGTGCGTGCCGACCGCGACAAGCTGAAGATCCACGGAACGATCGTCGCGCTGTTTTTCATCGGCGGGCTCGTGGGCGCGCTCGTCTTCAAGCGGATCGGCTTCGCCGCCACAGTGCCTATCGCTGCGATCCTGATGGTGGCGGCTGCGCCGCCCTTGCTGCGCGACCTCAGGGCCTCGCGTGCGGTGGCCGGGGGCCGTGCGCTGATACGGTGACCACCCTTCACTGACACGGCCGAGGAGTACCGCCGCTTGTTCAACGACTTTTCACCGATCGACCCCGACAACGTGCAGCCCTACGTCTACGAAGACGAGCGCTCGCTGTCGCTGCACTTCGACATGTCGTCGACGCAAAGCCGCATGCTGCGCGCCGACCCTTACGCGCTGGCGCTCGACTACACCCGCACGATGATGGGCTTCGTGCTCGTCCAGCCGCGGCCGGAATCCATCCTGATGATCGGGCTGGGCGGGGGCTCACTCGCGAAGTATTGCCACAAGCACCTGCCCGAGGCGGACATCACCGTCGTCGAGATCAACCCGCACGTCATCGCCATGCGCGAAGCCTTCTTCGTGCCGGCCGACGATGCGCGCTTTCGCGTGGTGCAAGATGACGGTGCCCGGTTCGTCGCCCGAACCGGTCGCCGCCACGACCTCCTGATGGTCGACGGCTTCAGCTACGACGGACAGCCCGAAGCCCTGAGCACGCCGGCGTTCTACCGCGGATGCCGGGCGGCGCTGTCACCGCGTGGCATGGCGGTCGTCAACCTGCACAACGAGGAGCCAGAGTGCGGCGTGCTCGTGGGCCGCATCGCTCGTGCCTTCGACGGCGACCTGTGCACGGTCCCCAGCGAGTGCGCAGGCAACCGGCTCGTCTTCGCCGGGCGCTCGGCGGACTTCGACCGCTGCAGCATGGACTTCGAAGCGCGATGGGCGGCGCTCGCCGAGGTGCACCGGCGCACCTTGCGAAGCTGCGCTGCCCGCTTCGCGCGGGGCTTGCACAGGCCGACGGCAACGGCCAGCGCGCGCGAGATCGCCTGAGCGGCCGTCAGCGCACGCGCATCCCGGGCGTGGCGCCCGGCCACGCTTCGAGGATGTACAGCCCCGGCTCGGCCCTTTCGTCGGCGTGGCTGGCCGCGAGCACCATGCCTTCGCTGACGCCGAACTTCATCTTGCGCGGCGCGAGGTTGGCGACCATCACGGTGAACTTGCCGACGAGTTCGTCCGGCCGGTAGGCGCTCTTGATGCCGCTGAAGACGTTGCGCGTGCGGCCTTCGCCGACGTCCAGCGTGAGGCGAAGCAGCTTGTCGGATCCGTCGACGTGCGCGGCGTCGACGATCTTCGCGATGCGCAGGTCGACTTTGGCGAAGTCGCCCATCTCGATGACCGCGGCGTTCTCTTCGCCGCCCGGAAGCTCCTCTCCCCCGTTGGGGGAGAGGCTGGGAGTGGGGGCCGCAGGCGCCTCGAACAGCGCATCCAGCAGCTTCGGATCGACGCGCTGCATCAAGTGCCGGTACTCCCCGATCACATGCTGGCCGAGCGTGCGCCCGGCATCCGCGAACACCAGCGGTTCGACCCGCAGGAAACCCTCGACCTGCCGCGCCAGCGCCGGCAGCACCGGCTTCAGATAAATCGTCAGCAGGCGAAAGGCCTCGATCGACACCGAGCACACCTCGTGCAGCCTCGTCTCGGCACCGGTCTGCTTCGCCAGCTCCCACGGCTTGTTCTGGTCGACGTATTCGTTCACGCGGTCGGCCAGCAGCATGATTTCACGCAGCGCCTTGCCGAGTTCGCGCTCCTCGTAGAGCCGCTGGATCTCGAGCGACTGCGACATCAGCGCATCGAGCAGCTGCGTGCCGCCGTCGCCGCGCCGCGCCGCGAGCACGCCGTCGAAGCGCTTCGTCAGGAACCCGGCCGCGCGGCTGGCGATGTTGATGTACTTGCCGACGAGGTCGCTGTTCACCCGCGCCACGAAGTCGTCGGGATTGAAGTCGATGTCCTCGACCTTCGCGTTCAGCTTGGCCGCGATGTAATAGCGCAGCCATTCGGCGTTCATGCCGAGCTCGAGGTACTTCAGCGGCGAGATGCCGGTGCCGCGGCTCTTGCTCATCTTCTCGCCGCTGACGGTGATGAAGCCGTGCACGAACACGTTGTCGGGCGCCTTGCGGCCGCTGAAGTGCAGCATCGCCGGCCAGAACAGCGTGTGGAAATAG
>DATKCI010000340.1:0-22069 GCA_035513255.1 Piscinibacter sp. | reverse complement strand
TTTGCAACGCAGAGTGGGCGTGTTGGGGCGGGATGAGCGGGCATGGCGGATTCGTTCACACCCTCTCAGGTCGCGTCGAGGGTGCCGGTTGGCGCCATGACTAAAGCCAACCGCTGGGCATGGATCATCTCGCTGGTGGCGATCACCGGCGCGACGATGGTGCTGGCGTTCCTGCTGTCCATCGCCACCAACAACCGGGCGCTCTACGAGCGGCACTACGTCTGGCTGTTCTGGGTCAATGTCACGGTCGCGGGCTTTCTGGTGCTCGTGATCGGCATCGCCGCAATGCGCCTGCTCGTGCGGGTGCAGCGCGGCAAGTTCGGCAGCCGCATCCTGCTGAAGATGGCGGCCATCTTCGCGCTCGTCGGTGTGGTTCCGGGCGTGCTGATCTATACGGTGAGCTACCAGTTCGTCTCGCGCAGCATCGAAAGCTGGTTCGACGTGAAGGTGGAGGGCGCGCTCGACGCGGGCCTGAACCTCGGCCGCGCCACGCTCGACGCGCAGGTGAGCGACCTCGCCAACAAGACCCGCCTGGCCGCCGAGCGCTTGGCCGAACGCCCCGGCGACGTGCGCGGCAACGTCCAGGCCCTCGCGCTCGAGCGGCTGCGCGAACAGCTCTCCGCGCAAGAGGTGGCCATCGTCGGCCCGGGCGGCCAGATCATCACCTCCGCGGGCAGCTCGGCCGGCGCGCTGATGCCCGAGCGACCGTCGACCGTGCTGCTGCGCAACGCCCGCACCACCCGCGTCGTCAGCCAGCTCGAAGGGCTGGAAGACGACGCCAGCGCAGCCGCCGCGCGTGTTCGCGCACTCGCGTTCATCCCGAGCACCGGGTTCGAGCTGGCGCAGCACGACCGCTACCTGATGGTCACGCAGGAGGTGCCGCCATCGCTGGCCGCCAACGCGCTGGCGGTTCAGTCGGCCTACCGCGAGTACCAGCAGCGCGCGCTCGGCCGAGACGGCCTGCGCAAGATGTACATCGGCACGCTCACGCTGACGCTGATCCTCGCAGTGTTCGGCGCGCTGTTGCTGGCGGTGACCTTGTCGAACCAGCTCGCCCGGCCGCTGCTGCTGCTAGCCGAAGGGGTGCGCCAGGTGGCCGAAGGCGACTTGAGCGCCAAGCCGGTGTTCGCCTCGCGCGACGAGATCGGCGGCCTGACCCGCTCGTTCGCCGACATGACCGAGCAGCTCTCCGACGCGCGCGCGATGGTGCAAAGAAGCGTGTCGCAAGTGGAGAACGCCCGAGCCAACCTGCAGACCATTCTCGACAACCTGACCGCCGGCGTGATCGTGTTCGACCGCGAAGGCCGCATCGACACCGTGAACCCCGGGGCCACCCGGATCCTGCGGCTGCCGCTGTCGGCCTACCGCGGCCGGCGGCTCGACGAGGTGCTCGGGCTGGAGACCCTCGCCGGCCCGGTGCTGCAGCGCTTCGAGGTGCACGCGGCCGGCGCCGAGGCCGGCGAACGCGACCAGTGGCAGGACTCCTTCGAACTGCAGACCGCCGCCGACCGCGACACGCAGACCCTGCTGGTGCGCGGCGCCGCGATGCCGCGCGGCTACCGGCTGATGGTCTTCGACGACATCACCGAGATCGTCTCGGCGCAGCGCAGCGCCGCATGGAGCGAAGTGGCGCGGCGCCTGGCGCATGAGATCAAGAACCCGCTCACCCCGATCCAGCTGTCGGCCGAGCGGCTGCAACAAAAACTCGAACCCAAGCTCGAGGGCACCGACCAGGCGATGCTCGTGCGCGCAGTCGGCACCATCGTTGCCCAGGTCCAGACGATGAAGACGCTGGTCAACGAATTCCGGGACTACGCGCGCCTGCCCGCCGCGCAGCTGACGCCGCTGGACCTGAACGCGCTGGTGCGCGAGGTGCTGGTGCTCTACACCACGGCGCAGGAGTCGGGCCGGCTGCACTGCGAGCTGGCGCCCGCCATGCCGCTGATCATGGGCGACGGCAGCCAGCTGCGGCAGGTGATCCACAACCTCGTGCAGAACGCGCTCGACGCGGTGGCCGAGCGCGACGACGGTCACGTCGTCGCGCGCACCGAAGTGGCCCGGACCGAGAGCGGCGAGCTGCGAGCGGTGCGCCTGCAGGTCGTCGACAACGGCCCCGGATTTGCCGACAAGGTGCTCAAGCGCGCGTTCGAGCCCTACGTGACGACCAAGAGCAAAGGCACCGGCCTGGGCTTGGCGGTGGTGAAGAAAATCGCCGACGAACACGGTGCGCGCGTGCGCCTGGCCAACCTGCCCGGCCCCCGCACCGAAACCCCTGCCGAGCCGCCGCCGGCGGGGGGTGCCCAAGTTTCGCTATCATTTTCCAAATTCGCGCCCGCCGATGGCGCCGCCTCGCCGCCATCGGCCGCAGCCACCGCGGCCGAAGCACGGGCACACTGATCGCAACCCAAGGGTCCATGGCCACCATTCTTGTTGTCGACGACGAACTGGGCATTCGTGCCCTGCTCTCGGAAATTCTGGCCGACGAAGGTCACAACGTCGAACTCGCCGAGGACGCCGCCCAAGCCCGCGCGTGCCGCGATCGCCTGCGTCCCGACCTGGTGCTGCTGGACATCTGGATGCCCGACGTGGACGGCATCACGCTGCTGAAGGAATGGAGCGCGAATGCGCTCTTGACGATGCCGGTGATCATGATGAGCGGCCACGGCACGATCGACACCGCCGTCGAAGCGACCAAGCACGGCGCAATGGCCTTCCTGGAAAAGCCGATCACCTTGCAGAAGCTGCTGCGCGCGGTGGAGCAGGGGCTGGCCAAGCCCAGCGCGAGACCGGCGACGGCGCCCGGCGCATTGCGCCACGACAACGGACAGGCCGGCGAGCCGATGATGAGCGGCGGCGGGATGGCGATGCCGGTGATGCCGATGTCGCTCGGGCCGCAAAGCGAACAGAGCTTCGACCTCGACCGGCCGCTGCGCGAAGCGCGCGATGCGTTCGAGAAGAGCTACTTCGAATTCCACCTCGCGCAGGAGAACGGCAGCATGACGCGCGTGGCGGAGAAGACCGGGCTGGAGCGCACCCACCTGTACCGGAAGCTGAAGCAGCTGGGCGTGGATCTCACGCGCAACAAGCGGGGCGGGAACTGACCCGGGGAGCGCGGCGACTCCCGCTATAATCGCCGGCTCACGGCCAAGTAGCTCAGTTGGTAGAGCAGCGGATTGAAAATCCGCGTGTCGGTGGTTCGATTCCGCCCTTGGCCACCAGACAAACATCCAACGCTGACGAAGCTTTGCGACGGATGGTGAAAAAGGGGCCTCGCTGAGGCCCCCTTTTTATGCGCGTTTCTGACGCCGGCGCGCGACACGCCCGTCAGGGCAGCAGCTTGCGCAGCTCCGACGTAGAGACGTCGTCGATGTGGCGGAACGCAGGTGCAATCTTTTCGATTTCAGCCGGCGGGACGTCGAAGCTTTCGAAGTAGACCCGCCACTCGCGCACGACGCGCCAGGTGTCGGCAATCATCTCGCAGGCCGCAGCGCGCGACAGCGTGAACATCTCGTGCGCCTCAAGGGCGTTGTCGAGCGTGGCCAGGCGCCCCTGCGGGCCGACGCCCAGGTGCAGGAAGCGCTCCGTAGCGTGGCTCGCGCGCGGCAGCACGTCGTAGAGCGGGCTCAACCGCCAGCCCGCCAGGCGCGGCTCCCAGACAAAGGCGTGGTTGCGCAGGTGGTCGTCGTCGTTGCTGACCAGGACGTTGTAGACCATGCGCTTGAACAGCTCCGCGTTGTCCGCACGGATGACGCTCGGGTGGCAGTGGTCGCGCACCGCCTGCGCAAGGTCGGTGTATGCCTTTGTGCGGGACTCGGTTTCATCGCAGCCCAGCAGCGTGAGGCCACTCACGAACCCCAGGCGGTGTTCGGCTTTGCCATTGCCCGGCTGGGTCGCCATCAGGTTTTCTGCGGTGTCCAGCGCCTTGCCTGGTTCGGCCCAGTAGCGGTCGAAGCGGCGGATGAGCATGACCTTGCGAGCGCCCAGCGTGCGCACCTTCACCGGTGGCACGGTGAGCCCTGCCGCGGCGGCCAAGCGCAGGGCAGCGCACTCGATGGCGGGGATGTCGAAGCTGTCTTTGCGGCTGGAGAACTTGGCCAACCACAGCACACCGGACTCGTCGCGCACCGATGCCTTGGGTCGGGCGCCTCCGAGCGCCGTCCCGTCCATGAAGATGGCTTCCAGGTGCGCCGGAATCGGCAGTCCCTCCTCGATGCGCTCGGCGGCATCCATCAGGTACTCCATCGCATGTGAGCCGCTGTTGCCCTGCGTCGGCCCGTCGTGGATGGACTCACGGATGTCGAGCGCCCCGACCCGGTCGCTGCCGGCGTGCAGCAGGTACTGCGACTCCGGCAGGCTGTTGGCCGGAACCTTGAGCTTGGCCTCGATGACTCGCCGCCCCCAGGAGTCAGGCGCCGCGTCGCGGATGCCGCCGAAGAGCGGCAGACCATGGGCCGGCAGCAGCCTCTTGCCCAGCACCTCCGCGCGGTCACGGATGCCCAGGCTCACCGGGTCGACCTCCAGCGCATCGGGGCGACGGACGTAGTTCAGGCCGTAGGCGAAGCTGGACGCGAGAACGTTCGGCCCCTCTTCGGTCATCAGAAGCTGGCCACAAGGCGCCCAGTCCCGGCCCAGGTGCGCGAAGACCATCAGCTTCAACTCTTTGGCGGCCATGTCGGTCGTACCTTCAGAACTCGAGCTCTTTGAGCTCGGCTGCGGTCATGTCGCGCACGCGCTTGGTTTTCTCACGCGCGTCGAGGGAGAGGAGCGCCGGGTCCTTCTCGGACAACAGCTCCAACAGGGTGCTTCCCGGTGCGATGGCCTCCAGGTAGCGCAGGACCTGGCCGAGCGCCAACCCTGGGTCGCCCTTCTCCAGCCGATAGACGGTGTTGCGCGAGAGACCAGCGCGCAGCGCGGCGTCGGTCTGCCTGACCTTGCGTGCAATGCGCAGGCGAGCCAGCTGCCGCCCCAGGCAGGCGCACTCCTCCAGCTGGCGCGGCGAGAGCATGGCAGACTGAGTGACTTTCATGTTCGACTAGGCGAGGATTAACGGCGCAAGACTCGATTTCACGAGCATCATGCCTGAATCGACTCCACAACGAAAGCCGGCGTTCGTCAATTCGAGCGCTATTTACATAATCCTCGATTTTAAGTGCATTCTGCTGGGAGTCACGGACAGGGTGAGACATCGGTTTCAGCCGCTCAACCAGCTTGGCCAGCCGCGTGGCCTCGCGTTTGAGCAGGTTCTTGTCGACCCCGCATCGTTGAGAAAAGTCGGCCAGCTGAAACGCCCCCACTTCCTCCAGCGAGAAGGCATCGCCCCAGGCCATGGCCAACTCGTGGTCGATGCCTGGGTACTGCACAGCGCTGATGGCGGCGCACAACGACCTGGTCGACGTGGTGCACACGTTGAAGCAGGTCGTCTGCGTGAAGGGCTGAGCCTGCGCCGCGCCGCTAGGCCTGGGCGCTCACCAGCACGGCGCTCGCGCCGCCCACCGTCCGCCCGGCGGCGTCGCGCTGCGCCACGCTGAGCAGCGATTGCGTTCCTGGAGGCAGGCCGGCCGGCATCGCCACCTGCACGCTCATCGGCACCATCTGGCCGTCCGCCTTCTCGACGGTGATCACCGCTTGCGCGTCGCGCACCTCGACATAGCGCTGGTCGCCGATCAGCACCACCTGGCCGCCCTGGACCGTGACGCTGCCTACGCGGGTGCTCGGTGCGCAGTCGAACGACGATCCCTTCTCCAGCGTCAGCACGCCCTCGCAGCAGCCGAAGCGGGTTTTCACGCGCGTGCGCTCCAGGAACACCATGCCGCCGCAGTTGCCGTTCTGCTTCACCGGTGCCGGCGTGAGGTCCGCGTTGGGGAAGTGCAGGTTGCCTTCGTCGAGCGCCAGCCGCACGGTGGCCGCCTTCGGGAGCCGGCTGCGGTCGATCACGAGCTGCATCGTCGCCTCGGCGTTCAGCGCATGGCCGGCGAGGAACGGGAAGGTCGCGCTCGCGCCGCGGGCGTCGGCCAGCACGTTGATCACCGAGAGGTTGCGTTGCGCCAGGTTGTTGCGCTGGGTCACGATCGGCGTGGCGGTCAGCGGGGCGGTGGCGAAGGCGTAGTCGTTGTCCGCCGTCACCGAGGCCACGCAGCACGGGTGCCAGCCTTCGTCCCACAGCTGCTGCACCTGCGCGGCCGAGATCGAGAACTTGGCGATCACCTCGGCGCCGGCGGCGATAGCCGCAAAGCTCGCGCTGATCGGGGTGGGGCTCAGGTGCGTCGCGTCCACCGCGGTCCAGTCGTGCGGGTACACGAACTGCGTGCCGACGAAGGGCGTGAGCCGTGCGCTGACCACGGCGTTGCGCGCATCGCGCGGGCCGTTGTTGACCACGCGCACGTACAGGTAGTTCGTCTGCCCGAGCTCGAGGTGCTTGGACTGCGCCGGGTCGGACGGCACGAACACGTCGTCGTCGAAGATGCGCACGACGATGTCGCTGAAGTCCCAGAAGTTGCCGCCCGGGCCGGGCTCGCTGCCGGTGTCGGCCGGCTGGTCGCGCACCACCAGGTCGGCGAGGTCGAGCGCGCGGTAGGCGTTGATGCGGCCGTAGCCCATCTCCTGGTTCCAGCTGCCGTTGGCGTAGCCGGCCGTGTCGGCATACGCAAGCGTGCCCACCTTCTCGGCACTGCGTTCGATGGTGCTGCGCACCTGCGCGCTCGTGAGCGCGGGGTACACGCTGCGCACCAGCGCGGCGAGGCCGGCCACCAGCGGCGTCGCCGACGAGGTGCCGTTGAAGTTGGCAATGTAGTCGTCGGTCGCGTCGTAGCCGTCGGCGCCGAGCTGGTCGGTCGTCGGGATCAGCACGCCGGGAGCCACCACGCTCATCTGCGGGCCGAAGTTGGAGCCCCACCAGAACTCGCCATCCGGGCTGGTCGAAGTCTTGCGGTTGTCGACCTGGTCCGAGGCGCCGCAGGCCATCGCCAGCGGGTGGGTCGCCGGGTAGGTGATGCCCAGCGAGTCCTGGTTGTGCGTGGCCACGCACATCACGACGTCGAGGTCGTCGGCATGCTGAATCGCCGGGTCGATGATGGCCGGGTCCCAGGCGTTCCAGCCGAAGCTCATGCTGATCACGCGCGCGCCGTTGTCGGCCGCGTAGTTGATGCCGGCGGCCACTTCCACGTCAGTCCACGCGCTGAATGCAAGCGGCATCACCTGGCAGTTGCCGGCCAGCCCGGCCACGCCGGCGGTGTTGCCGAACACCGCGGCCACGATGCCGGCGCAGGCGGTGCCGTGCGGACCGGTCGGCGAGCCGTCGCCCGACATCGTGCCGAGGTTGATGCCGGGTTCGGAGAACACGAGGTCGGGGTGCGCGAGGTCGCAGCCTTCGTCGAGCACGCAGACGACCACGCTGGTGCTGCCGGTGGAAATGTCCCACGCCGCGGGGGCGCCGATCTGCGCCATGTTCCATTGCTGCGTGTACAGCGGGTCGTCCGGCACCAGCGCGGCCGGCCGCAGCAGCGGCATCGATTCGAAGCGCAAGTCCTGCACGCCGGCGACCTTCTGCGCAAGCAGCCGCTCGCGCAGCTGGTACACGTTGTTCGACTTCGGGTCGGCGATGCGCAGGTAATGCCACGGGCCGAGGTAGCGCGATTTCTCGGCGTCTTCGCTCACCGCGGCGCCGCCGGCGGCGCGCATCATCGTGTCGACGCGCCGCGGGCTGTCGTCGCCATGGCCGGCGCGCAGCCTGGCGAGCAGCACGTCGGGCAGCGGGCACAGCAGGGCGTTGCGCGGGTCACCGCCGACCTGCGGCAGCCGGTAGACCGGGCCGGCCCAGGCCAGCTCCTTGCCCAGCGTCTTCTCGATGCGCGCCAGGCGCTCGTCGTCGACCGAGCCGTCGAGGCAGCGCACCCAGAAGCGGCGGTCGGTGTGGTTCACGGGCTGCAGTGGCCGCGGTGCGGGCTTGTGCTCGGTCGACTCTTCGAGCACGAGCGCCAGCGCGGCGAGCTTCTTGCGCAGCGCGTCGAGGTCGGGTTGCGCCTTCGTGAAGGCGAGCAGAAGCCGGCTCGTGTCGAGCGTCATGCGGCCATGGGAAGGGTGGCTCAGCACGGAGGGAAAACGGGTCATGGGGGCACTCCTGGGGGCAAGGGGCGTGCAAGGGGTTTTGCACGCCCCTTGGACCTTAGGTGCTCCTCTCGGCGGGGAGGCCCCCAGGGGTAGGGAGGCCGCCGACCCCATCCGTGGGGGCCCGGCCATGTCCGGTTTCGCTTCGGCTTTACGAGCTTGCCGTGCGCCCGCTCATTTGGCGTGGACCGAGGGACGCAGCAGCGCGGCCTGCAACGTGGCCACCGTGCGCTGCGCCACGTCGGCCGGTTTCCAGCGGCGCTCGACCACCAGGTGCTGCCAGCTGTCGATGTGCACCAGGTGGTAGCACCAGTCCGTCGCGGTCTCCGGCGTCCAGCCGCGCGCCAGGTGGCCGTCGGCGTGCAGACGCTGCATCACGCCGAGCAGCCCGCCGCGCAGCAGGCGCATGCGGCTCTCCCAAGCCTGGCGCGCATCGGCGTCGGTGGCGGCCGCCGCCTGCAACGCATGGGCCACGTTGAACACCACCGGCACGTACTTGAACCAGGCCCGCACCGTGGCTTCCAGCGCCTCCACCGGTGGCAGCTCCTGGCGCACGCGGCGCAGGCGCGCGAGTTCCGGCGACGTGGCATCGCGGTGTTCCACCATGGCGAGCAGCAGGCCGGCGCGGCTGCCGAAGTGCACGTACACCGTCTGCCGCGACACGCCCGCGGCCCGCGCGATCTCGAGCAGCGGCACCGACGCGTCCTGGTGCTCGCCGATGAGCCGCCAGGCGGCTTCCAGGATTTGCGTGCGGACATCGGGCGTGGAGTTGGGGGTCGCCATGTGGAGAGCGACTTTACACGTGTCAATCTGTGTGCTAATTTACACGTGTAAATTGACGCGTGTAAATCCACGGAGCGACATATGGACATCCTGGTCACCGGTGCCAATGGGCACCTGGGCTACAACCTGGTCGCCGAGCTCCTCGCCGCCGGCCACACGCTGCGCGCCGGCCTGCGCTCGCTTCGCGAGCGCGACAAGCGCGAGCGGCTGGAGGCGCTGGGCCGGGTGCGCGTCGTCGAGACAGACCTCGATCAGCCGCAGCGGCTGGCCGCGGCGATGGAGGGTGTCGACGTGCTGTGCCATGCGGCCGCGGTGTATTCGATCTGCGAGCCGCGGCGCGAACAGGAGCTCTGGCGCGCTTCCACGAGCGGCCTGGCCGGCACCCTTCGCGCGGCGGCTCAGGCTCGCGTGCGCAAGGTCGTGTTGACGTCGTCAATGGTCACCGTGCCGCTCACGGCGCCGGGCGCTGCACCAAGCACCGAGGCCGAATGGAACGACGATCTGCGCGTGCCCTACCTGCGCGCCAAGACCGAAGGCGAACGCCGTGCGTGGGCGCTGGCGGACGAGCTCGAACTGCCGCTGGTGACGGTGCTGCCGGGGGCGATCGGCGGGCCCGGCTTCGTGCGCAACACCCCGACCCTGGACCTGCTCGAGACGATGATGCGCGGCGGCTTTCGCGCCGGCGTCCCGCGCTTCAATCTGCCGTACGTCGACGTGCGCGACGTCGCCGCGGCGCATCGCCTCGCGGCCGAGCGCGCGGTCGGCGGGCGCTTCATCGTCGTCAACGACGAGCAGCCGGACTTTCGTGCGCTGATCGAAGCGATGAACCGGCTCGACCCGCAGGTCAAGCTGCCGCTTGCGACGCTGCCGGACTGGGCGCTCGGCGCTGTGCCGCTGTTCGACCGGCTGAACGCCTGGTCCCTCGGCACGCCGCGGACTGTCTCGGCAGCGCTGGTCGCGACGATGCGCGGCAAGCGCTACAACGCGAGCAACCGCCGCGCGCGTGACGAGCTCGACTGGGCGCCGCGGATCTCGCTCGAACGCAGCCTCGCCGACACGATGGAGGCGTTGCGCCGACGCGGCCCGCGCGCCGGCGAGCGCAGTCCCGCCGGCTCCGCCGCCGCGGCGGCTCCGGGGCGCTGAACGCATCCCAGGGCGCGTCGACGGCCCTTCTGAATCCCCGCCGCGATGCGGACTTTCGCGTTGCTGCGGCCGCGCGCGGCGCGGACAGCGGATGATGGCTCCTCGTGCAGATCGATGAGGGGAGCATCCGCGTGAACAACCCATTGCGTGCAGGGCGTTCGAGCGTGCTGGCGGTGCCAGCCGCAAGCAGCGTCCCTCGAGCCAGCGCATGAAGCTGCTCGTCCTCTCCGACCTGCACCTCGAGTTCTCCGGCCTCGCGCTGGAACCCGATCCGGGCGTCGACGTGGTCGTGCTCGCCGGCGACATCGTGTGTCCCGGCACAAAAGCCGTCGAGTGGGCGCTGCAGGTGCCGGCGCTGCGCGCCGCCAAGGCGGTGATCCTGGTGCCCGGCAACCACGAGTACTACGGCGCGGTGATGGATGACGAACGGCAGGCGATGCGCGAGGCGGCGCACGGCACGGCGGTGCACCTGCTCGATGGAGACCGTGTCGACATCGGCGGCGTGCGGTTCCTCGGCTGCACGCTGTGGACCGATTTCGCGCTGCGCATCGCCGACGCCGACGGGCTGCGCAGCGATCCGGCCCGTGGCATGGAGGCCGCGCGCCAGTCGATGACGGACTACCGCACGATCGACGTGCTCGGGCCGCATCGGCGCCCTCTCACGCCGGAAGACACGCTGGCGGTTCACCAACGGCAGCGCGCCTGGCTCGCGCAGGCGCTGGCCGAGCCGTTCGATGGGCCGACGGTCGTCGTCACGCACCATGCCCCGCACCGCCGCTCGCTGGCGCCGCCCTTCGCCGACGACTGGGTGTCGACGGCTTTCGTCAGCGAGCTGCCGGACAGCTTCTTCGAGGTGCCGGCGCTGTGGATCCACGGGCACACCCACGCGAGCTTCGACTATCGCGTGGGCCGCTGCCGCGTGCTGTGCAACCCGCGCGGCTATCAGCTTCTGCACATGGCCGTCCCGGAGAACCCGGCCTTCGACGCGGCGCGGGTGGTCGAGCCGGGTTCCCCCTGCTAGGGGCTCGCCACTAGTTTTGCTGCATTGCAGCAAATTGTCCTTGCAATCCGGGTTTCAGCGAGTAGACTTCAGTCATGTTGCGGTGCAGCAATCGAGCTGACCCCGCGTTGATCCCCTCACACCACTGGAGCACACCATGCTGAACATGAACACCGAACAATTCGCCGCCGCCAACAAGGCCCATTTCGACACGCTGGTCGGCCTCACCGCCAAGGCATTCGAGGGCGTGGAGCAACTCACCGCGCTGAACCTGCAGGTCGTCAAGGCCTCGCTCGACGAAGCCGCCGAGACCAGCCTCGCCGCGCTGTCGGTGAAGGATCCGCAGTCGCTGCTGGCCCTGCAGGCCGGCGCGCTGCAACCCGCCGCCGAGAAGGCCGCCGCCTATGGCCGCCAGGTCGCCGACATCGTCGCCGGCACCAAGGCCGAGTTCGAGAAGGCTGCTGCCCAGTCGGTTGCCGGCGCGCAGAACTCGCTCGTTGCCGCGTTCGATGCCGCCACGAAGAACGCCCCCGAAGGCTCGGCCAGCGGCATCGCGCTGTTCAAGTCGGCGCTGGCTGCCTCGACCAATGCGTTCGACGGCCTGCAAAAGGCGGCCCAGCAAGCCACCGACGTGGCCGAAGCGAACTACGCCGCGGCGACCGCTGCGGTGACGAAGACGGCCAAGGGCAAGCGCGGCTGATCTGCGCCAACCGGGCGGCGCGCCGCCTCGGCGTTTCGCGCCCCCCGAATGCAAAACGCCTCTCTCGAGAGGCGTTTTTTCGTTGTTCGTCGATCCGCGGGATCGACGAAGGGAGGCGGCTACTTCTCGAGCCGGCGTCGTTTCGCCGCCATGTGCGGCCGTTCCAGGACGTTGCGCAACGAGTGGCCTCGCTGCGTTCGATAGATGCCGAAGTCACGCCGGTCGAGCGTGGCGATGTCGAGCACGCCCGACGTTTCCGCCAGCCAGATCAACGATGCGTCGGCCAGGTCCATCGGCAGGTCGGCGTACTTGCCCATGCGGTCGACCAATGCACGTGCCGCCGAAGCGGGCAAGTCGACCACGCTCAGGCCACCTTGCGCGACCCATTGCATGAACCCGGGCACCAGCGATTCGGGGAGCAGGTGGCACGTCTCCGTCAACACACACCAGGTGCTGAGCAATTCGCCATCGAACTCGGCAAGACAGGACTTCACCTGCTGATGATGGGCGTCGTCGGCATCGAACCAGGCGATCAGCGGGCCAGTGTCAATCAGCAGTCGGCGCATCGGATCAGGCGGCGCCGGGTTTGCGCGAAGCAGCGGCATGGGCGGGAATCGCCGAATCCTGCCGCAACGTGGCTCGAAGTCGTTGCTTCAGTCGCAGCGAGTGCTGCTCGCCGAGGTCGCCTACGCCGCTGTGGAATGCGCCGACCAGGCCCAACCGGGTCGCCAACTCCGCAGGTGTGGGACGAACTGCGTTGGCCACCTCTTCGATCGCGGCTTTCACGGCATCGGTCTGCGTGAGGCCGCGCCGCTCGCAGATCGCGGCCAGCATGGTGTCAGTTCGGTCGTCCAGCCGAATGGATATGGTTCGCACGGTGGAAACTCCAATGTAATACGGACGATAATACAGTCTTCCGCTTCGGAGGTCCAGCCGGGCGCTGCAGGGCCGGGGAATTCCACCGCAAGCGCCGGAGTGCCATGCTTGGCAGCTCTGCCTACAGTCCCTTCATCGAACCCCCCAACGGTGAAAGGACTCCGATGGACATGACCCGATCGACCGAACTGCTTGCCGCCGCCACGCTCGGCGATCCGCGCTGGGCTGCTGTCGCTGCGCGCGACGCGAAGGCCGACGGCCGCTTCTTCTACTCCGTCAAGACCACCGGCGTGTATTGCCGGCCGTCGTGCGCTGCCCGCCCCGCGCGGCCGGAAAACGTCGCTTTCCACACCACGGCGGCTGACGCCGAACGGGCCGGATTCCGCGCCTGCAAGCGCTGCCGGCCCGATCAACCGGCCACGCCCGCCGAGCAGCAGGCCGCGAAGGTGGCCGAGCTGTGCCGCTTCATCGAAAGCGCCGAGCAAGCGCCCACGCTGGACGTGCTGGCGCAGCATGCCGGCTTGAGCGCCTATCACCTGCATCGCGTGTTCAAGCAGGTCACCGGCGTCACGCCCAAGGCCTATGCCGCAGCGCATCGGGCCAAGCGCGTGCGCGAGGAACTGGACCGCAGCGGTACGGTCACGCAAGCGATCTACGGCGCCGGCTACAACTCCAACGGCCGCTTCTACGAAGAGTCCGGCGCGGTGCTCGGCATGACGCCGACCGCCTGGCGCGCCGGCGGCGCGGACACCGAGATCCGCTTCGCGATCGGCCAGTGCTCGCTCGGCGCGATCCTCGTTGCGCAAAGCGACGTGGGCGTTTGCGCGATCGGGCTCGGCGACGATCCGGAGCAGCTCGTGCGCGACCTGCAGGACCGATTCGCGCACGCCCGGCTGGTCGGCGGCGACGCCGGCTTCGAGCGGCTGGTCGCCCAGGTCGTCGGCTTCGTCGAAGCGCCGGGCCTCGGCCTGGACCTCCCGCTCGACGTACGCGGCACCGCGTTCCAGCAGCGGGTCTGGCAGGCGCTGCGCCAGGTGCCGGCCGGCCGCACGGTCAGCTACACCGAGATCGCGCAGCGCATCGGCGCGCCGAGCGCCGTGCGCGCCGTCGCGCAGGCCTGCGGTGCCAACGCGCTGGCGGTCGCCATCCCGTGCCACCGCGTCGTCCGCCGCGACGGCGCGCTGTCGGGCTACCGCTGGGGTGTGGAACGCAAGCGCGCGCTGCTGGCCCGGGAGGCCGGTCGATGAACGCGCCCGAGCGGCAGCTCGCGGCCGCGCACGGGAACGTCGAGGCGCGTGCCGGTGCCATCGACTGGCAGTCGCTGTCGGACGAGCTCGATGCGCAAGGGGCCGCGGTGATCGAGCGGCTGCTGTCGCCGGCCGAGTGCGAAGCCTTGTCGGCGCTGTATGCGCACGAAGCGCCGTTCCGCAGCCGGATCGTGATGGAGCGCCACGGTTTCGGCCGCGGCGAGTACAAGTACTTCGCGTATCCGCTGCCGGACCCGGTGGCCCGCTGGCGCACGGCGCTCTATCCCCGGCTGGCGCCGATCGCCAACCGGTGGAACGCGGCGATGGGGGTGGACCTGCGCTTCCCGGCCGCGCACGCCGCGTTCATCGAGCGCTGCCACGCCGCGGGCCAGACGCGCCCCACGCCGCTGCTGCTGCAATATGCGCCCGGCGACTACAACTGCCTGCACCAGGACCTGTACGGTGAGCACGTCTTTCCGCTGCAGGTCGTCGTGCTGTTGTCGGAACCGGGCCGGGATTTCGGCGGCGGGGAATTCGTGCTGACCGAGCAGCGCCCGCGCATGCAGTCGCGGCCGATGGTGCTGCCGCTGCGTCAAGGCGATGCGGCGGTGATCGCGGTACACCAGCGGCCGGTGCAAGGCACGCGCGGCGTGTACCGCGTGAACCTGCGCCATGGCGTGAGCCGGGTGCGCTCCGGCCGCCGGCACACGCTGGGCATCGTCTTCCATGACGCCGCTTGACGGCGCCGAGATGGCCGCCGACCTGTTCGACGCCGATCTGCGCACCGAGCCCCTCGCGCCCGGCGCCGCCGTGTTGCGCGGCTTCGCGCGGGCGGCCGATGCCGACTTGCTCGCTGACCTCGCGGAGATCGCCGACGGCGCGCCGTTTCGGCACATGCTCACACCCAACGGCCTTCGCATGTCGGTCGCGATGACGAACTGTGGCGCGCTCGGCTGGGTCAGCGACAAGACGGGCTACCGCTACGACCCGGCCGACCCCGAGACCGGCCGGCCGTGGCCGAGCCTGCCGGCGTCGTTCCTTCGCCTCGCGGCCGATGCCGCGGCGCAAGCCGGCTTCGAGGGTTTCGTGCCCGACGCCTGCCTCGTCAACCGTTACGAACCCGGTGCGCGCCTGTCGCTGCATCAGGACCGGGACGAGCGCGACTTTGGCGCGCCGATCGTTTCGGTTTCGCTCGGGTTGCCGGCCGTCTTTCTGTTCGGCGGCACGACGCGTTCGGACAAGGCGCTGCGGGTGCCGCTCGTGCATGGCGACGTGGTCGTCTGGGGCGGCCCGGCCCGCTTGCGCTACCACGGCGTGCTGGCGCTGAAGGACGGACGGCACCCGCTGCTCGGGCCGCGCCGGATCAACCTGACGTTCCGAAAGGCGGGGTGACCGCGTGCGTGCTTCGCCGCCAGGATGAAAAGCCCGGGCGACGCGGGCTCTGGTGCCCGCCCCCGCATCGGCTCACAATGCACCAAATGGAAGCGCTCCGGCTTGAACTCCTCCAGGGCATGCCGATCTTCGGTGGCGTTGGCGAGCCCGCCCTCGCGTTCCTGCTCGAGCGGGCGCAATCGGTCGGCGTGCCGGCCGGAGAGTTCTACTTCCACGAAGGCGACGAGGCGAGCGGCATGTTCGTGCTCGAAACCGGCCACGTGGTTGTCTCGAAGACATGGAAGGGCAAGGAGTTCGTGCTGCGCCACCTCGGCCCCGGCGACTGCTTCGGCGAGATGGCGCTGATGGACCTGCAGCCGCGCAGCGCCTCGGTGCGCGCCATCGACGACTGCAACGCGATCGAGCTCTCGCCCGGCCACCTCTACGACCTCTACAAGCGCGACGCCGAGCAGTTCGCGCTGATCCAGATGAACATGGGCCGCGAGGTCTGCCGGCGCCTGCGCGCCACCGACGAAATGCTTTTCCACGCCGAGATGGGCTCGACTCCGACCGACCCGAGCCAAGTGCACCACTCGACGTAGTTCGTAGCCCGGATGAAATCCGGGATTGCTGCGTGCCCCTGCCACCGCCGCTCCCGCATTGCATCCAGGCGACGAAAGGCGTGGACTGCGCCGACGACCTCGGCGCAATCTCAACGCTCCGCGATGAAGTGCTGCACCCGCACCGTTTCCCCAGGCAGCATGAAGCGGCGCACGTACCCTTCGAGTTCCTGGTCCGCGAGCGTCGCCCGCGCGCGCTGATGCAGATACTCGGCCCACGACGTGACGATGAACCGCTCGGCGTAGTGCGACGGATCCGACAGGTCGCGGTACACGCGCCAGAAGGTGGCGCCGTCGCGCCGCCGCGGCGCCTTCAGCTCCGACAGCGCTTCGAGGAATGCCGGCGCGTCGTGCGGCCGGATGCGGTAGCCGATTTCCACTGCCACCGGACCTTCCTCGGGCTCGGGTTCGTCGACCACGAACAGGTCTTCCCACGGCGTGGCCTGCGTCACTTCGGGCGCGGCGCCCATGCGCAGCGGGAACGGCTTGGCGAGGAACACGCCGGCCGCCATGCAGGTGGCCGCGAGGCACAAGGTGATCGGCAGCCCGGCCAGCGCCGACACCAGGCCCCACAGCGCCGAGCCGATCGCGAACGAGCCGAGCGCGCACAGCGTGTGCAGCGCGGTCGCACGCGAGCGCACCCACGGCGGCGCGCTGGTCTGCGTGGCGGTGTTGAACGTGGACATCGTCGCCATCCATGCGGCGCCGCCGAACAGCAGCGCCGCATAGACCGGCCACGGCGAACGCGCGACGGCGGCAATCACCATGACGAGCGCGAACACGATGCACGACACGCCGACCACCTTCTCCAGCCCGGCGCGGGCACGCAGCGGGCCGATCACCAGCCCGGCCGCCACGGCGCCGCCGCCCAGACAGCCCATCAGCAGGCCGAAGCCCTCGGCGCCCAGCCCCAGTTGGCGCTGGCCGATCACCGGCAGCAGCGCCCACAGCGCCGAGCCGGTGCCGCCGAAAGCCACCGTGCGCACCAGTTGGGCAAGGATCAACTTCGAGTGGCGCGCAAAGCGCAGCCCGCTCAGCGTGCCTCCCCATAAACGTTCGGCCGGCAGCTTGGACGCCGGATGCGGCCGCGGCGGCCAGCGGCGCAACGCATACAGCATGCCCAGCACGCAGCCCACCGCCAGGAAGAAGACCCAGGCACCGCCGGCCACCGCGAACACCACGCCCGCGAGCGCCGGCCCGAGCGCCCGCGCGGCGTTGAAGGCGATGGCGACGGCGGTGATGGCCTGCGGCAACTCGTCGCGCGGCACCGCGTCGGCGACTGTCGTGTTCCAGGCCGGCGACAGCAGCGCCGTGCAGCAGCCCGACACGAAGGTGAAGACCAGCAGCACGGCCGGCCCGGCGTGGCCGAGCGCCACCAGCAGCGCCAGCAGCAGCACGATGCCCACCTGGGTGAGCAGCGACGCGCGCATCAGGCGCCGCCGGTCGGTCGTGTCGGCCAGCACGCCGGCCGGCAGCGCCAGCAGGAACATCGGCAGGAACACCGCGGTCTGTACCAGCGCGGCAAGGAACGAAGAGCCGGTCAGCTCGACCATCAGCCAGGCCGCCGCCATCGTCTGCATCGCGTTGCCGATGAAATAGACGGCGCCGCTGGTCCAGATCCCGCGGAAGACCGGCAGGCGAAGCGGAGTCCAGATCGAGTCGGAGGCGCTCATGGGCTTGGCGATTATTGACGGCGCGCTCGATCCTGAGACCAGCCGGGCCCTGATGGCGGAGGGCACTCGGCTCGACGCTGAGACGGCCCGATTGCTGGCGCCGGGCGACGAAGCCGGCCGCACGATGTAGATTACGCCGACGGCAGCAGGAGACGCCATGCTGAGAAGAGCGAACGAGACCGACCCCCGATCGGAGCGAATCGACGATGTCGTCAAGCTGGTCCGCTCGCGGGTGCCGCCGGAACAGCGCGAGCCGCTCGCCGCCTTTGTGCGCCACTACTTCGGCCAAGTCGATCCCGAAGACCTTGACGAGCGCGAGGTGCCCGACCTCTACGGCGCCGCGCTGTCACACTGGAACTTCGCCCGCAAGCGCGACGCCGGGCGGCCGCGCGTGCGCGTGTTCAACCCGAGCATCGCCGAGCACGGCTGGCAGTCGACGCACACGGTGATCGAGATCGTCAACGACGACATGCCGTTCCTCGTCGACACCGTGACGATGGAGGTCAATCGCAACGGGCTCACGCTGCACCTCATCATCCATCCGCTCGTCGCCGCGCGGCGTGGCGACGACGGCACGCTGCAGGGCCTCGCCGACGAAGCGGCCGGCCCGGCGCAGCGCGAGTCCTGGATCCACGTCGAAGTCGACCGCATCGTCGAGCCGGCGCGGCTCGACGCCTTGTCGGTCGACGTCGAGCGTGTTCTCGGCGACGTGCGGCTGGCGTTCAACGACTGGAAGGCGATGCAGCAGCGCGCGCTCGACATCGTGAAGAGCCTCGACAAGCAGCCGCCGCCGATCCCCGCCGAGGAACTCGCCGAGGGCCAGGCCTTCGTGCTGTGGCTGGCCGACAACCGCTTCACCTTTCTCGGCTACCGCCGCCACGACCTCGTGCGCACCGGCGGCGAAGACGCGATGAAGGTGGTGCCCGGCAGCAGCCTGGGGATCCTGCGCGAGGTCCGGCCGAAGGACGCGGCCGCCGCGTTTGCCGCGCTGCCACCGGAGGTGCGCGCCTATGCGCGCCGCCCCGAACTGCTCGTCGTCACCAAGTCGACGTCGCGCTCCACCGTGCACCGGCCGGGCTACCTCGACTACGTCGCGATCAAGCGCTTCGACGCCGCCGGCCAGGTTTGCGGCGAAGACCGTTTCCTCGGCCTGTTCACCTCCACCGCCTACAGCGCCAACCCGGCCGAGATTCCGCTGTTGCGGCGCAAGGTGGCCGACGTGGTCTCGCGTGCCGGCCTCGCGCCAGGCAGCCATGCGGGCAAGGCGCTGATCAACATCTTCTCGACCTACCCGCGCAACGAGCTGTTCCAGACCGGCGCCGACGAGCTGCTGCACACGGCGATGGGCATCCTGCACCTCGGCGAGCGCCAGCGCTTTCGGCTGTTCGTGCGGCGCGATCCGTTCGAGCGCTTCGTGTCGTGCCTGATCTTCGCACCGCGCGAGAACTACACGACCGAGCTGCGCCAGAAGTGGCAGTCGATCCTGCTGCAGGCGTTCAACGGAAGCAGCTCGGAATTCAACGCGCACCTGTCGGAATCGGTGCTCGCGCGCATCCAGATCAGCGTGCGCACGCAGCCGGGCAAGATCCCGGCCTTCGACGTGCGCGAGCTCGAGTCGCGGCTCGTTGCCGCCGCCCGGCGCTGGGAAGACGACCTGAAGGCCGCGCTGCTCGAAGCGGCCGGCGAGGCGCGCGGCAACGAGCTGCTGCGGCGCTTCGGCGGCGCCTTCCCCGCCGGCTACCGGGAGGAATTCGCGGCGCGTGCCGCCGTGCCCGACATCGAAACGATGGCGCGCCTGAGCGACGAGCAGCCGCTGGGCATGGCCTTGTACCGCCCGCTCGAAGCGACGCCCGGCACGCTGCGCTTCAAGCTGCTGCGCCGGGGCGAGCCGCTCACGCTGTCGGCCAGCCTGCCGATGCTCGAACACCTCGGCATGAAGGTGCTCGACGAACACCCGCACCACGTGGCGCCGGCCGGCGAGGCGCCGATCTGGATCCACGACTTCGGCCTGCAGCCGATGGTCGGCGACCCGGAGGTCGAGGTCGACACGCTGCACCGTGTGTTCGAGGACGCGTTCGCCGCGCTGCTGCGCGGCGAAGTCGAGAACGACGACTTCAACCGGCTCGTCGTCGCCGCGCTGATGCCGGCGCACGAGATCGTCGTCCTGCGCGCCTACGCGAAGTACGTGCGGCAGATCGGCTTTGCGCTGTCGCAGGCCTTCATCGAGGCCACGCTGGCCACGCATGCCGGCATCGCGCTCGCGCTGGTGGGGCTGTTCAAGCTGCGCTTCGACCCGCAGCCGGGCATCGACGCCGCCGCCCAGGTGACCGAGCAGGTGCTCGCGATCGAAACGGCGCTCGAAGGCGTGGACAAGCTCTCCGAAGACCGGGTGCTGCGCCAGTTCCTCGGGCTCATCCTCGCCACCACGCGCACGAACTTCTGGCGGCGCGACGCGGCCGGCCGGCGGCGTCCCTCCCTGTCGTTCAAGTTCGACTCCGCCAAGGTGCCCGGGCTGCCGGCGCCGAAGCCGATGTTCGAAATCTTCGTTTACTCGCCTCGTTTCGAAGGTGTGCACCTGCGCGGCGGCAAGGTCGCCCGCGGCGGGCTGCGCTGGTCCGACCGGCCGGAGGACTTTCGCACCGAGGTGCTGGGGCTCGTGAAGGCGCAGATGGTGAAGAACACGGTCATCGTGCCGGTGGGCTCCAAGGGCGGCTTCGTGCTGAAGCGCGCACCGTCCAGCGCCGACCGCGAGGCCTTCATGCGTGAAGGCGTGGCCTGTTACCAGGACTACTTGCGCGGGCTGCTGGACCTCACCGACAACCGCGCCGGCGACACGATCGTGCCGCCGCCGCAGGTGCGGCGCCACGACGACGACGACCCCTACCTCGTCGTCGCGGCCGACAAAGGCACCGCGACGTTCTCCGACTATGCCAACGCGATCAGCAAGGAATACGGCTTCTGGCTCGGCGACGCGTTCGCCTCCGGCGGGTCGGTGGGTTACGACCACAAGGTGATGGGCATCACCGCGCGTGGCGCGTGGGAGTCGGTGAAGCGCCACTTCCGTGAGATGGGCGTCGACACGCAAACGCGCGAAGTCCCGGTGGCCGGCATCGGCGACATGTCGGGCGACGTGTTCGGCAACGGCATGCTGTTGTCGCACCACATCCTGCTCGTCGCCGCGTTCGACCACCGCCACATCTTCCTCGACCCTGGCCCCGATGCGGCTCGCAGCTTTGCCGAGCGCGAGCGGCTGTTCAATCTGCCGCGTTCGTCGTGGGCTGACTACGACACGGCGCTGATCTCCGCCGGCGGCGGCGTGCACCCACGCACTGCCAAGTCGATCCCGCTCACTGCCGAGGTGAAGAAGCTGCTGGGCACCCTGGCCGATGCGATGACGCCCACCGAACTCGTCAATGCGATCCTGAAGGCGCCGGTCGACCTCATCTATAACGGCGGTATCGGCACCTACGTGAAGGCGGCGAGCGAGACGCATGCGCAGGTCGGCGATCGCGCCAACGACGCGCTGCGCGTGAACGGCCGCGAGCTGCGCTGCAAGGTGTTCGCCGAGGGCGGCAACCTCGGCTGCACGCAGCTCGGCCGCATCGAATTCGCGCTCGCCGGCGGGCGCATCAACACCGATGCGATCGACAACTCGGCCGGCGTCGACACGTCCGACCACGAGGTCAACATCAAGATCCTGCTCGGGCTGCCGATCGCCGAAGGCGAGCTGACCGAAAAACAGCGCAATACGCTGCTGCCGGAGATGACCGACGAGGTCGCCGCGCTGGTGCTGCGCGACAACGTGTTCCAGACCCAGGTGCTGTCGGTCACCGGCCGCATCGCCGCCCAGCTGCTCGATGCGCAAAGCCGCTTCATGCAGACGCTCGAGAAGGCCGGCCGGCTCGACCGCGCGCTCGAATTCCTGCCGACGGACGAAGAGCTCGCCGAGCGGCGCGCGCAGGGGCAGGGCCTCACGAGCCCCGAGCGCGCGGTGCTGCTCGCCTACAGCAAGATGTGGGTGTACGACGAGCTGCTCGCGTCGCCGCTTCCCGACGACCCGTGGGTGGCGACCGCGCTGGGGCGCTACTTTCCGCAGGTGCTGCAGGAGCGTTTCGCCGGCTACCTGCCGCGCCATCCGCTGCGACGCGAGATCATCGCCACGCACGTCACCAACAGCATGATCAACCGCGTGGGCAGCACCTTCGTGCATCGCCTGTGCGAGACGACCGGCGCGCGCGCCTTCGAGGTCGTGCGCGCCTACCTGATGAGCCGCGAGATCTTCGGCATGGTGCCGCTGTGGCTCGCGATCGAGGCGCTGGACAACCAGGTCGCCGACGAGGTGCAGTCGCAGATGCTGATCGACACCAGCCGGCAACTCGAACGCGGCACCAAGTGGTTCCTGCGCTCGCGCCGGCTGAACGAGGACATCGCGGCGACGATCGAGCATTTCACGGCGAACGTCGAAACGGTGTCGAAGCGGCTGACGCAATTGCTGGACAGCGAGGAGCGCGCGCGCGTAGACGCCGCGGTGGCGCACTACGTGGCCAAGGGTG
>DATKCI010000339.1:0-10904 GCA_035513255.1 Piscinibacter sp. | reverse complement strand
CTGTCGGTCGACGACGCTGCCGCGATCCTCGCCGCGGTGAAGCGGCGCTTTCCGACAGTGCGCGAGCCCAAGCAGCAGGACATCTGCTATGCGACGCAGAACCGGCAGGACGCGGTGAAGCTGCTCGCGCCGCAGGTGGACGTGCTGGTCGTCGTCGGCAGCCCGACGAGCTCCAACAGCAACCGCCTGCGCGAGCTGGCCGAGCGGCTGGGCACGCAGGCCCACATGGTGGATGCCGCCGACGACTTGAAGCCGGAGTGGTTCGAAGGCAAGACGCGGGTCGGCCTCACTGCCGGTGCGTCGGCGCCCGAGCTGCTGGTCCAGCAGGTCATCGAGCGGCTGCGCGCGCTCGGCGCGGTGTCGGTGCGCCACATGCCGGGAGTCGAAGAGACGACGCATTTCCCGCTGCCCAAGGGCCTGGGCGACAAGGCGATGGGCATGCCGAACGCCTGAACACGGGCGGGTCTGCCTACAATTCCCGGCTTCCGCACCTCTGCGCCGGCCGCCTCGCCGCTGCGCCCACGCCCATGCTCGACATCAACCTGCTGCGCAAGGACCTCCCCGGCGTCATCGCCCGGCTGGAAAAGCGCGAGTCGCCGCAACCTTTCCTCGACGTCGATCGTTTCCAGTCGCTGGAAGCCGAGCGCAAGACGATCCAGACCCGCACCGAGGAACTGCAGGCGCGGCGCAACAGCCTGTCCAAGCAGATCGGGCAGCTGAAGGGCAAAGGCGAGGACACGTCGGCGGTGATGGCCGAGGTCGGCGGCATCGGTGACGATCTGAAGGCGTCGGCGCAGCGGCTCGACGTGATCCAGGCCGAGCTGTCGGAGATGCTGATGGGCGTGCCCAACCTGCCGCACGACAGCGTGCCGCTGGGTGCCGACGAGACGGCGAACGTCGAAGTGCGCCGCTGGGGCACGCCGAAGTCCTTCGAGTTCACGCCGCGGGATCACGTCGACCTCGGCGCGCCACTTGGCCTCGACTTCGACACCGGCACGAAGCTTTCCGGTTCGCGCTTCAGCTTCCTGCGCGGCACCATTGCCCGGCTGCACCGCGCGCTCGCCCAGTTTATGCTCGACGTGCAGACGCTGGAGCACGGCTACACCGAGTGCTACACGCCGTACATCGTGAACCGCGAGATCCTCGAAGGTACCTCGCAGCTGCCGAAGTTCAAGGACGACATGTTCCGGGTGCTGCGTGGCGGCAGCGAAGAGCAGGCCGAGCAGTACCTGATTTCCACGTCGGAGATCTCGCTGACCAACACGGTCCGCCATCAGGTCCTCGATGCGGCGCAGCTCCCGATCAAGCTGACCGCGCACAGCCCCTGCTTTCGCTCCGAAGCCGGCAGCGCCGGCCGCGACACGCGCGGCATGATCCGCCAGCACCAGTTCGACAAGGTCGAGATGGTGCAGATCGTGAACCCCGAGCACAGCTACGACGCACTGGAGCAGATGACTGGCCACGCCGAGGCGATTCTGCAGAAGCTCGCCCTGCCGTACCGCGTCGTCGCGCTGTGCGGCGGCGACCTCGGTTTCGGCTCGACGAAGACCTACGACCTCGAGGTGTGGTTGCCGGCGCAGAACGCCTACCGCGAGATCAGCTCCTGCTCGAACTGTGAGGCCTTCCAGGCGCGGCGCATGCAGGCCCGCTTCAAGAACGCGCAGGGCAAGAACGAACTCGTGCACACCTTGAACGGCTCCGGCCTCGCGGTCGGCCGCACGCTTGTCGCGGTGCTCGAGAACGGCCAGAACGCCGACGGGTCGATCACGGTGCCGGAGGCGCTGCGGCCCTACATGGGCGGGCGCGACGTGCTGCGGCCGTGAGGCGGCTGGGTTAGAATTCGCGGCTTGGCTCGACCCGCCAAGCTGCAAGAATTCCGGAGAGGTGGCAGAGTGGTCGAATGTACCTGACTCGAAATCAGGCGTACGGTATCCCCGTACCGAGGGTTCGAATCCCTCCCTCTCCGCCAGACCATTGATTCGACACGGGCCCTTGTGGCCCGTCTTGCTTTTGGTCCACCAGAAGGTCGCGATGCTCGAGCGTTTTCTTCGCAGGTTGAAGCACCGAGCCGAAATGGCGCTGCTGCGCCTGCAATGGAACCGCCATCCTGAAGCCCCCATGGCTGACGCGTCATCGCCCGTCACACGCTTGCTGCTGATTCCCGCCGATCCATGGACACTGGCCGGCTCCAGGGGCGATGAGGCGATGATGAGTGCCGTCGTGGAACAGCTTCGTCGTCGCGTGCCCGCAATGGAGGTCGGTGTCGTCACCGCGACGCCGGCCGCGGCAAGGGAGGCGCGACGACTCGGTTATGTCCCGGTTTGCGCATGGTCAGCGTGGCCCATGCGGACGAACCGGCGGATCGATGAGTTCAAGCCCGATGCCATGGCGGTGTTCGGCGCGGACGTGATGGACGGTTACTACAACCCGGTGTTCACGACCCGCGTGTTGCTGACGGCGGACCGCGCCGCCCGCTCCGGTGTGCGGGTGACCATCATCGGCTTCAGCTTCAATGACAGCCCCAGCGCGGGCCTGCGCCCGGTCTTCGATGGGCTGAGCCGAGCCATCGCCGTCCACGTGCGTGATCAGGTCTCGCTCGATCGCTTCCGGGAGTTTTCGACCTTGCCGGCCACGCTGGTGGCAGACGCCGCATTCATGCTGACGCCCGACGCGTCGACCGACACCTTCAGGTCTGTTCGCGAGTGGGCAGGTCGGCGCCGCGCCGCCGGGGACGCGGTGCTCGGCTTCAACATCCATCCCATGCTCGTTGCGGGGGCGTCTCGCCAGCAGGTCGACCGGTTGATTGCGAACTCGGTGGCCGCGTTGCGGGCAGTGGCTGGGAAGCGACGCTCATCGTTTCTGCTCATTCCCCACGACTACCGCGGTGCCTCGGGTGATGCAGCCTGTCTTGCGCAGATCCACGACTTGCTCGCACCGAGCCTGGACGAGCGCGTCATGCTCGTGGCCGGCAGGCATTCGGCCGCCCAGCTCAAAGCGATCTCCGGGCTCGTCGATGGCCTCGTGACCGGGCGCATGCATCTGGCGATCGCCGCACTGGGGATGGGACGGCCGGTGGCGGCCTTGACCTACCAGGACAAGTTCCACGGCTTGTTCGACCACTTCAACTTGCCCAGGCGCTTTTTGCTGGACCCCGAGGCGCTGTTGATGGAAGGCCGACTGGAGGGTTTGATGCTGGAGTTTCTGGACAGTTTGCCGGAACTCGAGCGGCGAGTGGTGCATCGGGTGGGCTTCGTCAACGAGGCGGCGTTGCGCAACCTCCGTGCTCTGGGCGCTGGGTGAAACAGGCTACCGGCGACGCTTGCTGCGAGCGCGCCAAACGACCATGACGAGCCCGACGCTCGCAGCGAGCGCCGACCCCGCGACGATCAGCTTGCGTTCACCCCATGCCTTGTTGAGCAACGATGCCGCAAGGTGCCGCAGACGGGGATTCGAGCACCAGCCCGTCGAAGCGGGACCGCCCGTGGAGTCAACACTGCGCCGGGCGATCCGGCCACCGTAGACGAAATAGTGATCGGTCGGTGCGCCTGGATCGATGTTCCCGTTGCGCAGACCAACCTCGATGTAGTTGAACGAGCCTCCGCGAAGTCCTTTGGTCGGAATGTCGCATCGCCAGCACGTTCCCCCGCCGAGGCTTCTCCAGTCTTCCAGCCACTCCCAAACGTTGCCGCCCAGGTCGTGGACGCCGTAGTAGCTGCTGCCCCGGTACGCGCCTGCTTCGCTGACGTAATGCGGTGGCCCTTCGCCGAGGGTTTCGCGCTGGAAATTCGCGCCTTGGCTGCGGGTGTTGCTCGGCGCGACATCGCTGCGTGTCGGATAGTTCCAGTACTTTCTCCAGCCTGGTCTGTCAGGGTCGTGGTAGGCGGCCTTGTACCATTCATCGTCGCTGGGGATGAAGTATTTGGCCCGCTCGTTTCTGCTGAAGGTGTGCCGGCTGATGCCGACGCCGCTGCCGTCTCGCCGATGGCTCGCGAATGCGGACGTGTCGTATGCGCCGCGCTGCCGATCGCCCTCCGTGACGCCGATCACCTGACTTCCTGACGGCCTCCCGTAGTGGAGCCAGTTCGCATAACGCGCAAGCGAGAACCAGGACAGGTAAGTCACCGGTCTATGGTCGAAGCCCGGTTTCGGCTCGTAGACATGGCGTCCGTTTCGGTCCAGTCGAATCAGGCCACCCGCAACGCCCGTGCCCATGTCGTCCACGTAAAGTCCGGACCGGTCGTGGTCGGCAGCCACGGCGTTCAGGAAGTCCGCGTATTCGGCGTTGGTGATCTCGGTGCGCGAGATCTCATACGCATAGGGCACGCATCCTCTTCCGGTCTTCACGTCCGAGACGTTGCCGGCGTGATCGATCCGCTTCCATTCCGGCGCCATCGCCGGCGATGGCCTCGGCACGGTGACAGCGAGCGCGACCTGCGCCTGGGTGTCGAGCATCCTGTGCGCGCTGAACGTCAACGACAGCCCTGGGGCGAGCCCGGCTTGTCGGCCGATTCGAAACCCGAACGAGCTCAGTTTCTTGGCTGGGTGTTCCTCGTCCCGGTAGTTCAGCGCCAAGGTGTCCGCCGGCAGAAAGAGGGAGCCTCCCAGGGCCATCTTTCCGTCGGTTTCGACCCACTCCATGACGTTTCCAGCCTGATTGAGCGTCCCGAACGCGCTCGCGTTGTTGCGGTAGTCCCTGACGGAGGCCAGGTGGGGATATGGGAGCGCCCAGCCGGTCGAATAGTAGTTCGCGGTCCTGGCAGCGGGATGAGGGGGACCCGCGTCCGGCAATGAATTCCCGCCGGCGTAGCGCGTCATTGCCTTGGTGGCCGGGTCGTAGAAGCCGGCATACAGCCACTCGCCGCAGGTAGGGATGAAATACCGCGCCTCTCGATTGCGCCTCGAGGGTTTGGCCGCATGGAAGCCGCTGGTATCGTAGGCGCCTTGTGTGGCGGTTCCTTCGGTGCTGCCGATTCCACTTGTTCCGGTCGTCGGCCTTCCATAGTGAAGCCAATTTGCGTATCGCGCGGCGTCGAACCATGAAACGAAGGTCACCGGCAGGTCTTCGTAGCCCTTCTTTACTGAATAGGACGCGACGGGCCCAGCATTCGATCTGCTGATTCCTCCCCAGAAATGCTGCCGCTGCAGCGGGCTGTACAGACGGAAAGGATCTTCTTCGCTGGCAACGGCATTCAAGAATGCCGCGTATTCGGTATTGGTGACTTCGTATCTCGATATCTCGTACGTCGTCGAAGGCGCCATGCAGCGGTCTATTTTCAACTCGACATGGGTGTCGGGTTGGACGGCCACGAATTCAGCATCGAACTCATACGGGCCGGCCGGTGTGCCTTGAGCCGAAGCCGACAGCGCAGCGGCGCCGGCGAGGAATAAAAAATGCATGGGGATTCCACAGATCGGCTTCATCCGAAGCCGCGGCCCGAGTGCTGCGCACGTTATGCGGCTCCTGATGATTCGTCAACGGAGAGCGGGTCGGTCTGGTACTGGCGGGGGCTGGCGGCCGGCTTCGTCTTCATGAGCTTCGACGAGGCGGCGATGATCCACGAGGGATTGATCGGGACGGGACTGACGGCGTACTTCGGCCGCGGCGACGGTATTCTGTATGTCAACTGGTACAAGGTATACGTTCCGGCGGTCCTGTTGATCGGCCTGCTCTACGTTCCGTTCCTGCTGCGCCTGCCCCGCAGATACTCGCTTCGGCTCCTGCTGGCCGGCTGCCTATTTCTCGGCTCGGCGATCGGGGTCGAGATGTTGGAATCGTACGCCGTCAGTCACCGGCTCGGCAACGTCGGCTTGCTGCGGCTATTCGAAGAGACTGGCGAGATGTTGGGCGTCGTGCTGGCCACGCACGCTTTCCTTCTCTACCTTTGCGACAGCGTCGCCCGCTTCTCGCTCCAGTTCCGAGAGCAGAGCGAAACCGCCAGCACCTTGGGGATGCACGCGACGGGGCCCTCCACCTCACTTCGGCGCGAGAGACCGGGGTGAGCGCGTCCCCAGACCGGAGACGCTGCGCAGGCCGTTCCATGTGTGGCTGCTCGGATACCCGCGATTCGAGGGGCGCTCGCGGGGTTCACAGATCTTTACCCCCTGCTCACCCCCGGTTCACGCCGCCCACCGACCATCTCGCCATGGGTTTTGGTCCCATGGTCAACAGGAGCAGGCAATGACGGAAGCAACAACGGTGAGTTCAAACAAGCGCGGCTTGAAATGGCTGGTGGCGAGCATGGTGCTCGCGATGGCCGGGACGGTCGCGGTATCGGCCTGGGCCGACCGCGGTGCCGGCGGCCATGGCGGCCATCGGATGGGCAGCCACGGCATGTTCATGGGCTCGCCCGAACACATGGCCCGCGGCATCGACCGGGTGCTCGACGGCGTCAACGCCACCGACGCGCAGCGCACGCAGATCAAGGCGATCGTGCAGCAGGCGGCGGCCGACCTGAAGGGTCAGCGCGACGCGGGCCGCGCCTTGCGCGATCAGGCGATGCAGCTCTTCACTGCGCCGGCGGTGGATGCAGCGGCCGCCGAATCGCTGCGCCAGCAAATGCTCGCCCAGCATGACGCGGCCAGCCGCCGCACGCTTCAAGCCATGCTCGAGATCAGCGGCGTGCTGACGCCCGAGCAGCGCGCCACGCTGGCCGAGAAGATGAAGCAGCGCGGCGAACACATGAAGAAGCGCATGCAGGAGCGCGCCGAGCGCCAGTCGCCGAAGCAGTGATGCGGTTCATCGCGCGGCGTCGCCCGGCGCCGCGTCTTGTCCCGGCGCAAGCGGCGGCGTCCGCTTGCGCAGCTTCATCAGCCGCGGCAGCACGAGGATCACGACGACCAGCGCGATCAGCGTGGCCGACATCGGCCGCTCGATGAAGACCATCCAGTTGCCTTCGCCGATCGACATCGCGTTGCGCATCTGCGCCTCGGCCATCGGCCCGAGGATCAGCCCGACGATGACCGGCGCGGTCGGGAAGTCGAAGCGCCGCATCAGCACACCGACCACGCCCACACCGTACATCAGGAACAGGTCGAAGGCGCTTTGACGCATCCCATACACGCCGACCGTCGCAAAGATCAGGATGCCGGCATAGAGCTGCGGGCGCGGAATCTTCAGCAGCTTGACCCACAGGCCCACCATCGGCAGGTTCAGCACCAGCAGCATCACGTTGCCGATGTACAGCGAGGCGATCAGCGCCCACACCAGCGTCGACGAGGTCTCGAACAGCTGCGGGCCGGCCTGGATGCCGTAGTTCTGCAGCGCGCTGAGCAGGATCGCCGCCGTCACCGAGGTCGGGATGCCCAGGGTCAGCAGCGGCACCAGCGTGGCCGTCACCGCCGCGTTGTTGGCCGCCTCCGGCCCGGCCACGCCTTCGATCGCGCCGGTGGTGCCGAACTCTTCCTTGTGCTTGGACAGCTTGCGCTCGACGCCGTAGCTCAGGAAGGTCGGGATCTCCGAGCCGCCGGCCGGGATGGTGCCGAACGGGAAGCCGATCGCGGTGCCGCGCAGCCAGGCCGGCCACGACCGCCGCCATTCGCTGCGGGTCATGTGCACCTTGTTCATGCGGTTCATCGACTGCGGGCTGCGCCCTTCGTAGAGCGCCGTGTAGAACGCCTCGCCGATCGCGAACAGGCCGACGGCGATCAGCACGACCTCGACGCCGTCGAGAAATTCCGGCATGCCCGAGCTGTAGCGGGCCGAGCCGCTGATCTGGTCGATGCCCACGGTGCCCATCGCGATGCCGATGAACAGCGCGGTCAGTCCGCGCAGCGTGCTCTTGCCGAGCACCGCGCTGACCGTCGTGAAGGCCAGCAGCATCAGCGCGAAGTACTCGGGCGGGCCGAGCCGGACCGCGAACTCGGCGACGATCGGCGCGAACGTCGTGACGAGCACCGTGGCCACGGTGCCGGCCACGAACGAGCCGATCGCCGACGTGGCGAGCGCCGCGCCGGCTCGGCCGCTCTTGGCCATCTTGAAGCCTTCGAGCGCCGTCACCATCGTGCCGGTCTCGCCGGGCGTGTTGAGCAGGATCGACGTGGTCGAGCCGCCGTACATCGCGCCGTAGTAGATGCCGGCGAAGAAGATCATCGACGCGGTCGGTTCCACCTGCGCGGTGATCGGCAGCAGCATCGCCACCGTCACCGCCGGGCCGAGCCCCGGCAGCACGCCGATGCCGGTGCCGATCGCGCAGCCGAGAAACGCCCACATCAGGTTGATCGGGGTCGCGGCGGTGGCAAAGCCACCCATCAGCTGGGTCCAGAGCTCCATGTGATCTCTCCTAGATCCAGCCGGTGCCGGTGATGCCCGGCAGGTTGATCGACAGCACCTTGGTGAACAGCCAGAACACCGGCGCCGAGATCGTGAGGCCGGTCGCGGCATCGATGATTGTCTGGCGCACGCCGCCCGACGGCCGGCCTTCGGCGCCGCGCAGGCCGCGCACCGCAAGGGTGAAACACAATGCGCAGCTCAGAACGAAGCCGATCGTCGTGATCAGTGCCGCGTTGGCCAGCACGCCGGCGGAAATCCAGGCGAAGGCGCGCCAGTCGCCTCGAGCGGCGCCGGACGGTTCTTCCATTTCCCGGAAGCCTCCCGTGCGCGCCTCCCAGACCAGCCACGCGCCGCAGACCAGCAGCGCGGCGGCCACGGCCCACGGCACGAAGTTCGGTCCGATGCCGGAGTAGCCGGTGGACGACGGGATCGAGACGGCGCCGTAGGCCATGGCCGCGGCCACAACGATGGCGCCGGCGCCGATCAGCGTTTGATGAAGCGAGGTATTTGACGATCTGGGCATGGCGGCACTCCGCAGACAAGATCAGGGCGGGAGGTTTGCGGCCTCCCGCCCCCGTTCGGGTGTGCAGTGATATCAGACCATGCCGGCCTTGACCATCGTCGCGCGCAGCGCGGCGAACTCGCGGTCGACGAAGGCTTCGAACTCGGCGCCGGCCATGACCGCGGGCGTCCAGTTGTTCTTTTCCAGCGCCTCGGCCCACGACTTCGCTTTCAGGGCCTTCAGCACACTGTCGGTCAACGCCTTGCGCTCGGTGGCGCTGATGCCGGGGGCGCCGTACACGCCGCGCCAGTTGCCGATCTCGACGTCGATGCCCTGCTCCTTCAGCGTCGGTACGGCGATGCCCTCGAGCCGCGCGCCGGAGGTGACGGCGATGGCCTTCATCTTGCCGCTCTCGATGTACTGGGCGAACTCGCTGTAGCCGCTGCCGCCCACCGTCACGTTGCCGCCGAGGATGGCTGCCGTCGCCTCGCCGCCTCCCCGGAACGGGACGTAGTTGATCTTCGACGGGTCCACGCCCACCTGCTGCGCGATCATCGCCGCGGCGATGTGCTCGGTGGAGCCGCGCGAACCGCCGCCCCACTTCACGCTGCCGGGGTCCTTCTTCATCTGCGCGACCACGTCGGCCATGGTCTTCAGCGGCGAGCTCGCCGGCAGCACGAACACGTTGTATTCGCTGGTCAGCCGCGCGATCGGCGTGGCCTGCGACAGGTCCACCGGCGGCTTGCCGGTGATGATGCCGCCGAGCATCACGGCGCCCATCACCATCAGCGCGTTCGGGTCGCCCTTGCTGGCGTTGACGAATTGCGCGAGGCCGATGGCGCCGGCGGCGCCGCCCTTGTTGTCAAAGGTGACCGACGACGCCACGCCGGCCTCTTGCAGGGCCTTGCCCAGCGCGCGGCCGGTGCTGTCCCAGCCGCCGCCCGGGTTGGCGGGAATCATCATCCGCATGTTCGAGGCCGCCAGCGCCTGGAGGGGCAGGGCGCCCGCGGCGGCCAGGGCGGCGAGGGATTTCAGGAACGTGTCGCGACGCATGGTTGTCTCCTGTTGTTGACTGACTACCTCGGCATCTTCGGCCTGTCGGCTGTCAGTCGGCTGTCCGACTCGTAGGTGCAAATGCTAATGTCCGCGCCATGAAACTGCTCCTCGTCGAAGACGATGCCGCCATGCAGACGACCCTCGCGCGCGCGCTGGAGCGCCGCGGCATGCAGGTCGTGACCTGCGGCGACGGCGCCCGGGCGCTGGACCGCTGGCGGGCCGGCGTTCCCGACGTCGTGGTGCTGGACCTGAGCCTGCCGGGTGTCGACGGCCTCGACGTGCTCGAACAGGCGCGTGCCGAAAAACTCGCAACGCCGGTGCTGATCCTCACCGCCCGCGGCGCCGTCGGCGACCGCATCCTCGGCCTGAACATCGGCGCCGACGACTACATGGCCAAGCCCTTCGACCTGGACGAGCTCGAAGCGCGCATTCGCGCGCTGGCCCGCCGCTCGCCGCCCACCGGTGCGAACGGCGACGCGTTTGCGCAGGCGCCCGCCTTTTGCGGGATGCGCGTCGATTCCGACAGCGGAGCGGTCTATTTCAACGGCGAGCCGATGGAGCTCGCCCCGCGGGAGGCGGCGCTGCTGCGGGCCCTGCTGGCCAAGCCCGGGCAGGCGGTCGCCAAGGAGCGCCTGTTCGAACTGGTGTTCCCCGGCGACCCGGACGTTCACCACGAAGCGATCGAGGTGGTCGTCTATCGGCTGCGCAAGAAGCTCGCCCAGACGGGCGCGCAGCTCGTCACATTGCGTGGGCTGGGCTACCTGCTGAAGGGGCAGGCATGACCCATGTACGCTAACTTTGCCCCCTTCGAGATAGTGAGAGGCGAGAGGCCTCACTCCCGCGGCGTCATCCCCCGCGCCGTCACCCCCCCGCGCCGTCACTTCCCCCGCGCCGTCACCCCCCCGCGCCGTCACCCCGGCGAAAGCCGGGGTCCACTGGTGGAGTGCTTTCGAGTGGGTTGTTTTGTTCGTGTTGCAAGCCGGGTCCCGGCCCGGCAGCCGGGTAACTTTCATTTGCTGGCCCAAATGAAAGTCACCAAAGCAAAGGCCTCAATACGATTTGGCCGTGCAAGTGGCT
>DATKCI010000338.1:0-7787 GCA_035513255.1 Piscinibacter sp. | reverse complement strand
GCGGGGGGTGACGGTGCGGGGGGTGACGGTGCGGGGTGAGGCCCCTCACTTGGGACACGCCATCCCCGGGTTGCGAGGTGCGCGCGGACGCCTTCGGGCTACGAGCCGATGGCCGTCCGTGCGGCGGCCAGGTCCCAGCTCGCGTGGCCGACGGTCTTCAGCACCCAGCGACGGCGCGTGTCGGGCCGCTGCACCAGGCAGTCGGCCAGTTCCAGCACGCTGTCCCAGGCGATGCCGGCACGCTGCAAATCGCCAGCTTCTTCGCGCGCGCCGGGCAAGTCGTCGACCACGACCTGTGCGGCGCGTGCAATGCCGGGGGGGATCTCGGCCATGGCCGGCGTGAAGGCGCCGACGCCGGCGACGAGCATCTCCGGCGCCAAGTGCTCGGGCAGCACCGGCTCGCGCGACGTCGTCAGGCAGATCACCACGTCGCACGCGGCGAGCGCGTCCACCCGGTCAGCCGGCTGCACATCGACGCCGATGCCGCGCAATTCCTGCGCGAAGGCCCGGCTGCGCTCCAGCGAACGGCCCACCGCCCACAGGGTCTCGGGCGCCCAGCGTTGCTGCACCGCCGCGGCGTGTTCGTGCGCCTGCGCACCGGTGCCGATCAGCGCGACCCGCCGCGGTGTGCGCGCGAGCAGCGCTCCCACGCCGAGCAGCGTGACGGCGGCCGTGCGCCGCGCCGTCAGCGTGGGGCCGTCGAGAGTGCACAGCGTGCGGCCGGTGTGCGCGTCGGTCACGATGACGGTTCCGTGCAGGGTCGGAAGTTCGCGGCCGCGGTTCGCGGGCGTAACGGCGACGAGCTTGGTGATCGCAAGCTGCGCGTCGCAGGCCGACATCGCCAGGTAGGCGCCCTCGTCGGGCAGCGGTAAAACGGTTCGCTGCGGCGCGTGGATCAGGCCTTGGCGGCGATCGAGCATCATCTGCCTCAGGGCGGGCACCAACCGGTCGTAGGGCAGCAGCGCCTTGGTGGCCTCGCGGTCCAGTGTCTTCATTGGAGTGACGGAACAGTAGATGGAAACGTTCGATGTCGTGATCGCAGGCGGCGCTGCCGTCGGCAGTGCCGCCGCCTACTTTCTCGCAAGCGAGCCGGCGTTCGGCGGTTCCGTGCTTGTACTCGAAAAGGATGCGAGCTACACGTATTGCGCGACGGCGCGCTCGGCCGCATCGATCCGCCACCAGTTCTCCACGCCGGAGAACATTCGCATGTCGCAGTTCGGCACGCAGTTCATCGAGAGCGTCGCCACGCGGCTTGCGGTCGACGGCGAGGTGCCCGACGTGGGTTTTCGCGAAGCCGGCTACCTGTTCCTCGCGAGCGAGGCGGGGCGTGAGGTGATCGCGAGCAACCACCGCATCCAGCGCGAGCTCGGCGCGCAAGTGGCGCTGCTGGACAGCGACGAGCTGGCGCAGCGCTTTGCCTGGCTGAACACGGCCGACCTCTCGATCGGCTCGCTCGGTCTCGCCGGCGAAGGCTGGCTCGACGCCTACGGGCTGATGCGTGCACTGCGGCGCAAGGCCATTTCGCTCGGCGCGCACTACCGTGAAGCGGAAGTTGCCGCATTGGTGCGTCGAGGACCCCGCGTCACCCATGTCGAGCTGGTGGACGGCCGCCGCATCGCCTGCGGCACGGTCATCAATGCCGCCGGCACCGGCGCCCGCGCGCTGGCGCAGTCGGCAGGCATCTTGCTGCCGGTCGAAGCGCGCAAACGCTGCGTCTTCCACTTCACGAGCCCGGAGCCGGCACGCGGCTGTCCGCTGGTCGTCGACCCGAGCGGCGCGTGGTTCCGCCCCGAAGGGGACGGCTTCATCTGCGGCATTTCGCCGGCGGCGGCAGACGACCCCGAATGCAGCGACTTCGACGTGCAGCACACGCTGTGGGACGAGGTGCTGTGGCCCACGCTCGCCGCGCGCGTGCCGGGATTCGAAGCCGCCCGGGTGCGCAACGCCTGGGCGGGCCACTACGACGTGAACACGCTGGACCACAACGTCATCCTCGGCGCGCATCCGGACGTCGACAACCTGCTGTTCGCCAACGGCTTCAGCGGGCATGGCATGCAGCAGGCGCCGGCGGTGGGGCGGGCGCTGTCGGAACTCGTCGCGCACGGGCACTACCGCATGCTGGACCTCGGGCGCCTCGGGTGGCAGCGCGTGGTCGAGGAACGCCCGCTGCGCGAGGCGAACGTTGTCTGACAACGCCTGCGGCAGCCATGCTGCGCCGCGGCATGCGCGAAGCAAGACCGACATCGGTCAATTACTTCGCGTTTCGGCCCCGGGCCTTCCGATTGCTTACTACCGCGTAACCCCCAATTGCCGAAGAATTCGACATGACGTTCTTGTGGCCTCACCTGCTACTGCTGGCCTTGCTGCTGCCGGGCCTGGTGATCGGCTATGTGTGGTTGTTGCGCCGCCGCAAGAAGTTCATGGTGCGTTTCTCCAGCGTGGCGCTGGTCAAGCAGGCCGCGGGGCGGACGATGGGCTGGCGTCGCCATGTGCCGCCGGCGCTGCTGCTGCTCGCGCTTGGCGCGTTGGTCGTCGCCACGGCCCGGCCGATGATGCCGGTGACGCTGCCGACCGAGCAGCGCACGGTCATCCTCGCGATGGATCTGTCGGGCAGCATGGAGGCGCGCGACGTGGCGCCGAACCGCTTCGTCGCCTCCCAGGTCGCGGCGAAGGCCTTCGTCGGCGGCTTGCCGCGCAATGTGCGCGTGGGTGTCGTGGCGTACGGGGACGACGCTCAGCTGGTGCACCTGCCGTCGATTCAGCGCGACGAGGTGAAGGCGGCGATCGACCGATTGCAGCTGCAGCGCGGCACCGCGATCGGCAGCGGCATCCTGGCCTCGCTTGCGGCGATCTTTCCGCAGGCGGGCATCGACCCCAACGAGATTCCGGGCCCGCGCACCAACCACCGCGACCTGAGGCCGCGCGCGGCATCGAAGCCGGCGGCAGCGGAGTCCAAGCCCGCGCCGCCCGGCTCGTACGGCTCGGCCGTCATCGTGCTGCTGACCGACGGCCAGAACACGGTGGGGCCCGATGCGGTTGAAGCGGCGCAAGTCGCTGCCCACCACGGCGTGAAGGTGTACACCGTCGGCTTCGGCACCCAGCAAGGCGAGATCCTCGGCTTCGAGGGCTACAGCTCGCTGGTTCGTCTCGACGAAGACACGCTGAGCCAGATCGCCGGCCTCACGCGCGGTGAATACTTCCAGGCCTCGAGCAGCGCCGGCCTGGCCCGTGTGTACGAAGGACTGACCAGCCGCTTTGCGCTGGAAAAGCACGAAACGGAAATCACGTCGTTGATCGTCGCCTGCGCGACGCTGATTGTGCTGCTAGCGGCTGGTCTGTCTCTGTGGTGGTTCGGCCGCGCAACTTGAATCACGCGGGTGCGGCGGGCGCAGATGTGTCGTCGACGTCTCCCAGCCGGACCTGTCGAACCGTCATCGAGTGAACGCTGAGAGTGACGCCGCGGCCACCGGCCGGTGCGTCCGTGGTTCCGCTGAGCCCCGTGGCGTGCGCTTCGATCGTGGCTGTGACGGCGGCCGCGGTGCCGGCCCGGCCGAACAGCGACGACCCACTTGGCAATCGCGGATGAAAACCTGCAGCTGGCCTTCCAGCCCGGTGAGCGGCTCGAGGCGCCACTCGACGCGAGTCGCGACGTGTGCGTGGGGCGGATGTCCCATCGTCACGTCGACACCCTCGAGACGGATTTCGTCCGCACTCAAGCCGAGCACCTCGACAGAGGGCCGTGAGGCGGAAGCCGCCACCCGGATCACCGCGCGAGTCAGCGCGAGCTTGGAGACGCTCACTGCCGCCAGCGCGGTTTGCAGCCGGACATGGCGGATCGACAGCTGATCCACCCGCGCCAGCATCGATCCGTCGGGCCCGGGTTCGAACGCGATGTCCGACGCTTGCAGCGCCTTCAGCTGTGTGCCGCCGTCCAGAGTGAACATTCCCTTTCGCGCAGCAAGCGGTATTCCTGAGTGCCGGTTGGCTGCGCTGCCGCCCCCCTGAATCGGTACCCTCAAACAGGCGGTAGACCCGCTGCGAGACCTGCCTTGTAATGGCTCAACCCCGCCATTGATCGATACGCACGAGGTCCTGATGAAGCTCTCCCTGTCCAGGCGCCCCAGCCAGAATGTGCTGGCCACGTCGTCCAGGCGAACGGAATGGAGCTGGTGCGGATTCGGCGCCGGCCTGCTCGGCTACGTGGTGCTGTCCGCCGTATTCGGAAGCCTGCCGGAGGATGCGTCGCTGCGCAGCCTGTGGCTGGCGCTCGGCCTCGCGCCGGCGTTCTTGGGGTTGGGCATCGGCTTCACGCTGTCGAGCGTGATCGACTAGACCCTCCAGCAGGCCTCGCCCTCACGGCACGCCGCCCGGCCGGACCGGATGCCCGGCGTCGCGCCACGCCTTCATGCCGCCATCGAGCGCCACCGCGCGCTGAAAGCCGAGTACACGCAGCGTTGCCGCGGCCAGCGTGGAGATGCGGCCGAATTCGCAGTACGTCACGATGCGGCGCGTTGGGTCCGGCAGCTCCTCGTTGACGCGCAGCTCGAGCTGCCCTCGCGGCAGCAGTCGTGCGCCGGCGATGTGCCCCGCCTCGTAGGCATCGCGTTCGCGGACGTCCAGAACCAGGAGCTCGCCGCTCCCGGCCTGCACGCGCGCCAGCAGATCCTCGATCGACATGAACGGCACCCTGGCCGCCGCCTCCCCCAAGAGCTGGTTCACGGTCTTGCCGCCGCTCAGGTTCGTGCGCAGTGCCTCGGTGATGTGCGTCGGCATCGTGAGGTCGAGGCCGCGCATCATCTCGACGAAGGCCGAGCGCTCCTGCTTCTGCAGGCGCGGGTTGGTCTCCAGCTCCTGCCCGATCGTGGAGTGGCTGCGGCCCTTGTACTCATGGGCCGGGTAGATCTTCAGCGCGGGGTCCAGCCGCAGCAGGCGGTTGAACAGGCTGTCGTGCAGCGCCTGTGGGTCGCCGCCGGGCAGGTCGGTGCGACCGGTGCCGCCGATCAGCAAGGTGTCGCCGGTGAACACGCGGTCCTCCGCCACCAGGCACATCGAGTCCGGCGTGTGGCCCGGCGTGTGCAGCACACGCAGGCGCAGCTTGCCGACCACGATCATCTCGCCGTCGTCCACCAGCATGTCGACCCGCACCGCCGACGTCGCCCGGTGCATGACCACCGGCACCTCCAGCCGCTGCGCGAGCTGCCGCGTGGCGGAGAAATGATCGGCGTGCGTGTGCGTGTCGATCACGAAGCGGATGCGCAAGCCGTCGCGGGCCGCGAGAGCCAGGTAGCGGTCGACCTGGCTCACCTCCGGATCGATCAACGCGGCTGCGCAGGTGTCGGCGCAGCCGACCAGGTAGGACCGGCATCCGCCGGTCGCGATTTGTTCGAACACCATGGCGTCGTCCGTCACCGAGCCGCCGATGGCCGAATCGTCGCCGATCCAGCCGGGAAAGTCGATGGGTTCCCGGCGAAGGCCTCGGCATCGGCGTTTATCCGAGTGCTATTGGCCGCGTCGCAGGCCTAGAGTGGCGCGCGGCCTGTCGGCCGACAAGAGGAGTACGTCATGAAGAGACTGTTGTTGACGATCGCGCTCGCGGGATGTGCCGGTCTTGCGTTTGCGAACAGTTGCCCGAACGAGATGAAAGCGATCGACGCGAAGCTTGCCGCGGACGCGAAACTGAGCGAGGCCGATGCGGCGAAGGTCAAGCAGCTGCGCGCCGACGGAGAGGCGGCCCACAAGGCGGGCAAACACGACGAGTCGATGAAGGCCCTCTCAGAGGCCAAGAAGCTGTTGGGAATTTGAGCTTGCGCGCGGGCGCTTCTCGGCGGATGCCGTGAGCCGCCCGCTATCGCTGCAATCGCCGGTACTCGCTGTAGTGCCGGATCGCCTTCGTCGCATGCCCCAGCCGCTCGTGCAGCCGGGCCGCGTTGTAGTGGGCGTCGGCAAACTCGGGTGACAGCGCCATGCAGCGTTCGTAGGCGGCCAGCGCCTCCTCGACGTGCCCGGCATCCTCCCGTGCGATCGCCAGGTTGAAGTGCAGCAGCGGCTCTTGCGGACACTGCGCCAGCGCCTCCCGGTACAGCGCGATCGCTTCGTCGCAGCGCCCCGCGTCGCAGAGGATCACGCCGAGGTTCAGGTAAGGATCGACGTAGTCGGGCGCTTTGCGGATGGCCTCCCGGTAAGCGCGTTCGGCCTCGATCATGTCGGTCGCCTCGAGCTCGACACCTCGTTCGAACCAGTCGCTCGCGTCGTTCTCTTCGGCCGGCGCCGCCTCCTGCGGCGTGCGTGTCAGGAAACTCACCGACCCCTGGGCCGGCACGACCTCGAAGTCCATCAGCATCTGGCCGGAATCGACCTGCCAGTGCGCGGCGCCTTCCTTCACCGCGACCTCGCTGCCGACCGCGGTGATGCGCAGCCCCGTCAGTGGCAGCTCGCCCGGCAGCGTGGCGCGCAGCCGCTGCAGCGAGCGCACGATCTTGCGCGGCGGGATCTGCGCCGCCTGCAGGCCGTGCGCGGTGCGCAGCAGCACGACGTCCTGGAACGTGAAGCGGTATTCGCGCCGCGCGCCGCGGCTAGGCGTGACGAAACCCGAGGCGATCAGGCCGCTGATGACGGCCCGCGAGATGCCCAGCATCGACTGCAGCTCGCGCAGGCTGAACGTCTGCATCCGCGGCCGGCCGTCACTTGCGCGCGCGTGCGCGCGCCGGCGCCGCTTCGGGCGCGGGCGCCGCTTCGGGCGCGGGCGCCGCGGCGGCGCGCTTGGCGCCCTTGCGCTCCTTCACCGCTTCCACGGCGGGGGCCGGTGCGGTCTTTGCGGCCGGCTTGCGGCCCGCAAGGCTCGCACGCAGTGCTTCGGTGAGGTCGATGATCTGGCCGCCCGCGGGTTCGCTGGCCTGCTCGGCGACGACGATGGCCTTGCCGGCGATCTTCTCGTCGATCGCGGCGAGCACGCGCTGCTTTTCATCGTCCTGGAACTCGGACGCGTCGTAGGTGTCGGCGGAGATCTGGTCGATCAACTGCAGCGCCAGCTGCAGCTCGGGCTTCTGGATGTCCGCGCCTTCGATCTCCAGGTCCTTCATCGAGCGCACTTCGTCGGCATAGAGCAGCTGCTGCAGGATCAGCCCATCGTCACCCGGGCGCACCTGCACCACGTACTGCTTGCCCTTCCAAACCCAGCGAGCGAGCGCGCAGCGCCCGCTCTCGCGCATCGCTTCCTGCAGCAGCCGGTACGGCTTGGCGCCGCGCTTGTCGGGCGCGAGGTAGTAGGCCTTGTCGTAGTAGATCGCGTCGACCGCGCTTTGCGGGATGAACGAGATGATGTCGATCGTGTGGCGGGCCGACTCTTCCAGCGCCTTCAGTTCGGCCGGCGTGAAGGTCACGTAGCGGTCCTTGTCGAACTCGTAGCCCTTGATCATGTCGGCGCGTTCCACCGGCACGTTTTCCTTCACGCACAGGTACTGTTGCTTCACGCGAGAGCCGCAGTTGTGCAGCAGGTTGAAGCTGATCGACCCCGAACTTTCGGTGGCCGAGTACACCTTCACCGGAATCGACACGAGGCCGAAGCTGAGCGACAGCGAGGCGATGGAGCGTGCGGCCATGGGACCACCTTGCGAATCGGAAGGGGCGTCAAGGTTACTGCGAAAGCCGCAGCTTTGCCATTGATGGCCGAAGGGCGTAGCGCGGATGCAAATTCCATATGCGCCACTCTGCCGTCACCCATCGCCGACACCCGCACCGTCACCCCCCTGCACCGTCACCCCCCTTGCCGTCACCCCCCCTTGCCGTCA
>DATKCI010000337.1:0-2821 GCA_035513255.1 Piscinibacter sp. | reverse complement strand
GAACTGGAGGTTGCGGTACAGCGCCGGTGCGGTCGACATGCCGATGTGGGCAAGCAGCAGCGTGTAGCCGTCGGGGGTGGCCTTCGCTACCTTGCCGGCGCCGAGCGTGCCGCCTGCACCGCCGACGTTTTCGATCACGATGGTGGCGCCGAGCGGCTTGCGCAGCGATTCAGCCAGGTCGCGTGCGACCTTGTCGGTCGGGCCGCCGGCCGCGAACGGGACGACGATGGTGATCGGCTTTTCCGGGTACTCCGCGACGGCGGCGGAGGCGGCGAAGGCGGCCACGGTGGCGAGCAGCAAACGTTTCATGGCAGAGAGTCCTTTGTGTACGAGAAGCACGCAGGAATTGTCGGCAGCGCCGCCGACGGCGCCATGCGGAAACTACGTAACCTGCGGGTAAGCGAGCAACGCGGCCGCGTTACTCGTTACTCGTAACTGCGTGCGTCCTCGATCACCTTGCCGTCGTTCGGCAGCGTCCCCGGGGCGCTCAGGACGACCTCGCCGCGAAGCTTGGTGATGTCGCGAATGCTCTCGGCGATGCGCTCGCTCAGGCCGTCGTTCGATTGCGCCACTTCGACGTGCAGGGTCATCCGGTCGCTTGCCATCTCGCCGTTGACGACGAGGCGGGCACGCCGCACTTCCGGGTGGCGTCGCGCGATGTCGGCCACCTGCGACGGATGGACGAACATGCCGCGCACCTTGGCCGTCTGGTCCGCGCGGCCGAGCCAGCCGCGGATGCGCGTGTTCGTGCGGCCGGTGGGGCAGCGGCCCGGCAGCACCGCCGACAGGTCGCCGGTGCCGAAGCGGATCAGCGGATAGTCCGCATTCAGCGTGGTGACGACGATCTCGCCGACTTCGCCGTCGGGCACCGGATCGCCGGTCCCGGGTCGCACGATCTCGACGATGACGTGCTCGTCCAGCACCATGCCGTCTCGCGCCTCGGTCTCGTACGCGATGAGGCCGAGGTCGGCGGTGGCATAACACTGGTAGCCGACGATCCCGCGGGCCGCGAGCCACTCGCGCAGGCTGGCCGGGAACGCCTCGCCCGACACCAGTGCCTTGCGCATCGACGGCAGCGCGACACCGGCTTCGGCGGCCTTGTCGAGCAGGATCTTCAGAAAGCTCGGCGTGCCGACGTAGCCGTCCGGCTGCAGCTCGCTGGCCGCCTGCAGCTGCAGCTCGGTGTTGCCGACGCCGCCGGGAAAGACCGTGCAGCGCAACGCATGCGCAGCGGTTTCCATCATCGAGCCGGCCGGCGTCAGGTGGTAGCTGAAGCTGTTGTGCACGAGGTCGCCGGCGCGAAAGCCCGCGGCGAACAGCGCACGCGCGGCGCGCCAGTAGTCGGCGCCGCAGCCTTCGGGCTCATAGATCGGGCCGGGCGACGCGAACACCCGCAGCGCCCCGCTGCGCGGACGCCAGCCGATGGCAGAGAACCCGCCGAACGGATCGCCTCCGTCGCGGCGGGCGGCTTTCTGCCGCTCGAGCAGCTCGGCCTTGCGGGTGACCGGCAGCGCGGCGAGCGCGACGCGGCTCGACACGGCCTCCGGCGCCACGTCGCGAAGCAGCTGGCCGTACGCCGCGGCGTGCGAGCGGGCATGGGCGATCTGCCGCGGCAGCGCGGCCATCAACTGCGCTTCGCGCTCGTCGACGGAGCGTGTTTCCAGCGTGTCGTAGTAGTCGGGCGACGCCGGTGTCATCGGTCTTCCTCCGTCCAGCGCGCGAGTCGCCTCTTCACGTCGTCGACGCATTTGCGCACGTCGGCACCGCTCTTCAGCACGAGCCGGTCCCAGTCGGGCGTTCGCGCAGCGCGCCGCGCAAGACGCACGGTGATCGCGCTCTCGTCGACGCCAAACTCGACCACACGCAGTCCATTCAACTCGAAGCCGTCGCCACGCTCGGCGAGCAAGCGCAGGTCGCGCAAGCTGCGCTTGAGCTGCACGAGCGCTTCGGCGGGCTTGAACGGCGGCGGCGCAAACAAATCGTCCATGTCAGCTTTCCATGACGCATCGGGGGTGGGTCATGACAGCCAACGCTTGCGGCGCTTGTAGCTTTTCACGTCCTTGAAGCTCTTGCGGTCGCCGCCGCCCATGCCGAGGTAGAACTCCTTCACGTCCTCGTTTTCGGCCAGCGCCTTGGCGGCGCCATCCATCACGATGCGGCCGTTCTCCATGATGTAGCCGTAGTCGGAATAGCGCAGCGCCATGTTGGTGTTCTGCTCGGCGAGCAGGAAGGTGACCCGCTCCTTCGTGTTCAGGTCGCGCACGATCTCGAAGACCTCTTCGACGATCTGCGGCGCGAGGCCCATCGACGGCTCGTCCAGCAGCACCATCTTCGGGTTCGCCATCAGCGCGCGTCCGACAGCGCACATCTGCTGCTCGCCGCCGGACGTATAGGCCGCTTGCGACGTGCGGCGCGTCTTCAGGCGCGGGAAGTAGGTATAGACCTTTTCCAGCGTCTGCGCGACCGCGGCCTTGCCGTCGCGGCGCGTGTAGGCGCCGGTCAGCAGGTTCTCCTCGATCGTCAGGTGGCCGAAGCAGTGCCGTCCCTCCATCACCTGGATCACGCCGCGGTTGACCATCTCGGCGGTGGTCAGCGCCTCGATGCGCTCGCCGCGCAGCTCGATCGAGCCCTTGGTGACTTGGCCGCGCTCGCCGGCCAGCAGGTTGCTGACCGCGCGCAACGTGGTCGTTTTGCCGGCGCCGTTGCCGCCGAGCAGCGCGACAATGCCGCCCTCGGGCACCTGCAACGACACGCCCTTCAGCACGAGGATCACATGGTTGTAGATCACCTCGATGCCGTTGACGTTCAGAAGGATGTTGGC
>DATKCI010000336.1:0-5817 GCA_035513255.1 Piscinibacter sp. | reverse complement strand
CTTCCCCTTCAACTCACCGGACGCGAGCACCGCCAGCACATCGGCCTCGGTCACGCCGAGCACTTTCGCCGCATCGGCCGGCCCCAGCAGTTCCGGTGCGACCGTCGGGGCCGCCGCGCCGCCGCTGAAACCCTGTTGCATCATCTGCTGCGCGATGCCGAAGCCCACCGCGAGTTCGGCGGCCGTGCCGGCCGCACCCGCGCCCGCGCCGCCCTTCTCGAAGCCCTGCGCCATCTGGTACTTCACGTAGTCGTGGAGATTGCCAATCGCCGTCATGCTGGCGCGCTTGTCGAGCGCGCGCTCGACTTCCGGCGGCACCGACACGTTCTCGACGATGAAACTGGTGACCTCGAGTCCGTACTTCGCGCGCACCGCCGGGTTGATCATCGGCAGCAGCGCTTCGCCAAGCTCGGTGTAGCGCGACGCGACGTCGAGGACCGGCACTTTCGCCGACGCGATCGCGTCGGTGAACAGGCTGACGATGCGCGAGCGCATGGTGTCGCCGAACTCATCGAGCCGGAAGTTGTGGTCGGATCCGGCGACCTCGCGCAGGAACGCGGGCGGATCGACGATCCGGAAGTCGTAGGTGCCGAACGCGCGCACGCGGACCACGCCGAAGTCGTTGTCGCGCAGCATCACCGGGTTCGACGTGCCCCACTTGTTGCCGGTAAACAGCCGCGTGATGACGTAATAGACGTCGGCCTTGAACGGCGAATTGAAGCCGTACTTCCATGAGGCCAGTTTGGTAAGAATCGGGATGTTCTCGGTGGTCAGCGTGTGCTTGCCCGGCGTGAACAGGTCGCCGAACGCGCCGAGATAGACGAACTGCGCGACCTGCGACTCACGGACGATCAGCTGCGCGCCGTTCTTGATCGCCTTGTCGTCATCCGGGAAGCGGTACGACAGCGTGTCTCGAGAGTCATCGGTCCACTCGATGACGTCGATCAGTTCGCCCTTGAAGAAGTCTGCGATGCCCATCGGCGGATTGTAGCGCTAGCGAAGGGGAATCAACTATCGCGCTTGAGGAGCCGCATCAATTCGGTAAGACCGGCGCCGACCAGACCCATCGACCATCCCTCCCGGGCCCACGGGTCATGACCCGGCAGGCCTTTGAACGCCGACTCCGTCTCGGCGCGCGCCCGTGCCAGGGCGAGCGGCAGGGCGGGATCGACCGTCTTGCTGCCGCGGTCGGCGACGCGCAACTGCGCCACCAGGCGCTCGGCCTGGTCCATGTCGAGCATCGACAGCGGCGAGCCGCAATGCGCGCAGGCCGAGCCCTTGGCCAGATCGACCGGCCCGCCGCAGTTCGAGCAGTTGACGATCTTGATGTTCTTGCGCAGGTCGGCGATCTGCTGCGGCGTCAGCGGCCGGATGAAATCCTTCTCCTTCAGAAAGTCGAAGAACGCCGTCAACCGGCCGTGATCGTTGGGGCAGCGGAAATACTCGAACCGGGTGTTGCGCTGCATGTCCTTGGTGCGCCGCAGGCCGGCCTTGCAGCGCGGACACTTCACCAGCTCGCCGTCGCGCAGCTCGGGCTTGCGGACATGTTCGCCGATGGCGCGAAACAGCTCGAGAATGCTGCCAGGCGTGAGTTGCAGGTTTTCTTTGCCGTCGAACCACAGCGACTGGCACGGTTCGCAGAGATCGACCTCGACGTCGCGACCGAGGTGGCCATCGAGCATGTGCACCTCCATCGCCTGGCGGCAACGGGGACAATCCATTCGCTGAATTCTACAAGGTTGCGGCGAGCTCGTAGGAGTGATCGCACCGATTAGGCACTGATTAATCGGCGTCTACTCGGTGTGAATCGGTGGCCCCATTGTGTTTCGAAGGGAGTGATCGTATGCTCCCCTTGAAATCCGATGGGAGCACGCGCGACCGCCCTTCCCGAAATCCTGCGGGGCACGCTCGACCTGCTGATCCTGCAGGCGGTGAGCCGGGGCCCCGCGCACGGCTACGCCGTGGCGCGCTGGATTCAGCAGGCCACCGGCGATGCGCTCGCCATCGGCGAGGGCACGCTCTACCCCGCCCTGCACCGCCTCGAAGAACGCGGCTGGATTGCCGCGACCTGGGGCGCCTCGGAAAACAACCGACAGGCCAAGTTCTACGCGCTCACCCGCAGCGGCCGCGCGCAGCTGCGCGTCGAAACCGATCACTGGCGCCGCTATGCCGCCGCCGTATTCGCCGCACTCGACACGCCGGCGCTGAAGTAGGTAGACGATGGCGAGGTGGACGCGCTTCAGGCGGCTCTTCGGCCTCGAACCGGCCGCCGACGTCGAAGCCGAGCTGGCCTTTCACGTCGAGATGCGGGTGCGCGAGCTCGTCGAGCAGGGCGAGACGCCCGAACGGGCGCGCCGGCTGGCGCTCGAGCGATTCGGTGACTACGAGGGCGCGCGGCAGGAATGCGTCGCCATCAACGAACGACGGAAACGACACATGCAACGAACGGAATTTCTGACCGAGCTGCGGCAGGATGTCGGCTACGCCTTCCGCATGCTGCGCCGCACGCCGGCGTTTACCGCGGCAGCGCTGCTGACGCTGGCGCTCGGCATCGGCGCCAATAGCGCCATCTTCAGCGTGGTGCATGGCGTGCTGCTCGAGTCGCTGCCCTACCGCGACGCCGATCGCCTGCACCACCTGCAAATGCTGTATCCCGATGGCACGAAGTACGCGGGATTTTCGGCGCCCGACTACATGAGCGTGCGGCAGGACGCGCGGGTATTCGAACAGATCGAGGCGTTCGACGTCGCGCCGCAGACGCTGACGGGCATCGGCGAGCCGCAGGAGATGACGACTGGCCTGGTGAGTGCGGGCCTGTTCGACTTTCTCGGATTCGACGTCGCCGTCGGGCGCACGTTTCTTCCCGAGGAAAACCGCGCCGGCCGCGCCAACGTCGCCATCCTGAGCCAGGGATTGTGGCAGCGGATGTTCGGCGCGGCGGCCACGGCGCTCGGCCGATCGCTCACGCTCGGCGGCCGGTCGTACACCATCGTCGGCGTGCTCCCGGCCGAGGCGCAGCTGCCGTATCCAGCGGAGATCTTCATTCCGCTCGAATACAACGACACCTTTGACGCCGGAACGGCGCGAGGGCGTCGATCCGAGTTCCTGGCCACGATCGGCCGCGCCAGGGCGGGCATCAGCGCACCGGCGGTTGAAGCCGATCTGCGCCGCATCGGCGATCACCTGCAGACGACCTTTCCAGACAGCAACGGCGGCCTGACGTTCACGAGCACGCCGCTGAGGGAAATGATCGTCGGCGACGTGCAACGGCCGCTGCTGGTGCTGCTCGGCGCCGTGGGGTTCGTGCTGCTGGTGGCGTGCGCGAATGTGGCCAATCTGCTGCTGGCGCGCGGGTCGGCCCGGCACGGCGAGCTGGCGGTTCGCGCCGCCATCGGCGCCGGCCGCGCGCGGCTGGTGCGCCAGTTGATCACCGAAGCGATGGTCCTGGGCCTGGCCGGCGGCGTCCTCGGCCTGATGATTGCGTATGCGAGCACCGAAGCGCTGATCGCCGCGCGGCCCGCCGATCTGCCGCGGCTTGATGAGATCGGGCTCGACAGCACCGTGGCACTCTTCACGCTCGGCGCCGCGCTCCTGACCGGCCTCGTGTTCGGCATGGTGCCGGCGCTGCAGGCCACCAACGAACATCTCCTGAGTGGACTTCAGGAGAGCGGACGCGCCGCCGGCGGCGGACGAACGGCGCATCGCCTGCGGTCGGCGCTGGTCGTCGGCGAGATGGCGCTGGCGGTGATCCTGCTCACGGGGTCGGGGCTGCTGATCCGCAGCTTCGTGGAACTCACGCGGGTCGATCCGGGGTTCCGTCCCGACGGCGCCCTCGCGCTGCGAGTGACCTTCCAGGGCGAGCGCTACGCGGGCGGGGATCCGATCCGGAACCGCGTCAGCCAGATCGAGGAGCGCCTGCGCGCGCTGCCCGGCGTGACCGCGGTCGCGTCGGGCACGGTGCTGCCGCTTGGCGGGCTCGGCGGGCTGAACGACTTCGCGGTCGAAGGCGCGCCGCCACCGCCGCCGGACGTGAACCAGGAGATCGCGGTCGCCGCGGTGACCCCCGACTACTTCCGCGCCATCGGCACGCCGCTCCAGCGCGGCCGCCTGTTCACCGAGCTCGACCACGCCAAGGCGCCGCCGGTGGTGCTGTTGAACGAAGCCGCCGTCAAGCGCTGGTTCCCGGACCAGGATCCGATCGGCAGGCGAGTCCTGTCGGGTGGACCGCGCGAGGTGGTCGGCGTGGTGGGCGACGTGCTGCAGCGCAATCCCGGGCAGCCGGCGGTGCCGCAGATGTTCACGCCCTATGCGCAGCGGACCAGCCGCACGGTGCGGATGATCGTGCGCACGCAGGGCGATCCGCTGGCGCTCGCGCCGGCGGCGCGCGAACAGATCCGCGCCCTCGACGCGAACCTACCGATCGCCGACGTGATGCCGCTGGACGAGATGGTGTCGCGTTCGATCGCCCGGCCGCGGTTTTACACGTCGCTCCTGACGCTGTTCGCCGCCGTGGCTCTCGCGTTGTCGGCGACAGGGATCTTCGGCGTGATGAGCTACACGGTGGCGCAGCAATCCAAGGAGATTGGCATTCGCATGGCTCTCGGCGCGCGCGCCGCCGACGTGCTGCGCAGCATTGTCGGCAAAGCCCTGATGCTCGCAGGCATTGGCGTCGTGGCCGGTGTGATCGCCGCTCTTGCACTCGGACGCTTGATTCGAAACCAATTGTTCGGGGTTGAGGTCTTCGATCCGCTGACCATCGCCACGGTCATTGCCGTCCTGCTCACGAGTGCCGCGATGGCCAGCCTGCTCCCCGCCCGCCGCGCCGCCGCCGTCGATCCGATGAAAGCCTTTCGAACGTAGTGCGTACGGTGCAGGCACCGTCGTTACCGGGAGTTCCCGCATAATAAGTCGTGGCTGAGCGGATGCCCGAGTGGCTCGAACCGATGGCCGCGACCCTGACCGAGGAGCGCTCCTTGGGGCCGGGCTGGTTGTACGAGCGCAAGTTCGACGGCATCCGGCTGCTCGCCTACAAGCGTGGCAGCAACGTCGAGCTGTTTTCGCGCAACCGGTTACCCCAACACCTCCCTTCGGTCGCCGCGGCCGTGGCGGCATTGCCGGTGAAGGATGCGATCCTCGACGGCGAAGTGGCGTGGGACGGCACCAGCGGCTACCACGTCTTCGACGTCCTCTGGCTCAACGGCAAGAAGGTCACCGACCTGCCGCTGGAGGATCGCCGGGCGCTGCTGAAGTCATTGCCGTTCACGGCGCCGATGCGGCGCGTCGCGCTTGTCAAAGACGAAGACGCCTGGGAGCGCGCGCGGCGCGAAGGATGGGAAGGCGTCATCGCCAAGCGGACAGGGTCGCCGTACGAGCACCGCCGCTCGAAGCAGTGGCTGAAGCTGAAGGTCGAGTGCTCGCAGGAGCTGGTGGTCGGCGGGTTCACCGATCCCCAGGGTTCGCGCGTCGGCCTCGGCGCATTGTTGGTTGGATACTACGAAGAAGACGACTTCGTGTTCGCCGGGAAAATCGGCACGGGCTTCGACACGAAACTGTTGCTCGATCTTCGACAGCGTCTCGACAATCTCGAAATCGTTAAATCGCCATTCACTAAATTCCATGCCCTTCCCAAGTTGCGCGCGCACTGGGTGCGGCCGCAGATCGTCGTCCAGGTGTCCTTCATCGAATGGACGAAGCACAACAAGCTGCGGCATCCGCGCCTGATCGGCGTGCGCTTCGACAAAGCGGCCAAAGACGTGGTGAGGGAACAATGAGGTCCGCCTCCGCCTCGGCTCCTAAAAAGACCAGCCGGGCTTCGGC
>DATKCI010000335.1:0-5192 GCA_035513255.1 Piscinibacter sp. | reverse complement strand
TGGCTCCATTTCCGGCGCGGCCAAGGCCATGGGCCTGTCGTACCGCCATGTGTGGGGCGAGCTCAAGCGCTGGGAGGCGGAACTGGGCCACACGCTCATCGTCTGGGACAAGGGGCAGCCCGCGCGCCTGTCGGAGTTCGGCGACAAGCTGCTGTGGGCCGAACGCCAGGCCCAGGCGCGCCTCGCCCCGCAGATCGAGGCCCTGCACGCGGACCTGGAACGCGTTTTCGCCGTGGCCTTCGACGATGACGCCCACGTGTTGGTCCTCTTCGCCAGCCACGACGACGCGCTGGCGGCATTGCGCGAACAAGCGGCCGCCGGCGCGGGCCTGCACCTGGATGTGCGCTTTTGCGGCAGCGTCGATGCGATCAGCGCGCTCAACGAGGGCCGCTGCGTGATGGCGGGCTTTCACACGCCGCGCCTGCCCGGGCCCGGCACGCTCGCGCAGCAGGCGTACCAGCACCTGCTGCAACCCGGGCGCCACAAGCTGATCGGGTTCGCGCAGCGGACGCAGGGGCTGATCGTCGCGCCGGGCAATCCCCTGGGGCTGAACACGCTGGCGGATCTCCCACGCGCCCGCGCCCGCTTCGTGAACCGCGCGTTGGGCACCGGCACGCGCGTGCTGCTCGACGAACTGCTCGCCCAGGCGGGCCTCCTGCCGGCGGCCATCGACGGCTACGCCGACACCGAACCCTCGCATGCCGCCGTCGCGCAGGCCGTCGCATCGGGCGCGGCCGACGCGGGCCTGGGCATCGAGGCGGCGGCACGGTCGCGCGGGCTGGACTTCGTGCCGCTGCTCAAGGAAGACTACTACCTGGTGTGCCTCAAGGCGGCGCTGGAGCAACCGCCCGTGCAGGCGTTGCTGGCAACACTGCGCAGCCCCCTATGGCGCACACGGCTGGCCGGCCTGCCCGGCTACGAGCCCGACCGGTGCGGCGAAGTGCTGAGCCTGCGGGGCCGATTGCCGTGGTGGGATTTCGCGCGAGCGAAGTAGAAACCCGCGTAGATGCTATGACTCGGGCCGAATCGGCCTATCGTTGATTGGTGACTTTAACGAAAGGAGCCGATATGGAAACGACCCGAGCCATTCAAGCGTACAACGTCGCCGCAGCTCTGTACATGGCCATGGAGTTGAGCAACGGCAAATGGCTGCTGCTGTTCGGCGCGGCCGGCAGTACCAAGCGACGCCAGGTTGCGCTGACCGCGGGCGACCGAGCCGGGGTGCAGGGGCAGATCGCCCTGTTCAAAGCCAGGTTCGGCCTGCCGCCCGAGGCGCCCGTGTTCAGCTGCTACGAGGCCGGCCGGGACGGCTTCTGGATCCATCGCTGGCTGCTGAGCATCGGGGTGCACAACCGCGTGATCGACTCGGCCAGCATCGAGGTGACGCAGCGCGCCAAGCGCGTGAAGACCGATCGGGTGGACGTACACAAGCTGATGAACCTTCTGGTGCGCGCCTGCCAGGGCGAACGCGATGTCTGGCACGAGCTGCGGGTGCCCAGCCGCCAGGACGAGGACCACCGGCGGGTGCACCGCGAGCGCGAGCGGCTGATGAAGGAGCGCAACGCGCTGGGTAACCGCATTGGCTCCCTGCTGGCCACCCAGGGCCTGCGGCTGGAACTCAGGCCTGGCTTTGAGCGGCAACTGGCGCAGCTTTGCTGCTGGGACGGCCAGGCGCTGCCCGAGCAACTGGCAGCGGAGATCGCCCGGATGTGGCAGCGCCGCGAGCTGCTGGGCGAGCAACTGCGCGGGCTGGAGCAGCAGCGCTGCGCCGAGCTGGCCGACCCGGGCAATGAACACAGCGCCTCCAAGCGCCTGCTGATGCGCCTGCGCGCCCTGGGGGTGCACACGCCCTGGGTGCTGTGCTCGGAGATCTTCGGTTGGCGCCAGATCGCCAACCGGCGCCAGCTCGGAGCGCTGGCCGGGCTCACGCCCACGCCCTACTGCAGCGGCGACAGCCAGCGCGAGCAGGGCATCAGCGGTGCGGGCAACCGCAGAGTGCGAACGGCCATGGTGGAGCTGTCGTGGCTGTGGCTGCGCTGGCAGCCGAGCAGCGCGCTGAGCCAGTGGTACCAGCGTCGCTTCGGCAGCACAGGCTCCAAGCGCAGTCGGCGCATTGGCATCGTCGCGCTGGCGCGCAAGCTGCTGGTGGCGCTGTGGCGCTACCTGCATGAGGGCCTCGTGCCTGCAGGAGCAGTCTTCAAGAAAGCATGAACAGCCGCTGACCAGGAAAAAGGACAACTGCAATCAACGAGAAGGACTGACGACAGTGATGGTCAAGAAGCCCGCGCCCACCCTGGGTTTACGACAAACCGTCTCATGTAGATGGGGCTTCTTGCAAAGGGGTTTCGAAGCGCAAACAGCGCATGCAGCATAGGGCACCGAGCATTGAGGCTCGTGCGGATAGAAGGTGATTCCGGCTTCGGTCGGAACAAACTGAAGACCCGCCATCACAACCGTCACGCCGGATCGAGAAAGACGACCAACCGACACTTGACAATCAACGAGTCATAGAAGGGTGGGCACCTGTGCCCACCGGTGACCATGCCGGCGAATCGCTGGTGGGCACAGGTGCCCACCCTTGTATTGTCCAATCCTGAATTCTGAACCGATCGCCAATCCTGTTGGCGGGTTGTCCACGGCGTCGGTCGGCGCTTGCGACGAACCGACCGACGCGGTGGGCAACCCTGGGCGCGGCCTCGGGGGCTTGCGTTTTAGACTTAAGCAGTTCGGGGAAACCCGTTCGAAGCGGGTGTACGCCGTGCCCACCCTTTGGTCATCGAACCTGTGGCGTAGATCCAGCGGCACCCGCTTCTTTTTCTCTTGTCCGTCTCCAAAGATCGGACAGTATCTTTTAGCCCGGCCCTGCCGGAGCCCGCATTTACAAGGTTGATCAAGATGGAACAGGAGAAAGATTTGGCCCCAGTTGGCGTGGATGTCTCGAAAGCCAAGCTGGATGTAGCGCTGCTGCGACCGGACGGCAAGTTCCGCGACAAGGTCGTTGCCAACAGCCGCAAGGGCTTTGAGGAGTTGGTGGCCTGGCTGGCCAAGCATGGTGTGACCACCGCTCACATCTGCATGGAGGCCACCGGTGCGTACTGGGAGGAGTTCGCTGAATTCCTGGCCGACGCTGGCTTCCAGGTCAGCGTTGTGAATCCCGCTCACATCAAGTCCTTCGGTGCGTCACTGGGCGCGCGCAGCAAGACCGACAAGGCCGATGCACGAGTGATCGCACGGTTCTGCGCCGAGCGGCACCCCGCGCGCTGGCAAGCCCCTTCGCAGGCCGTTCGCGCGCTCAGGGCCCTGGTGCGCAGGCGAGATGCGTTGATTGGGCTTCGCACCCAGGAGCTCAACCGCAAGGACGTCGCCTCCCAGCCGCAGGTGCTGCACAGCATCGAGCAGGTGCTGGCGCACCTGGACAAGCAAATCAAGGAGATCGAAAAGCAGATCAACAACCACATTGACCAAGACCCGACCCTGAAGGAGCAAAGCCGGCTGTTGCAGACCATCCCTGGAGTGGGTGATGTCTCAACCGCCATGCTGCTCAGTCACTACGGGGGCGACATGCGGTTCGCAACGACCAGGCAGGCCGTGGCCTTCAGCGGACTGGACGTGCGACATCGCGAGTCAGGCACCAGCGTGCGGGGCAAGCCGTGCATGTCAAAGAAAGGCGACAGCAGGCTGCGCGCAACGCTGTACTTCCCCGCCGTGGTGGCCATGACCAAAACCGCCTGGGGCAAAGCATTCGCCCACCGCCTGGCAACAGCCGGCAAGCCCAACATGCTGATCATCGGCGCCGTGATGCGCAAGATGGTGGAGATCGCCTACGCCATCCTGAAATCAGGCAAACCCTTCAATCCCGCCCTTCATGGCGCTTGACTTGGATAACAGTATCTACGCGTGATTGAGTGACACAGCCCAACCGCACGCGGCTTTGCAGCCACAGTCTTGGCGCGCCACCGGTGGGCGTGCCTCAATGGCACCTGAGCGTCAGGCGGTACCCGGCAGCGGCGATTTCTGTGGCGGCGCAGCGGCTCGGCCTGGGGACGGGTGCGCGCAGCGCGCTACGTTTCATGCTCGCCGTGGCTGTCCGAGCGAAGCGGCCTCAGGGCGCGCAGCGAGCTCCACGGCGCCGTCCCCAGGCCGAGGGAAGCGAAGCGGAGTCGTCGCAAGCGACGACCGTCACAGTATGAGCCGCTGCCGGGTACCGCCTGACGCGACGCGGGAGCCCCTACGCAACAACCGTGACGCGCACATCCGCGTCCTTGCGCACGACTTCGATCCCCACGTTGCGCTCGTAGCGCTGCAGCAGCAGGTCGGCGCTGGGCCCCGGCGCGCCGAGCCGCGAGATGCGAATCCAGTCGATGAAGGGCGGCAGCCGCGGCCTTTGCAGGACGATCTCGCCCTGCTCCGTGTGCAGCTCCAGGCCCAGGCAGGCCTGCAGCATGCCGAACGCGGCGGCGGCGGCCCAGGACTGCGGCGAGCAGGCCACCGGGTAGAGCGTCGGGCCGGCGCCCGAGCGGCGCGCAAAGCCGCAGAACAACTCAGGCAGGCGGTGCGCGTCGAAGTGCAGGCTGGCATCGAACGTGGCCGAGAGCAGCTCCATCGCGGCTTCCGTGCGGCCGTAGCGCGCCATGCCCGCGGCGATCAGCGCGTTGTCGTGCGGCCAGATCGAGCCGTTGTGGTACGACATCGGGTTGTAGCCGGACACGCCGCTCGCGATGGTGCGGATGCCCCAGCCGCTGAAGAACTCGTGGCCCAACAGGGCGTCGATGATGCGCTGCGCGTGCTCGGGCGACGCGATGCCGCTCCACAGCGTGTGGCCGGCGTTCGAGGACGGCACCTTGCACTGGCGCTTGTGGCCGTCCAGCGCGATGGCATAGCTGCCGATCTCCTCGCACCAGAAGGCAGCGTCAAAGCGCTCGCGCAGCTGGCGCGCCTGCTGCTCCAGCTCCTGCGCCAGCGCGGCGTCGCCCATGCGGCGCGCAACTTCCGCAACGGCCTGCTTGCCCTCGTACACGTAGCCCTGCACCTCACACAGCGCGATCGGCGCCTCGGCCGGCGTGCCGTCGGCATGGAAGATAGAGTCGTGCGAATCCTTCCAGCCCTGCTGCACCAGCCCTTCGTCGCTGCGCCGGGCGTACTCGACGAAACCGTCCCCATCCGCATCGCCCCACTCGTCCACCCAGCGCAGC
>DATKCI010000334.1:0-7170 GCA_035513255.1 Piscinibacter sp. | reverse complement strand
GCGGCAGCAACGTCACCGCCGAGTAGGCGGCCCGCTGGTTTACCTGAGGAGATTGCGTTGATCAACCATGTTTCGCTCGGCACGAACCGCTATGCCGAATCCGTGGACTTCTACCAGCGTGCGCTGGCCCCGCTGCGCATGACGTTGCAGCGCGACACCGGCGCCGAAGCGTCGTTCGGCACGCCGTCGCAGTGGTCGTTCTATCTCTACGCCGTCGCTGCACAAGAGCACGTCACTGAGCGCGGCATGCATCTCACGTTCGATGCCGCATCGCGCGCCGACGTGGCGGCGGTCCACGCCGCGGCGATGGCCGCTTCGGCGACGGACGTGTTCACCCCACGCGAACGGCCCGGCATCGGCCCGACCTACTTCGGCGCGATGTTCCTGGACCTCGACGGCCACCGCATCGAGGTGCTGACCCACGTGCCTTGACGCGGTGCGAGGCGGCGGCTCAGTCCGCCTTCGGGCGCTCCGGGATGTTGAGCCCCTTCACGACGGCCGGGCGTGCCAGAAACGCCTGCAGCGCCCGCGTGACATGCGGGAAGTCCGCGATGCCGACCAGGTCGCCGGCCCCGTAGAAGCCAATCAGGTTATTGATCCACGGAAAGCTCGCGATGTCGGCGATCGTGTAGACGTCGCCCATGATCCAGGCGCGCTCGGCCAGCCGCTGGTTCAGCACCCCCAGAAGCCGCTTCGATTCGGCGATGTAACGGTCGCGCGGGCGTTTGTCTTCATAGTCCTTGCCGGCGAACTTGTGGAAGAAGCCCACCTGGCCGAACATCGGCCCGATGCCGCCCATCTGGAACATCACCCACTGGATCGTTTCGTAGCGGCCGGCCGCGTCGAGCGGCATCAGCTGCTTGGACTTGTCGGCGAGGTAGATCAGGATCGCGCCGGACTCGAACAAGGCGAGCGGCTTTCCATCCGGGCCGTTCGGGTCGAGGATCGCAGGGATCTTGTTGTTCGGGCTGAGCGAGAGGAACTCCGGCGACAGCTGGTCCTTCGTGTCGAAGCGCACCAGATGCGGTTCGTACGGCAGCCCGGTTTCTTCCAGCATGATCGACACCTTGACGCCGTTCGGCGTGGGCAGCGAATAGAGCTGGATGCGGTCGGGGAAACGGGCGGGCCACTTGCGTGTGATGGGAAAGCGGGAAAGGGCCATGGGTTCTTCAGAGGTGCAGGACGAGGAGCCCGCATTCTGATGGCCGCCGGCTGAACCCGGGACGAGCCGGTCGATTAGGCCCCAGTCGCCGTGGGCCGACGCGAGCAGTTCGGCCGCAAAAGTTTCCGGTTGCGGCAAAGTTCGGCAAGTTCCGCCCGCCAGACGTGCCCGGCCACGGGCGCCGCGATCCGATCGGCGCCCGCTCCAGTGCAAAGCGGTTTCAGCGCTTGCGGCGGCGCGCCACGAACCCGACGACGCCCAACCCCGCCAGCATCAGCGCGTAGGTCTCGGGCTCGGGGATCGGCGCGGCGAAGGGCCCGACCGAAATCAGCGTCGCGTGCGACAGGTCCTGCGCCTGCCCGTCCTGATTGACGCTGACGCCGAGCGTCGAGTAGTCGATGCTGGTCAAGCCGGCAACGCCGCCGTCGAACAGGTAGACGCTGAACGCGTCGCCGGCCTTCAGCGCAACCGCGAAGAACCCGGTGATCGGCACATCGAAGTTCAGCGTGCCGGTGGTGTCCATCGGATTCGATGTGAAGGGGCCGTTGTCGGCATCGTCGCTCTTGCCGACGAACGAGAAGTCGGCACCGGCGCCGACGAAGGGCGCAAAGTCGAGCGCCAGTTGCGCTTCGACGTCGGCCTGCTGCGGCGTGACGTTGCCTTCCCAGGCGCCCGAGCATGCGAGCGCGTCCGGCTCAAAGCCGGTCTCCATGACGTTGTCGTTGTTGCAATCCAGTCCTGTCGCTACGAGCAGGGCGTGGGCGGGAGCGACGGCAAACGCGCACAGCGATGCGGCCGCCAACGCTGATTTGCAAGGAAGTCTCATGTCTTTCCCCTCGGTAAGGTTGTCCACCAAAAGATCGCGCCTTTGTCGGCACTACAAGACCCCAGCAATTCGCATACCCGTGGGGCATGCCCCGAGACCGGCGCATCCTCGATGTGTCATCCTCCGCGCGCAACGTGACTCCGCGACCGACAGGCTTCCCATGTCCCTCATCGTCTTCTCCCACGCCAACAGCTTCCCCGCCGCCACCTACGGCGTGCTCTTCAAGGACCTGCGTTCGCGCGGCTTCGTCGTGAAGGCGGTCGACAAGTTCGGTCACCATCCCGACCATCCGGTGACCGACAACTGGCGCCACCTGGTGCAACAGTTGCACGACCTGGTGCAGCGCGAAGTCGAGGCACGCGGCGAACCCGCCTTCCTGGTCGGCCACTCGCTCGGCGGCTTCCTGAGCCTGATGTGCGCGGCCCGCCACCCCGCGCTCGCACGTGGCGTGCTGCTGCTCGATGCGCCGCTGCTGGGCGGCTGGAAGGCGACGGCGCTGGGCGCGATGAAGCGCACGCAGCTCGTCGGCTCGATCTCGCCAGGGCGCGTGAGCCGCAAGCGCAAGAACCGCTGGCCGTCGCGCGATGCGGTGCTCGAGCACTTCCGCCACAAGAAGGCGTTCGCCCACTGGGACGAACGTGTGCTGCACGACTACGTGGACCACTGCACGCACGACGACGACGGCGAGCGGGTGCTGAGCTTCGACCGGGACATCGAAACGGCGATCTACAACACGCTGCCCGACAACCTCGACCGCCTGCTGCGCCGCCACCCGCTGAAGTGCCCGGTGGCTTTCATCGGCGGGCGCGGGTCCGAGGAGATGAAGCAGGTCGGCATGGCGCTGACGCAGCAAGTGACTCAGGGGCGAATCATGATGCTCGACGGCAGCCACCTGTTCCCGATGGAACGGCCGGCCGCCACGGCCGCCGCGATCGAGGCCGCAGCGCGCGGCTACGATTTCGACACGGCACGCTGACGGAACGACCGGCCCCGCCTCGAACGCTCAGAAGCTGTGCGTCATGCCAACCTCGAAGCCGGAGGAACTCCCGCCGGCGACGATGCCGGGTGCACCGCCGGCGAGCGTGTACTTCGAGGTCCCGTCGTTGCTCACGCGCGAAGCGGTCGCATACAGCGACGAGCGCTTGGACAGGTTGTAGACGTAGCCCGCGGCCAGTTGGCCGGCACCGTTTCCTCCGATGTCGACACCGTCTGCCGAGCCGCTGAGCTTGGCCTGGTTGTACGAGAGCTTCACGGCGCCCGGGCCGGCCGGCATCGTCACGCCCACGAGCAGGTTCGTCTGCTTCGCCGACAGGATCTTGAACTGCCGCCACGCCGCGGAGACCTTCGTGCCGCCGAACTTGAAGAAGCCACCGATCACGTTGTCCTTGAACTTCTCGTTGCCGGTCAGGTCGTTTTGCGTGGTGGCCGTGGCGGCGGAGACTTCATAGTTGGCCGTGCCGTAGCCCAGGCGAACGCCGAAGAACTTGTCCAGCCCCGCCGCGGCCGTGCCGCCCTCGCCCGGCGCAACGAACACGCCGCCCTGCAGTCCGTTCAAGCCCGCCGGCAGCAGGTACTGCACGCCGTTGCTGGAGCGGACCAGCGTGTTCGGACCGGTGCCGAAGGCCGACTTGATCGGACCGGAGGGGCCACCCGAGATGAAGGTGCCCGAGCGGCCCAGGCCCACGAAGCCGAACGGGTCGTAGCGGCCCCAGTTCGAATACGTCGGGCTGAAGTCGCGGCCCAGCCGCAACTCGCCGAGCGACTTGCTCGCGAGGCTCACGGTCGAGCGACGGTCCCAGAATTGCGAGCCGGTGCCGGCACCACCCGCATCGGCGTGCACCGTCGACTCCAGATGGAAGCCCGCGCTCAGCCCGCCTCCGAGGTCTTCGCTGCCCCGCACGCCGAAGCGGCTCGTCAGGCCTTCGCCGCTCGCGAGCGACGTGACCGAGCCGACTCCTTCGTTCTTGACCATGCGGCCCGCAAGATCGATGACGCCGAAGACGGTGACTTGGGCGTTGGCCATGGCCGGGATCGCGACCGTGCCGACCGCGGTCAAGACAAATGGAATGAATCTGTTCATTTGGAGTCCCCAGTGAAGTTGTAGTGAATGCGCGCGCACCCAGCAGTGCGGGCGGCGGCGATTGTCTGTACCGGGGGGCGCCGGCAAAATTGTGGATGGCCGCATCAGGGATTGCCGCCGTCCACTGTGGACATCACGAAGAGGCATGAGGGATGTCCACATCGCGCGGGCCGTCAGGGCCTCTCGTTCATGGCGTCGCCTCCGCAGATGCGGGATGTCCACATTGCGATCGTTTCCAAGGCCTTCGATCGGCGCCACCCGGCAGGTAAAGTCGCCGCATGCCGACACCGACGCCGAACGAGCGGCTGTTCCTTCGCCGGACCTGGCGGTAGACAGCGGCTTCTACGACCAGTCGCACCTGGTCAACGAGTTCCGCGCGCTGTGCGGCCTCACGCCGACGGAGTTTCTGGCCCGCAGCGCTTCGGGTTCTTCCAAGACCGGCGCGAGCCGCGGCGCGGGCCGAGGCGTCGCGCTCGAGCTGGGTGCCGCGGGGGTCGCGTCGCTCGCGGTGTCGCCGGGCTGGATGCGCACCGAGCTCGTGCTGGCGGGGCACAAGACCGACGAAGCGCATTGGCGCGAGCGGCCGGCGCTCGCTCGCACCGAGTCGCCCCGTTACCTGGGCCGCGCGGTGGCCGCGCTGGCGGCAGATCCCGCCGTGCTGACCAAGAGCGGCACGGTCCACCTCGTCGCCGACCTCGCGCGCGAGTGCGGCTTCACCGACGTCGACGGCCGCCAGCCCGAGGCGTTCGAGATCGACGGCGCTTGATGCTCAAGGCTGCTTCAGCTCGTAGCCCTTCACGCCCATCTGCCACAGCATGAACGCATAGACGTCGGCCACCTCGTCGAACGTCTGCGACTTGGTGTTGCCCACGCCGTGGCCGGCGTCGTAGTTCAGGCGCAGCAGCACCGGCTTGCCGGAGGTGCTGGCCGCGATCAGGCGGGCACCGGCCTTCGTCGTGTGCCAGACCTCGACACGCGGATCGTTGACGCCGTGCGTCAGCAGGACCGCCGGGTACTTCGTGCCGTCCTTGACCTGGTGGTAGGTGCTCATTGCCAGCAGCGACCGAAAGCCCGCTTCGTTGGTGCGGGTGCCGAACTCCGGGATGTTCGGCACGCCGTTCGGCGTGGTCTCCATGCGCAGCATGTCGAGCGCGCCGACCGACGGCACGACGGCGGCGAACAGCTTGGGGCGCTCGGTCATCGCGCGGCCGACCAGGATGCCGCCGGCGCTGCCTCCCCAGATGCCCAACCGCGACGGCTGCGTCCACTTCTTCTCGATCAGGTACTCGGCGCAGGCGATGAAGTCTTTCCAGGTGTTGGGCTTCGTGGCCTGCCGCCCGGCCTCGTGCCACTGCCGGCCGAACACGCCGCTGCCGCGCGGGTTGGCCACCGCGAACACGCCGCCGGCCTCCATCCAGGCGAGGCGGCTGTAGCTGAACCACGGCTCCTCGGTGATGCCGTAGGAAGCGTAGCCGTACAGCAGCACCGGGTTGTTGCCGTCGAGCTTGACGCCCTTCTTGTGGATGATCGACATCGGCACCATCGCACCATCGTGGCTCTTCACTATCACTTCGCCGGCGACGATGTCGGTGGGCGCGTCGAAGGGGCCGATCGGCTGCAGCCCGGAGTCGCTCACTTTGCCGTTCGGCGCCACCGTGTAGATCTGGCGCGAGCGCGTCCAGCCCTGCAAGTCGAGCATCACGCCGGGCAGCTCGGGCCGCAGGCCGGCGAACTTGAACGCGCCCGCCACCGGCAGTGCCACTTCCTTCGGCGAGGCCGCGCCGGTGTAGGCCAGCTTGAACAGGCGCTTGACGTTGCCGTCGCGCTGCTCGACGTACAGCGCATCGGCCACGGCGGCGATGCCGGTCAGCACGCGCTGGCTCTCGGGCACCAGCACCCGCGCCTTCGCGGTGGAGAAATCGTCGAGCTTGCCGGCCAGCAGCTTGTAGCGCGGCGCATCGCGGAAGCTGAGCGCATACACCTGATCGCCGTGCAGTGCCAGCGCGGTCACGCGGTCCTCGCGTTCGACCAGCGGCTTCCATTCGGGCTTGCCGGCGCGCAGCTGGGCCAGCGTGGTGTGCAGCGCGCGGAAGTCGGGCGACACGCCGTCGCTGACATAGGCGACCACGCGCCCGTCGGGCTGCACGTCGAAGTACGGGAACTCGGTGGCCGGGATGCCGAGGTCGGCGCCGGCACGCATCACCGTGCGCAGCGCCTTCTCGTCGTCGCCGGGCTTCATCGCGACGACGGTGCTGCGCTGGTACTTGTCGGTCCCCGGCATGCCGGGCTTGAGTTCCTGCAGGCGGCTGAAGAACAGCTCGCCGCCATCGGGCGTCCAGCTCGGGCCCGCGAACTGGGCACGCGAAATCTCCGGGCCGATCTGGCGGCCGCTGGCCGTGTCGAGGATGCGCAGCGACGCGTCTTCCGAGCCGGCGGCCGACACGCCGATGGCCACCAGCTTGCCGTCCGGCGATGGCGAGAAGTAGTTGATCGCGTGCGGCTTGCCGGTCGACGCCTTCAGCGTCTCGGGGTCGAACAGCAGCTTCTCGTCGCCGCCCAGGCCCTGGCGCATGTAGAGCTTGAACTGGTCTTCCTTCGCGCCGCGGCGCTGGTAGAAGTAGCGCTCGCCGCGGGTGCGCTCCACGCCCGTCACGCGTGCCGGCGCGCTGGCGTCGAACTGCTCGATCTTCGCGCGCAAGGCATCGCGGCCGGCGATGCGGCGCAAGGTGGCATGCGCGTGCTCGCTGTGCGCCTTCATCCAGGCGGCCACGTCGGGCGCCTTGGTGTCCTCGAAGTGGCGATAGGGGTCGTCGACGGTGGTGCCGAAGAAGGTCTCGGGCACGTTGCGCGGCTCGGCTTTCGGGAGCGAGGTTTGGGAGAAGCCGGCCGTGACGGTGGCCAACAAGGCGAGTGCGGTGGCCGCGCGGCGAAGTGAGGAAGGATTCATCGGTCAGTCTCTCCCTGGATGGAGGTCGCTGCACCGATCCGCGGAGAGGCGATGGGAACGAGTCATCGAAGCCCACCCTCACGTCGTCACCCCGGCGAAAGCCGGGGTCCACTGGCAGCCCCGTCTCGGCTCCACGAGTGGACCCCGGCGTTCGC
>DATKCI010000333.1:0-23940 GCA_035513255.1 Piscinibacter sp. | reverse complement strand
GGGCTGTTGTGCGCGGCGGTGGCCGAAGCCATCGCCGGGCGCCGTCAGCCGCGGATGCGGCGCACCAGCGACGTGGTCGAGTAACCGTCGACGAAAGGCAGCGCGCGCGCGTCGCCGCCCCAGCTGCGCACGCAGCGGGTTTCTTCGAGTGTCTCGATGTCGTAGTCGCCGCCCTTCACGTAGAGCTGTGGCTGCACGAGCTTGAGCAGTTCCACCGGCGTCGGCTCGTCGAACAGCGTCACCACGCTCACGCTTTCCAGCGCCGCGAGCACGCAGGCGCGGTCGGTCTCCCGGTTGAGCGGGCGGTCCGGGCCCTTGCCGAGCAAGCGCGCCGAAGCATCGCTGTTGAGCCCGACGACGAGGCTCGCGCCCAGCTCGCGTGCCTGCGCCAGGTAGCTGACATGGCCACGGTGCAGGATGTCGAACACACCGTTCGTGAACACGATCGGCTTCGGCATCGCGGCGATGCGCCCGGCCAGTTCGGCGCGCGGGCACAGCTTGTCGAGAAAGGTCGGCATGGTCCCGCGCATTGTCGCCTGGGCGGCAGCGATCCCCAGGGCGCCTGCGTAGACTCGGCCGGCCTTCAAGGAGACGACAATGATCACGCTGTGCGGCTTTTCGGTGTCGAACTACTACAACAAGGTCAAGATGGTGCTGCTCGAGAAGGGCGTGCCGTTCGCCGAAGAGCACGTCAAGACCGGCCGCCGGGACGAGGCCGTGCTCGCGGCCTCGCCGCTCGCGAAGATCCCCTTCATCCGGACCGAACACGGCACGATGTGCGAAAGCCAGGCGATCGTCGACTACATCGAGGCCGCCTACCCGAACCCGCCGCTGCTGCCGGCCGACCCGTGGCAGGCCGGCAAGGTGCGCGAGCTGACCACCTTCATCGACCTGCACCTCGAACTCGTGGTACGCGAGCTCTACCCGAAGGCGTTTTTCGGCGGCGACATCAGCGAGGGCAACGCGGCGCGCGTGCGCAAGCTGCTCGACCGCAACCTCGCCGGCTTCAAGCGGCTCGCGGCGTTTTCGCCCTACGTCGCCGGCGAGACCTTCACGCAGGCCGACTGCGCGGCGTTCGTCAGCCTCCCGCTGGTGTCGCTCACCACCAAGATCGTCTACGGCGACGACCTGATGGCGGCCGCCGGCATCCCGTGGAAGCCGTACGCGCAGCTGATCGGCGAGCGGCCGAGCGCGCAGCGCATCGTCGCCGACCGCAGGGCCGAGCAGCAGCGCCCGGCGGTGAAGCCGAACTGAACATGCGGTCGTGAAACGGCCCGCTCGAGGCGGGCCGTGAAGAGGAGGCGCCGGCCGCGGATCAGGCCTGTGAAGCGCCGGGCTGCGGGCCCTTGGCCGCGGCAGCCACCGTGGCAGCGACTTCCTTGCGGAAGCGGTTCAGCTCCTGCACGCTGGCGAAGCTGCGCTCCATCAGCAGGCTCAGGTTGTGCAGGATGCGTTCGACGACCTTGCCCTCCCAGACGGCATCGAACTGGATCTGCTTGTCCAGCCACTGCTCGAGCCAGCTCGGGTCCGGTAAGCGGCTTTGAATCGTGTCGCGCGGAAACAGCTTCTCGTTGACGTGCAGGTTCGTCGGGTGCAGGGCCTGGGCGGTGCGCCGGGCGCTGGCCATCAGAACGCCGACCTTCGCGAAGGCGGCTTTCGCCTCGTCGCCGAATTTCTGCAACGCCCGCTTCATGTAGCGCAGGTAGGCGCCGCCGTGGCGCGCCTCGTCGCGGGCCAGCGTCTCGTAGATCGCCTTGATGACCGGTTCGCTGTGCCATTCGGCGGCGCGGCGGTACCAGTGGTTCAGCCGGATCTCGCCGCAGAAGTGCAGCATCAGCGTTTCGAGCGCCGGCGCGGGATCGAACTCGAAGCGGATCGCGTGCAGCTCCGCTTCGGTGGGCACGAGCTCGGGCCGAAAGCGCCGCAGGTACTCCATCAGCACGAGCGAATGTTTCTGCTCCTCGAAGAACCAGACACTCATGAACGCCGAAAAGTCGCTGTCGTCGCGGTTGTCGCGCAGGAACATCTCGGTGGCCGGCAGCGCGGCCCACTCGGTGATCGCGTTCATCTTGATCGTCTGCGCCTGCTCGTCGGACAGCAGGCTCGCGTCGAAGCGGTCCCAAGGAATGTCCTTGTCCATGCTCCAGCGCACGGCTTCGAGTTGCTTGAAAAGTTCAGGGTAAAGCATGGTGACTGCCTTCGCGGGTTGTATCGATTTTAGTCGCCGGCCGTGACAGTGCCGTTGGTTCGGCGTTTGCCGAGACTTGCAGCACTCAGGGCTCACCCGACAGTGTGCCGCAAGCGACGCTTTCCAACCCTGCCCCGGCCAAGGTTTTCGCCGTGCCCGTAGCCTGCGCCTGGTCGGCAAGCGAAATTTAGCGGGACGAGTCCAAAGCTTGCTTACAGTTTTTTGCCGCACGATCGTGCGAATGTCGCGCCCCTGGGAACTCGACCGCCGGTTTTGCGTCGAACATGATGCGGCGTTGGAATGCGTCGCCTGGTTTTTTGCGTTGCACAGCCTGCCGGCATCGCCGGTTGAAATCCCGGAGCGGTTCTCCTCCTCCCTCCTCCCTCCCTCTTCGCTGCGGGGCGCTGTGCAGCCATCTTTCTTCCCCGGTCCGCCGCGCACGCGGCCGACCGGTCCGATTGGGGGGGGCTCATTGATAACTGGAAAGCGCCTGTTCGGTCGCCGGCGCACGTACGCCGAACGTGGAGACCGTCAGCGCAGCCAGCCCTTGCGCCGAAAGTAGATGAACGGCGCCGCCACCGACGCGAGCATCAGCGCCAGCGCGAACGGGTACCCGAGGCTCCAGTCGAGTTCGGGCATCACGCGGAAATTCATGCCGTAAATGCTGGCGATCAAGGTCGGCGGCAGCAGCGCCACGCTCGCGACCGAGAAGATCTTGATGATGTTGTTCTGGTTGATGTTGATGAAACCGACCGTGGCATTCATCAGGAAGTTGATCTTGTCGAACAGAAACGTCGTGTGGCTGTCCAGCGAATCGATGTCGCGCATGATCTGCCGCGCTTCCTCGAACTGCTCGGCGTTCAGCAGGCGGCTGCGCATCATGAAGCTGACGGCACGGCGCGTGTCCATCACGTTGCGCCGGATCCGGCCGTTCAGGTCCTCCTCGCGCGCGATGGCCGACAGCGCCTCGCCGGCGATCTCGTCGTTCACGTTCTGCTTCAGCACGCGGTTGCTGACCGCCTCGAGCGAATCGTAGATGCCTTCGAGCGCGTCGGCGCTGTACTCGGCATCGGCGTCGTAAAGCTTGAGCAGCACGTCCTTCGCGTCGTCGATCAGCGCCGGGATGCGCCGTGCGCGCAGGCGCAGCAGCCGGAACACCGGCAGGTCTTCGTCGTGCACGGAAAACAGCACGTTGCGAAACAGGATGAAGGCGACGCGCACATTGCGCGGCGTTTCGCCGTCGTCGATCAGGAAGTCGGAGCGGATGTGCAGCTCGCCGCTGTCTTCTTCGTAGAAGCGCGAGGACTCCTCGAGGTCGTCGTCGACCGCGTCCTCGGGAATCGTGACGCCGAAGTGCTGCGCGATCCAGCCCTTTTCCTCCGGCGTCGGCGCTTCGAGGTCGACCCACACCGGCTTCACGTCGGCCAACGCATCGAGGCTTTCGATTTCTTCCTGAAACAGCCGGCCGTTGGCCAGCGTGAAGACATTCAGCATGGGGGCTCCAGCAAGACGAACGCGCCGGCGCGTTCGGGCCTGGGGTGAAAACGGGTTCTCTCGGACCGCCTCACTCCGGGCGCGGGCTGCGCGTGGCGCAACCGTGCATGGAGCGGACGGTCACCGAGCAGGGGGCGCGTCCAAATCGAAACTCCGAGTCTCGCAAAGACCGAAATTATGGCATTGCGGCGGTGGCGAAAACACGGGGAACCGAAGGCCGCCGTGGGGCAATGTCATCCGCTTGTCACGAGGGGGGATCGCGTGCACACTGGGCCCAACGACCTCGCGTCGAGCCTGCGGCTGTTGCCCTCTTCCCGCCTCCTTCTTCCCCGGTTCCCTCACCCCCCTGTGAAAGGAGTACCCATGAATCTGACGATCAGCGGTCACCATCTCGAAGTCACGCCGGCCTTGCGTGAGTACGTGCTCACGAAACTGGACCGAGTGACGCGTCACTTCGACCAGGTGGTGGACATCAACGTGCTGCTGTCAGTGGAAAAGCTCAAGGAGAAGGAGCGCCGCCAAAAGGCGGAAGTCACGGTGCATGTGAAGGGCAAGGACATCTTCGTCGAGAACGCGCACGAAGACCTGTACGCCGCGATCGACCAGCTGATGGACAAACTGGACCGCCAGGTGGTTCGTCACAAGGACAAACTCAATGACCACCATCACGTGGCGGCCAAGCGAATCGACGGCGTCGCGATGTGACCATGGCGGGCTGGAACGCCTCCAAGCGGCCTGCGGGCCGCTTTTTGTTGCATATCGCACAACCCCGCGAGCCGGGGGGGCCAAGAAGTTGCTGCATCGCAGCACCCCGTGCACAATCCCTCGACACGCTGGGGCGCATTTTCGCTTGGCAAACTGCCCCTTTCTATAATCCGTTATTCAGGCTCCATGCGAGCGACCGGTAAAGCCCAACAGGCTGACGCTGGCGCTTGGACCTACCGATGAACCGTCTCGCCGCCATCCTGCCTGCCAGCAACGTGCTGGTCGAAGTGGACGCCACCAGCAAGAAGCGCGCGTTCGAGCACGCCGGGTTGCTGTTCGAAAACCAGCACACCATCGCGCGCGCCACCGTCACCGACAACCTGTTCGCGCGCGAGCGCCTGGGGTCCACCGGACTGGGCCATGGCGTGGCCATTCCGCACGGCCGCATCAAGGGCCTGAAGAACCCGCTGGCCGCGGTGCTGCGCGTGCAGCAGCCGATTCCTTTCGACGCGCCGGACGACGAACCGGTGAGCCTGCTGATTTTCCTGCTGGTGCCCGAGGCGGCGACCCAGCGGCACCTCGAAATCCTCTCCGAAATCGCGGAAATGCTCAGCGACCGGGAACTGCGCGAACGGCTGAAGACCGAAGGCGATGCAGCCAAGGTGCACGAGCTGATCTCGAATTGGGAACCACTGAAGTCCGTGGCTTGACCGCGGCATCCGCCGCCGCTTTGCCGCGCGCCGCGGGAAGGGTCGAGCGGTGAAACCGACCGTCATCAGCGCCGAGGCGCTGTTCGAAGAACACCGCCCGGCCTTGCGCTGGGAGTGGATCGCCGGCCATGCGCATCCCGAGCGGCGGTTCGACGAAGCGGCCGTGCGCAACGCGCAGTCGGCCGCCGACCTCGTCGGCTACCTGAACTACATCCACCCGTACCGCGTGCAGATCGTCGGCCGGCGCGAAGTGGCCTATCTCGGCCAGTCGACGCCCGAGGTCATCGAGCGCCGCATCTCGCGCATCGTGACCCTGGAGCCGCCGGTGCTGATCGTCGCAGACGCGCAGACCCCGCCCGACAAGCTGGTCGCGATGTGCGACCGCGCCGACATTCCGTTGTTCGTCACCGAAGAGTCGGCCGGCCACGTCATCGACGTCGTGCGGGGCTATCTCGGCCAGCTCTTCGCCGAGCGCACGACACGGCACGGGGTGTTCATGGACATTCTCGGCATCGGTGTGCTGCTGACCGGTGAGTCGGGCCTCGGCAAGAGCGAACTGGGGCTGGAGCTGATCTCGCGCGGCCATGGGCTCGTCGCCGACGACGCGGTCGATCTGTACCGCGTGTCGCAGACCTCGCTCGACGGACGCTGCCCCGAACTGCTGTTGAACCTGCTCGAGGTGCGCGGAATCGGCCTGTTGGACATCAAGGCGATCTTCGGCGAGACGGCGGTGCGCCGGAAGATGCGGCTCAAGCTGATCGTGCACCTGGTGCGCAAAGAAACGCTGGAGCGGGAGTTCGAGCGACTGCCCTACGAGCCGCTGTACGAAGACATCCTCGACGTGCCGGTGCGCAAGGTGGTGATTGCCGTCGACGCCGGCCGCAACCTCGCGGTGCTCGTCGAAGCGGCCGTGCGCAACACGATCCTGCAGCTGCGCGGCATCGACACCTATCGCGAGTTCATCGAGCGACACCAGAAGGCGATGGGGAAGCCCGAATAGGGCTTCCCCATCGCCTGCGGCCGTATGTGGTGCTCCCCCGGCCCCCTCCGGGAGGGGGTTCCAGCATGAAGGACGAGCCTTGGGCTTACTTCGCGTGGCGATGCGGGCAGTTCTTCTTCGTGCAGGCGGCGTACAGCGACAGCGAGTGCTCCTGCAGTTCGAAGCCTCGGGTCTGCGCAATGGACCTCTGGCGCTTCTCGATCTCGGCGTCGAAGAACTCCTCGACCCGCCCGCAGTCCATGCAGACCAGGTGGTCGTGGTGTTTGCCTTCGTTGAGCTCGAACACCGACTTGCCGGTTTCGAAGTGGTTGCGCGACAGAATGCCGGCTTGCTCGAACTGCATCAGCACGCGGTAAACGGTCGCCAAGCCGACGTCGGAGCCCTCGGACAGCAGTACCTTGAACACGTCCTCCGCCGTCATGTGGCGCTGCGAGGTCTTCTGGAACACCTCGAGGATCTTGATGCGCGGCAGCGTGGCTTTCAGGCCGCTGCTCTTGAGTTCGTCGGCGTGTGTCATGGCGTCTCCCGAGCCGGGCGGGCGGATCAGCCCACCCGCTAGAATCGTTCCATCATATCGAGGTTGGCGCCCGCTGCCGGCGTTCCCGTTTCGTCACCATGCGCTCGCTTCCCATCATCGCCGCGTCGCTTGCCGCACTGGCCGGCTGCCAGTCGCTGCAGTCGTCGGACAATCTGCTCGGCATCATCACGCCCTACAAGCTGGAGGTGGTGCAAGGCAACGTCGTCACCCAGGAGCAGGCGGCGGCGGTCAAACCGGGAATGAGCCGCAACCAGGTGCGCGACATCCTCGGCTCGCCGCTGCTGACCGACGTGTTCCACGCCGACCGCTGGGACTACGTGTTCACGATTCGCCGCCAGGGCGCCGAGCCGCAGCGCCGCAGCATCATCGTGCACTTCGACGGCGAGGTGCTGAAGAGCATCGACACCGGCGGCGAGCTGCCGACCGAGCGCGAGTTCGTTGCTTCGATCGACACCTTCAAGACCTCGCGCGATGCGCCGCCGCTGGCGCTGACCGACGAGGAGCTCAGCGCCCTGCCGGTGCCCGACAAGCCGCCTGCGCCTGCGCAAGCGCCGTCTGCCCCCCGGCGCACCTATCCCCCGCTCGAACCCCGCTGACATGGCGCCGTTGCGCATTGCGATCGCCGGCGCCTCCGGGCGCATGGGCCGCATGCTGATCGAGGCCGTGCTGGCCGACGACGGCATGGCGCTCGCCGGAGCGCTCGCCGCCGCCGGCAGACCGGCCATCGGACAAGACGCGGCGGCGTTTCTGGGCCGGGCGAGCGGCGTCGCGATCACGGCCGATCTCGAGTCGGCATTGACCGGCGCGGACGTGCTGATCGACTTCACGCGACCCGAAGGCACGCTTGCGCATCTGGCCGCCTGCCGCGAATTCGGCGTGAAGGCGGTGATCGGCACCACCGGCTTCAGCGACGTTCAAAAGGACCAGATCGCCGAGCATGCCCGCCACATCGCGATCGTGATGGCGCCGAACATGAGCGTCGGCGTCAACGTGGTGCTGCAACTGCTCGACACCGCCGCGCGCGCGCTGAGCCACGGCTACGACATCGAGGTGATCGAGGCCCACCACCGGCACAAGGTCGATGCGCCCAGCGGCACCGCGCTCGCGATGGGCGGGGTCGTCGCGCACGCCTTGGGCCGCGACCTGAAGGACTGCGCAGTCTACGGCCGCGAAGGCGTGACCGGCGAACGCGACCCGTCGACGATCGGTTTCGCGACGATCCGCGGCGGCGACATCGTCGGCGACCACACGGTGCTGTTCGCCGGCACCGGCGAGCGCATCGAGATCACCCACAAGAGCTCGAGCCGCGTCACCTACGCACAAGGCAGCTTGCGCGCGGCACGTTTTCTGGCCGACAAGGCGAACGGGCTGTACGGCATGAACGAGGTTCTCGGGCTCGGATAACGGCGAACAAGAAGGGCCAGCGATGAGACATCCGGTGTCAACCTGCCTTGTGCGGGCCGAGCGCCGGGCCGCTCCCAAGCCGGCCCGCGTTCCCTCGGGGGACCGGCCGACGTACTCGTCGGACGAGGGGCTCCAATGAGCGGCTTCCAGCATTTCTGGGAACAGGGCGACGCGATCATCCGCAGCGTGGCGGCCTTGCTGTTGCTGATGTCCGTCAGCGCCTGGGTCGTGATCTTCTGGAAGGGTTGGCTGCTGCGGCGCGTGCGCGCCGACATCGCGCGTGCGGTTCCGGCGTTCTGGGCCGCCTCGGACCTCGCGGCCGGGCGAGAACAGCTGGCCGCTTTCGACCGCGAGAGCGTGCTCCAGCCGCTGCTTCTCGCTGCCACGGCGACACCGAGCCTGAACACGCTGGAAGCTCGCGGCCACGTCGACTCGCAGCTGACCCGGCGCCTGCGCGACGCGCTGCACGGCGTGCTGGGCCAGCTGCAGTACGGCCAGGTGCTGCTCGCCTCGATCGGCAGCACCGCGCCGTTCATCGGCCTCTTCGGCACGGTGTGGGGCATCTACCATGCGCTGGCGAGCATCTCCGCGGCAGGCTCGATCACCATCGAGCGGGTGTCGGGCCCGGTGGGCGAGGCGCTGGTGATGACCGCGGCCGGGCTCGCGGTGGCGATCCCCGCGGTGCTCGCCTACAACATTTTCGGCAAGCGCGTCGGCGCCTGCGAAGCCGAGCTCGAAGGTTTTGCGCACGACCTGCGCGAAATGATCGGCGACGCCGCAGTCTCCGCTCGGCAGCCCTGAAGCCGATGGCCTTCGGACGTCTCGAGCGCAGCACCGGCCCGCGGCCGATGAGCGACATCAACATGACGCCGCTGATCGACGTGATGCTGGTGCTGCTGATCATCTTCATGATCACCGCGCCGCTGATGACGTCCAGCCTCAAGCTGAACCTGCCGCAGACCGACGCGGCGCAGCCGGCCGACACGCCGGCGTTCGTCGTGGTGGCGATCGACCCGTCCGGCCAGCTGTATTTCGGCGAGCAGGCGGTCGATGCCGCCGCGTTCGCCGTGCGCATCGGCGAGGCGGCGAAGAAGAACCCGCAGACCGAAGTGCAACTGCGTGCCGACAAGACCGTGCCGTACGGGCGGGTGGCGGAGCTGATCGGCGTGGTGCAAAAGGCCGGCTTGAGCCGCATTGGCTTCGTCGCCGAGCCCGCCGCGGCACCGCAGAAGTAGCGGGGTTGCGCGCGCCGCGAGCGCGGTCCGATTCCTATAATCGGCCGACTCCTTCGAGGCCCGACCCGCGGCCGCTCCCCCATGAACCCAGACTTCAAACCCGACGAGATCGAACGTGCCGCGCAGGCCGCGTGGAACGACCGCGACGCCTACCGCGTCGGCGAAGACGCCGGCAAGCCGAAGTTCTATGCGTGCTCGATGCTGCCGTACCCGAGCGGCAAGCTGCACATGGGGCACGTGCGCAACTACACCATCAACGACATGATGGCGCGCTACCTGCGCATGAAGGGCTACAACGTCCTGATGCCGATGGGCTGGGACGCCTTCGGCCTGCCGGCCGAGAACGCGGCGATCGACAACCGGATCGCGCCGGCGAAGTGGACCCGCGACAACATCGCCGACATGAAGGCGCAGATGCAGCCGCTCGGCCTCGCGTTCGACTGGTCGCGCGAGATTGCCACCTGCGACCCGGCGTATTACAAATGGAACCAGTGGTTCTTCCTGAAGCTGCTCGAGAAGGGCCTCGCGTACAAGAAGACGCAGGTCGTCAACTGGGACCCGATCGACCAGACGGTGCTGGCCAACGAACAGGTGGTCGACGGCAAGGGCTGGCGCAGCGGTGCACCGGTGGAGCGGCGCGAGATCCCGGGCTACTACCTCGCGATCACACAGTACGCCGACGAACTGCTGGCCAACGTGGCGGACCCGCACAACCCGAACTACCTGCACGGCTGGCCCGAGCGCGTGCGGCTGATGCAGGAGCACTGGATCGGCAAGAGTGCAGGTGTGCGCTTCGCCTTCACGCACGATATCCGCGATGCCGGCGGCCTGCTGATCCAGGACGGCCGCATGTGGGTCTTCACGACCCGCGCCGACACGATCATGGGCGTGACGTTCTGCGCGGTCGCCCCGGAACATCCGCTGGCGATCCACGCCGCCGCCGCGAACCCCACGGTCGCCGCGTTCGTCGAACAGTGCGCGAAGGGCGGCACGACCGAGGCCGAGCTCGCGCTGAAGGAGAAGGAAGGCGTTCCGACCGGCTTGTTCGTGCATCACCCGATCACCAGCGAAAAGATCGAGGTCTGGGTCGGCAACTACGTGCTGATGGGCTACGGCGACGGCGCCGTGATGGGCGTGCCGGCCCACGACGAGCGCGACTTCGCATTCGCGAAGAAGTACGGCATCGACATCCTGCAAGTCATCACGATCGACGGCGAGCATTTCAGCTACGACCACTGGCAGGACTGGTACGCCGACAAGCAGCGCGGCATCACGATCAACTCCGACAACTTCAGCGGCCTCGTCTATCAGGTCGCGGTCGACGCGGTGGCCGCGGCGCTCGCGCACAAGGGCCTCGGCGAGAAGAAGACGACCTGGCGGCTGCGCGACTGGGGCGTGAGCCGCCAGCGCTACTGGGGCACACCGATCCCGATCATCCACTGCGCGGCCTGCGGCGACGTGCCGGTGCCGGAGAAGGACCTGCCGGTGCTGCTGCCCGAGGACCTGATCCCCGACGGCTCCGGCAACCCGCTGAACAAGAACCACGGGTTCCTCGACGTGGCCTGTCCGAAGTGCGGCGCGCCGGCGCGGCGCGAGACCGACACGATGGACACCTTCGTCGACTCGGCCTGGTACTACATGCGCTACTGCTGCCCGGACAACCAAGACGCGATGGTCGACGCGCGCAACGACTACTGGATGCCGATGGACCAGTACATCGGCGGCATCGAGCATGCGGTGCTGCACCTGCTGTACGCGCGCTTCTGGACCAAGGCGATGCGCGACCTCGGCCTCGTGAAGTTCGACGAGCCGTTCACCAAGCTGTTCACGCAGGGCATGCTGCTCAACGAGTCGTTCTACCGGGAAGACGAAGCGGGCAAGAAGCGCTGGTTCTACCCGAGCGAAGTCGACATCCGCTACGACGACAAGGGCCACCCGGTCGGCGCGACGGCGCGTGAGGACGGCCGGCCGGTGATGCTCGGCGGCATCGAGAAGATGTCGAAGTCGAAGAACAACGTCGTCGAGCCGCGCGACATCATCGCGAAGTTCGGTGCCGATACGGCGCGGCTGTTCACGATGTTCGCCGGCCCGCCGGACCAGAGCGCGGCCTGGTCCGACTCCGGCGCCGAAGGCTCGTTCCGCTATCTGCGCCGGCTGTGGGGCTTCGGCGCCAGGCATGCCGAGCGCATTCGCCGCGCCGGCCTTCCGCTCGACGGGCTCAGCGCCGGTGCGAAAGACCTGCGCCGCGAGGTGCATGGACTGCTGCGCCAGGTCAGCCACGACTACGACCGGCTGCAGTACAACACCGTCGTCTCCGGCGCGATGAAGCTGCTGAACGCGCTCGAAGGGGCGAAGCTCGGCGACGGCGCCGCCGACGCCGCGGCGCTGCGCGAAGGGGTCGGCATCCTGCTGCGCACGCTGTACCCGGCCGCGCCGCACATCACGCACGTGCTGTGGCACGAACTCGGCTATGTCGAGGTGCATGGCGACCTGCTCGATGCGCCCTGGCCCAAGGTCGACGTCGCGGCGCTGCTGCAGGACGAGATCGAGTACGTGCTGCAGGTCAACGGCAAGCTGCGCGGCTCGGTCACGGTGCCGGCCGGTGCCGCCAAGGCGGCGATCGAAGCGGCCGCGCTCGCGAGCCCCGAACTCGCGAAGTTCTCCGAGGGTCGGCCGGTGAAGAAGATCATCATGCCGCCGGGGCGGCAGCTGATCAACGTGGTGGTCTGAACACGGCATGCACGGACTTCATCGGCGCATGCTGTTGACGGCCGCCGCCGCCGCGCTCGCCGGCTGTGGCTTCGAGCTGCGGCGCTCGCCGGACCTGGCGTTCCGCACGATCGCGCTGAGCGGGTTCGAATCGCGTTCGCCGCTGGCCGACGAACTGCGCATGCACATCGACGCGAGCCGTGACACGCAGGTCGTCGAGTCGGCGGGGCAGGCCCAGGTCGTGCTCGAAGCGCTCAGCGACGCGCGCGAACGCAGCGTCGTCGCGAGCACGGCCGCGGGCCAGGTGCGCGAGCTGCAGCTGCGCGCGCGGCTCAACTTCCGGCTGCGCACGGCCGGCGGCAAGGAGCTGATCCCGCCGACCGAGATCGCGCTGAGCCGCGACATGAGCTACAGCGAAAGCCTCGCGCTCGCCAAGGAGCAGGAGGAAGCGCTGCTGTTTCGAATCATGCAGCGCGACATCGTCAGCCAGGTGATGCGGCGCCTCGCCGCCGTGCGGACCCTCTGATGCAGGTGCGCCTCGAACAGCTGGCCGCGCATCTGCAGAAGGGGCTGCGCCCGCTGTACACGGTGTGGGGCGACGAGCCGCTGCTGGCCCAGGAAGCGGGGGACGCGATCCGCGCCGCCGCACGCGCCGCCGGGCACACCGAACGCCAGGTGCACAGCGTCACCGGCGCCCATTTCAACTGGAGCGCGCTGCTCGGCGCCGCGCAGGCAATGAGCCTGTTCGCAGACAAGCAGCTGATCGAGATCCGCATTCCGTCGGGCAAACCCGGCAAGGAGGGGTCCGAGGCGCTGCAGCGTTATGCGCAGACGCTGTCGGACGACGTGGTCACCGTCATCCAGCTGCCCCGGCTCGACCGGCAGCAGCAGGCGGGTGCCTGGTTCACCGCGCTCGACGCGGCCGGTGTCACGATCCGCATCGACCCGATCGAGCGCAAGGCGCTGCCGGCCTGGATCGCACAGCGCCTCGCCGCGCAGGGACAGCGCGTGCAGGGCGGCGAAGCGGGGCAGCAGACGCTGGCCTTCTTCGCCGACCGCGTGGAAGGCAACCTGCTGGCCGCGCACCAGGAAATCCAGAAGCTCGCGCTGCTGTATCCGCAGGGCGAACTCGCTTTCGAGCAGATCGAATCGGCGGTGCTCAACGTCGCCCGCTACGACGTCTTCAAGCTCGGCGAGGCGGTGCTCGCGGGGCAGGTCGCGCGCGCGCTGCGCATGCTCGACGGGCTGCAGGCCGAGGGCGAGGCCGCCGTGCTGGTGCACTGGACGCTGGCCGAAGACATCCGTGCGCTCAAGCGCGTGAAGGACGCGATCAACGCGGGCAAGCCGCTGCCGATGGCGCTGCGCGAGGCGCGGGTCTGGGGCGTGAAGGAGCGCCTGTTCGAACGCGCCGTGCCGCTTTTCACCGACAACGCGCTGGCGCAGCTGCTGCACGCCGCCCAGGTCTGCGACGGGCTCGTGAAGGGGCTCAAGCACCCCGACTGGCCGCTCGAACCGTGGGACGGGCTCAAGCGGCTGGTTCTGATGACCGCGCAGTGCACGGCGGTCGCACCCGGCAGCGCGCGCGGACGCACCGTCGTGCAGCGGCTGGCGCTGGGCGCGTAGTCAGTACCCGCGCGAGCGGTCGACGAGGTTCAACGGCTCGCGGCCTTCGCGGAAGCGGCGCACGTTGGCCGCGACGATGGCCGCCGCGCTGCGCGGGTCGGTCGATGCGGCGACGTGTGGCAGCACGGTGACCTTCGGGTGCGACCAGAAGACATGTTCCGGCGGCAGCGGTTCGGCGTTGAACACGTCCAGCACCGCCCGATCGAGCCGGCCGTTTGCCAGTGCGTCCAGCAGGTCGGCGTCGACGACGTGGCCACCGCGCGCGAGGTTCACGAGGCTGGCCCGGGCGCGCATCTGCGCGAAGCGGTGTTTGTCGAAGAAGCCCCGAGTGGCCGGCGTCAGCGGCAGCAGGTTGACGACGATGTCGGCGTCGGTCAGAACCGATGGCAATGCGGTGTCGGCGTGCCGCGTGTCGACGCCAGGCACCCGCGTCTCGCGACGGCTCCAGCCGATCACGCGATAGCCCTGTGCCGCGATCCTCTGCGCCACCGCCGTGCCGATCTGCCCGAGCCCCAGCACGGCGACGCTCACTTCGTCGGCCCGCCGCTGCGGGTGCGGCGCCCATTGATGTGCGCGCTGCTTGTCCGCGTAGTCGAAATAGCCACGATGCAGGCTCAGCACGGCCCACAGCGCCGTCTCGGCCATCGCATCGCTCATGGCAGGGTCGACCATGCGGGCGAGCGGCACCTCGGCGGGAATCGTCGGGTCGTTCACCAGCCGTTCCACGCCGGCCCAGGTGGACTGGATGAAGCGCAGCGACGGCAGGCCTTGCAGCGCGCCTCGGCGCGGGCCGCTGATCACCGCAACGTCGATGCGATCCGGATCGCAGTCGGCGCGGTCGGTGACGACGGTTTCTTCCGGCAGAGCCGCACGCAGCAGGGCCGCCCACTGGGCGAGTTCGTCGTCCTCGAGCGAAGTGGCGAGCAGGAGGGCCATGTCAGTCTTCGGCGAGCCGGTCGTTGAGCAGGCGCAGCGCCGACGCGAGCGTTTGGCGGCGGATCGACGCACGGTCGCCTTCGAGCTGCAGCAGCGTGGCCGTCGCGGGCTCGCCGCGGATCGCCAGGCCGAGCCAGACGGTGCCGACCGGCTTGGCAGCCGATCCGCCGCCGGGCCCGGCGATGCCGGTGGCCGACACCGCGAGCGTCGCCCGCGATCGCGTGATAGCGCCCTCGGCCATCGCACGCGCGACTTCCGCACTGACGGCGCCGTGCTGCGCAATCAGGTCGGCCGCAACGCCGAGCAGCTCCTGCTTGGCTTCGTTCGAGTAGGTCACGATGCCGCGTTCGAACCACTCGCTCGAACCGGCCAGCGACGTGCAGGCCGCCGCGATCAATCCGCCGGTACACGACTCCGCGGTCGCGAGCATCCAGCCGCGCGACTTCAACGCGGTGGCGAGCGTGTCGACCTCGGCGGCGAGCGTGACATCCAGTTCGTTCACAACCATCTCCACAACGCGATGACGAGCAGCGTCAGCAGCGCGGCGACGACGTCGTCGAACAGCACGCCGAAACCTTGTGCCCAGCCGATCGGCTGGCCGCGTTTCAGCTTGAACAAACCGTCGGCCCAGCCCACCGGGCCCCGCTTCACCGCATCGAACAGCCGAAACAGAAGGAAAGCCGCGAGTTGGGCAGGCCAGCCAGCCGGCATCACCAGCCACAACACGGCCCAGAACGCGAGGATCTCGTCCCAGACGATCGCGCTCGGATCGGCCGTCGCGAGGTTTCGCGCGGTGACCGTGCAGGCCCACCAGCCGACCACCACGCCGGCGGCCAGCAGCAGCGACCAGCGCAGGTCGTTCATCCATGGCTGCAGCACGAGGAAGACGACCCAGGCCCACAGCGTGCCGACCGTGCCGGGCGCAACCGGCGACAGCCCGCTGCCGAAGCCCAGTGCGATCGCATGCGCGGGATGCGACAGCATGAAGCGCACGGTCGGCCGGCGCGGGTTAACGGGCAGGCTCGGCTGCAACGTCGGTTCGGTCATAACCGGAAATGGTCGAACGACCCGAAGTCGTTGTCGACCGCCTGCCCGGCGGCGTCGATCAGGCGCAATCCCGAATCCGCCTCGATGCGGCCGATGCGCGCGACGGCGAGGCCGCTGCGCCGTGCCGCGTCCGCGACTGCGCTTGCCCGTTCCGGCGGCGCCGTGAAGAGCAGCTCGTAGTCATCGCCGCCGGCCAGCGTGCACACCCGCTGCATCGCCGGTGCCTGGCCGGCGAGCACCGCGCTGCGCGGGACCGCATCGACCTGCACGGTGGCGCCGACGCGCGAGCGCCGCAGGACATGCGAGAGGTCGCCGAGCAACCCATCGGAGACGTCGATCGCCGACGTGGCCACGCCGCGCAGCGCCAGACCGAGGGCCACACGCGGCTGCGGCACCTCCATCGCGCGGCGCACCTGCTCGAACGCATCGGCGCCGACGGCGACCGAACCGCGAAACACCTCGAGCGCCAGCCGGGCGTCGCCGACGGTGCCGCTGACGTACAGGTCGTCGCCGGGGCGCGCGCCGCCCCGCAGCAGCGCCTCGCCGGGCGGCACTTCGCCGAAGACGCCGATGCAGATGTTCAGCGGGCCTTGCGTGGTGTCGCCGCCGATCAGCTCGCAGCCGTGTTCATCGGCGAGGGCGAACAGCCCGCGCGAGAAGCCGGCCAGGAACGCCTCGTCGATGCGCGGCAGCGCCAGTGCCAGCGTGAAGGCGAGCGGCTTGGCGCCGCAGGCGGCGAGGTCGCTCAGGTTCACCGCCAGCGCCTTGTGGCCGATGCGTTCGGGCGGCGCGGTCGGCAGGAAGTGCCGGCCCTCGACCAGCATGTCGACCGAGGTCGCGAGCTGCATGCCGGGGGACGGCGCGAGCAGCGCGCAGTCGTCGCCGACGCCCACCGCCGCGCGGCGCGGCTCGCGTGTGAAGTAGCGCGCGATCAGGTCGAACTCGCCGAGTGCCATCGAGCAATTATCGGCGGCACCGAGCCGGCGGGCTCTCAGCCGCCGTTCGCGCGCAGCACGTTCGCGAGCTCGACGGCCGAGCGCACGTCCATCTTCTCGAACACCCGGGCACGGTGCACCTCCACCGTGCGCACGCTGATGTCGAGTTCGTCGGCGATCAGCTTGTTCGGGCGGCCCTCGATCACGAGGCGCATCACGTCGCGCTCGCGCTCGGTCAGTTCGGACAGCCGGCGCGCCACCGCGTCGGCCTCGCGCCGCTTCAGGATCGCGGTGGTGCTCTTGGCCAGGGCCTGCTCGATGCGGTCGACGAGGGCGTTGTCGGCGAAAGGTTTCTCGACGAAGTCGAAGGCGCCGCGTTTGACGGCAGCGACCGCGGTCGGCACGTCGCCGTGGCCCGTGAGGAAGATCACCGGCAGCCCGTCGAGCAGCCGGCGCTCGACCAGCCGTTCGAACAGCACCAGGCCGCTGGTGCCGGGCATCCGCACATCCAGCAGCAGGCAGCTCGGCGAAGTCGGCCAGCCCGCCGGGCGGCCGGCGAGCATCGCCTCGAACGCCTCGGCACTCGGGAACCCCTCGGACAGCAAACGGCGCGAGCGCAGCAGCCAGGCGAGTGCGTCGCGCACCACGTCCTCGTCGTCGACCAGGTAGACGGTCGGCAGCCCGAGATGGGGATCGGCAGTGAAGCTCATGGCAGGGTCGGTTCGACGTCCGCGCCGCGCGCACCGGCGGCGGCCGCGGTTTTTCGCTCGGCGGTGTCCGCCGGAAGGGTAAACCGGAACTCGGTCGCTGCGCCAGCCCCCTCGGCGGGCGCGATCGTGCCGAAATCGAGGGCGCCGCCGTGCTGCTCGATGACCGTGCGGCACAGGCTCAGGCCCAGGCCCATGCCTTCCTTGCGCGTCGTGAAGAACGGCGTGAACAGCCGCTGCGCCACGTCCGGCGAGACCCCGGGTCCGAAGTCGATGACGCTGAACGTGACCCAGCGCGGATGGCTCTGCCGCACTCGAATGCGCAGCTCGCGCTGCGTCGGCGGCGTGTGTTCTTCCATCGCCTGGATGCCGTTGCGCGTCAGGTTGAGCAGGACCTGCTCGACCATCGTGCGATCGCAAATCACGCGCGGCAGCGGTTGCGGCATGTCGACCTCGACTCGCGTGCCGCTCTTGCGCGCCTGCAGCCGCACCAGTGGCAGCACCGCGTCGATCAGGATGTCGCAGCGCAGCGACTCGTGCAGCTGCTCGCGCCGCCGCACGAAGTCGTGCACGCTCTTGATGACGCGGCCGGCGCGTTCGGCCTGCTCGGCGATGCGCTCCGCGGCCTGCTGCAGCAGCGCTGCGGTGTCGGCGTCCGGGGGGCCCGACTGCATCAGGTTCAGCGAGCCGGCGGCGTAGCTCGCGATCGCCGCCAGCGGCTGGTTCAGCTCGTGGCTCAGCAGCGAGGCCATCTCGCCGACTGTCGCGAGCCGTGCGGTGGCCTGCAGCCGCTCCTGCTGCTGGCGGGAGATCTCTTCGATGCGGCGCTGGTCGCTCACGTCGAGCACGGCGCTCATCCAGCCGGTGTGGCGCCCGGTGCCGTCGACCAGCGGCGCCTCGAAGATCAACACCGCGAAGCGCTCGCCGTTCTTGTGCTGGAAGGTCGTCTCGAAGCCCTCGCGTGCGTTTTGGCGCGCACGCTCGCCATGGGCTTCGCCGCGCAGCCGCGTCGCCTGCCGGCGTGCGTACTCGTCGGCCAGCTCGGGCGGCCAGTAGGGCGGTTCCGTGAGGCCGACCATCTCGTCGGCGCGAAATCCCACCATTTGGCAGAACGCCGGATTCACATAGGTGACGCGTCCCTGAAGATCGCGCGCACGCAAGCCGGTGACCAGCGAATCCTCCATCGCCTTGCGGAACGCGAGCGACTCGGCGAGCGCCCGCTCGGCCCGGGCGCGCCGACGCACGTCGCGCACCAGCAGAACGACCACCACGCCGAGCGCGACCGACAAGCCCAGCACCAGCGCGACGACGAGGTTGGGAATCAGCCGCGGCGTGCCGGCCGCGCTGTCCAGGCGCATCTGCAGCGTGATGCCGGGCAGATCGATCAAGCGCTCCGAGACGTAGACGCCGGCGCCGCGCATCATGCCCACGCGGGCCAGCCGCGTGCCGTCTCCCTCGACAAACGAGACTTCGTGGCCGCGCAACACCTGCGGGGAGGTCGATTCCGTCAGCACGGCGCTCAGCGCGAACGTGGCGGCCATGAAGCCGGTGAGACGGCCCGCTTGCTGGATCGGCACGCAGACGTCGATCACCTCCGTCCCCAGCCCGCCGGGCAGCGGAACGAAGTAGGTCCGCGAATACACCGGGCTCGCGTGGCGGACCGCCGTGGTGCAGGCGACCTCGGTGTCGAGGTCGAGGTCCGCGCGCGCGATGCGTGTGAACACCGGTGCCTGGAACGGAGAGTCCACCGCATCGACGATCTGCAGCGCTGGGTCGCGGCGCTCGATGCGCAGCATCTCCGGGTGCCGCCGCAGCAGCGTGGCGGCATCGTCTCGCCATTGCGGCAGCGCCGGGTCGTTCCACAGCAGCGACTGAAGATTCTGCAGGTCGCGTGACAGCGTCTGCCTGACGTCGGCCGCGATGCCGGCGGAGGTCGACTCCGCCTGCTCCTGCGCCCGCGTGCTCTCGTAGTTGATGGTCAGCCACACGAGCAGCGTCTGCGCGACCAGCAGCAGCGCGACGAGAGCACCCCACAGCACGGCCCGCCTGCGACGCGAGCGGCTGTGGGGCGCATCGGCGGCGCCGTCGGGGGTGTCGGTGGTCATCATGGCCGGGCGGGCAAGCCGGACCCCAGTATTGCGGACAAGCTGCGGCCGCCACGTACGCAGTTTTGCGCATGGGGGCCACGCGCGCGCTCCTACAATGCCTCGGCAAAGCGCGGCCCCCCGCCGCTCCCGTGCCGCAGCGACACCCCTTACGCGAGACCAGGCCCATGTCCGACCAAGAGCAAAAACGCGCCGAACTGCGTCGCGCCGCACTCGAATACCACGAGTTCCCGACGCCCGGCAAGGTCGCCATCGCGGCGACCAAGCAGCTGATCAACCAGCGCGACCTGGCGCTCGCTTATTCGCCCGGCGTCGCGGCGGCCTGCGAGGAGATCGTCGCCGACCCGGTCAACGCCTTTCGCTACACCGCGCGGGGCAACCTCGTCGCGGTGATCACCAACGGCACCGCGGTGCTGGGCCTGGGCGACATCGGGCCGTTGGCGGCCAAGCCGGTGATGGAAGGCAAGGCGGTGCTGTTCAAGAAGTTCGCCGGGATCGACGTGTTCGACATCGAGCTGGCCGAGCGCAACCTCGACAAGCTGGTCGACATCATCGCGGCACTCGAACCCACGTTCGGCGGCGTGAACCTGGAGGACATCAAGGCGCCCGACTGCTTCTACGTCGAGCGCCAGCTGCGCGAGCGGATGAACATCCCGGTGTTCCACGACGACCAGCACGGCACGGCTATCGTCGTCGGCGCGGCGATCCTGAACGCGATGAAGGTCGCCGGCAAGGACATCCGGCAGATCAAGCTCGTCACGTCGGGCGCCGGGGCGGCCGCGCTCGCCTGCGTGGGCCTGCTGGTCAAGCTCGGCCTGCCGCGCGAGAACATCTGGCTCACCGACCTGGCCGGCGCGGTCTACGAGGGCCGAGCGGAGCTGATGGACGACGACAAGGCGGTGTTTGCGCAGAAGACCTCGCTGCGCACGCTGGCCGAAGTGATCGTGGGGGCCGACGTGTTCCTCGGCCTGTCGGCCGCCGGCGTGCTGAAGAAGGAGATGGTCGCGACGATGGGGCCCAACCCGACGATCTTCGCGCTGGCCAACCCGACCCCCGAGATCCTGCCCGAAGAGGTCAAGGAGGTGCGCAGCGATGCGATCATCGCGACCGGCCGCACCGACTACCCGAACCAGGTCAACAACGTCCTGTGTTTCCCGTACATCTTCCGCGGCGCGCTCGACTCCGGTGCGACGACCATCACCGACGAGATGGAGGTGGCAGCGGTGCGCGCGATCGCCGAGCTCGCCCAGGCCGAGCAGAGCGAGGTGGTCGCTGCCGCCTACGCCGGCGCGACGCTCAGCTTTGGTCCCGAGTACCTGATCCCCAAGCCCTTCGACCCGCGGCTGATGATGAAGATCGCGCCGGCGGTGGCGAAAGCCGCGGCCGACTCCGGCGTTGCGTTGCGGCCGATCGAGGACCTGGACGCCTACCGCGAGAAGCTGCAGACCTTCGTCTACGCCTCCGGCACGACGATGAAGCCGATCTTCATGCTCGCCAAGCGGGCCGAGAAGAAGCGCGTGGCCTACGCCGAGGGCGAAGAGGAGCGTGTGCTGCGCGCGGTGCAGGTCGTGGTCGACGAAAACCTTGCCCGCCCCACCTTGATCGGACGGCCCGACGTGATCGCGGCGCGCTGCGAGAAGTTCGGCCTGCGCCTGACCGCCGGCAAGGACTACGATCTCGTCAATACCGAACACGACCACCGCTACCGCGACTACTGGCAGACCTACCACGCGATGACCGCCCGCAAGGGCGTGACCGCGCAGCTCGCGAAGATCGAGGTGCGGCGCCGGCTGACGTTGATCGCCGCGATGATGCTGCACAAGGACGAAGTCGACGGCATGCTCTGCGGCACCTGGGGCAGCACCTCGCTGCATCTGCAGTACGTCGACCAGGTGATCGGCCTGCGCGAAGGGGCGAAGACTTATGCCTGCATGAACGGACTGATCCTGCCGAACCGCCAGATCCAGCTCGTCGACACGCACGTCAACTACGACCCGACGGCCGAGCAACTGGCGGAGATCACCGTGATGGCGGCCGAGGAGATGATGCGGTTCGGCTTGCGTCCAAAGGCCGCGCTGCTCTCGCACAGCAACTTCGGATCGAGCAACCAGCCGTCGGCGGTGAAGATGCGCGAAGCGCTGGCCATCCTGCAGCGCACAGCGCCCTGGCTAGAAGTCGACGGCGAAATGCACGGCGACGCCGCGCTGAACCCCGCCTACCGCCACGAACTGATGCCCTCCAGCACGCTGACCGGCGAGGCCAACCTGCTGGTGCTGCCGAACATCGATGCCGCCAACATCGCCTACAACCTGCTCAAGCAGGCGGCCGGTGGCGGCATCGCGATCGGCCCGATGCTGCTCGGCGCGGCCAAGCCGGTGCACATCCTGACCCCGTCGGCGACGGTGCGGCGCATTGTCAACATGACTGCACTGACGGTTGCGGATGCCAACGCGGCGCGCTAAGCACGAGTGATGCCTGCACCGCAAGGGCGCGCCAATATCCGGGGAAACGGGCAGGATTTGTGACATCGCGGTGACGGCGGACGACCTGTTGCCGACCGTGTGACACCCGAGTTGATCAAGCGCGGTAGACGCTCGCTATCAGCGAGTGCGTCCACTCACTTACAAGACGCTTGCCCTGCCCTTTTTTGAGGCAGAGGCTTGAGCTTTCCCGCCCGATTCTGTACCATCTCAGTTTCAGGATTCAGGGAAAACCCCGTGTCTCTCTCCGGCCGGCCGAAGGCGTGGCAAGCCCTTCGCAGGGCAGGATTCGCAGCCTCCTTCGCCGGCGCCCTGTTGGTTTCCGGCGCCCTCGCTTCCGCGGGATGGGCGAAGGAGCCGGCGGCCCCGGACATCGGCAGCGTGGCCTTTGGCGAGCTGCCCACGGAGGCGCAGACCACCGACCGCTTGATCCGCGCCGGCGGTCCGTTCCCGTACCCGAAAGACGGCATGGTGTTCGGCAACCGCGAACGTCTGCTTCCGGTCAAGCCGCGTGGCTTCTATCGGGAGTACACGGTCAGGACGCCGGGCGCCCGGGACCGAGGCGCTCGCCGCATCGTCTGCGGTGGGCGCGAGGCAACCCGCCCAGAAGCTTGTTTCTATACCCGCGATCACTACGCGAGCTTCCGGCTCATCGCGTACTGACGGCGGCGAACGGATTTTTTGGTGACTCGAGGAGGATCGCGACCATGCTTTTGCAGACCGTCCGTCCGAACATTGTTCAATCGATCCGCGCCTATCGTGCGGAGGACTTGCTGCAGGCGGCCCAAGACGTCGGCCAGCACTTCCTCTACGCGAACCTGACCGCGGCCCAGTCCAAGCAGGACGTTCTCGACAGCATCGCCGAGTCCTTCCTGCTGCCGCCGCATTTCGGCAAGAACCTGGATGCGCTGTACGACTGCATGACCGACCTGGTCCACAAGGCGGGCCAGCAGCCGGGTTTCGTCGTCGTGCTCGAGCAGCTGCCGGACAACCCGCGCTTCGACCGCGAGGCTCGCGAACAGCTGCTCGACGTCTTTCGTGACGCCGCCGACTTCTGGGGGGAACGAAAGATACCGTTCAGGTGCTTCTATTCTTTTCAGTAGCCCGCTCCCAGGAACAAGGGTCATGGGAGCGGGCGACGGAAGTGGCCCACAACATCGCGGAGAAGCCGGTCAAGGCTTCGAAGAGTGTCGCGAATTCCACCTTCGGCATGAACATGCCGTTGATGAGCAGCGCGTTCGACACCTCGATGTGGCTCAACGCGGCGTGACCGCGCAAGCCGGAAGAAGCGACCTGCGGGTCGCTTTTTTCATGCCGACAACGCCTGCACGAGCTGCAGGTACTCGGACACCGGCACTTCTTCGGCGCGGCGCTGCACGTCGAAGGCGCCGGCGAACCCGCGCTGTTCCAGCCAGCGGCCGAGCGTGTGACGCAGCAGCTTGCGGCGCTGCGAGAAAGCAACGGCGACCAGTTCGCCGAGCAGCGCCGCGTCGACGGCCGGGCCCTCGCGCAGCGGCTGCATGCGCACGACCGCGGACTCCACCCGCGGCGGCGGGTCGAACGCCTGCGGCGGGACGTCGAGCACGCTTTCGATGTCGTAACGCCACTGCAGCATCACCGACAGCCGTCCGTAGTCCTTGCGTCCCGGGCCAGCGGCCATGCGCTCGACGACCTCTTTCTGGAGCATGAAGTGCTGATCGGCGATGTGGTGGACCGCGCCGAGCAGGTGAAAAAGGATCGGCGTCGAGATGTTGTAGGGCAGGTTGCCGACGACGCGCAGCGGCGCCCCAGCCTGCCCAGCCAGCTCGCCGAAGTCGACCTTCAGCACGTCGGATTCGACGACCCTCAGCTCGGGCCGCCGCCGCAGTCGCGCCGCCAGGTCGCGATCGAGCTCGATCACCGTCAGCCGGCCGCATCGCTGCACCAGCGGGTCGGTCATCGCGCCCAGGCCCGGGCCGATCTCGACCAGGGCTTCACCTGGCCGCGGGTCGATTGCATCGACGATGTCGGCGATCACCGCGCCATCGGTCAGAAAGTGCTGGCCGAAGCGCTTGCGCGCGATGTGTTTCGTCACCTCAGCCGCCGCCGGGCCGCCCCCAAGGCGGCTGAAGCCCCCTGGGGGGG
>DATKCI010000332.1:0-9621 GCA_035513255.1 Piscinibacter sp. | reverse complement strand
CCGGGCCGGTACATGCCTTCCAGCGCGCGCACCGCGGCGGCGATGAGCAGCCGCGTGTCAGCCGTTGGACGGACCAGCGGCGCCGTCACGCTTGGACTGTGCTGCCGGTCGTGCTTGCGGAACGGACTCGTCGTGATGAAGACGTGCACGGCGCCGGCGAGGCTTTGCTGGAGTCGCAGCTTCTCGGCCACACCCGAGGCGAACTGGCTCACGACTTCGACGAGACTCGACAGGTCGGTCATCGGCGCGCCGAACGACCGCGAGCACATGATTTGTTGATTGGCCGCCGGCGCATCGTCGACGTCGAGGCAGGACGTCCCGCGCAGCTCGAGCACGGTCTTCTCGAGCACGACGCTGAACTGCTTGCGCAGCGCGTACCGCATGCCGTACCTGCGCGAAGAAGGGCCGCAGCGGCTGCGGTAGGCGTGATAGCGAGAGTGCGCGGTTTGTGGTGTCCGTCGAGTCACTCATCGCCGGCATGGCGCGAGGTCCTCGTGGTCGGCGCCATCGAACAGCGCCTCCATCTCGGCCGACACCCGCTGCGACGACACGACGAACAGCTTCTGTCCGGCCCGCGTCATTGCCATGTAGAGCTTGCGCGCATTCTCCTCGCGTCGGTCTGCCTGTTCCTCGTCGCCGAGACCGGCGACGCGGCCGCAGGAGAACAGTTCTTCCATCCCAATCAGGAAGACGATGGCGCCTTCAAGTCCGGTGGCCGTATCCAGGTAGGCCATGCGCAGGTAGTCCCTGCCGTGGCCGAGCGGCGGCTCCTTCTTCTGCTGCCTCTCGTTGAACCACCACACGCTGCCCGCGCCGAACCTCCGGCTCAACTGGGCATGCAGCGCTCGCCTGTTGGCGTTCGCGCCGTAGAGCACGAGGAAGGCGCCGAGCGGAATTCTTTTTTCGCGCGAGAGCGCCGCGATCTCGTCGACCACGCGATCGAGCGTGTCCTGGGGGGAGTCCGTGTAGACGAGCACCGGCCTGGTTCCCGGGTCCATGCCGGCGAAGTCCGGCTCCAACCCGTCCTCTGCATCGCCTTGCCCGAGTGCGCCCAGGACCGCGGTCGACGCTTCCAGGATTGCCCGGGTGGTGCGGTACGAGCGGCGCAGCCGCTTGGTGCGGCCCGCCACGTCGAGGCCGGCGCTCTTCCAGCTCAGGCGGTTTCTCAGGAAGCCCTGGTTCGGATCAGCGCAGAGAAAGAGTTGTCCGTGCGCCGCCAGCGACAGCTTGACCACCTGAAACCACGACGGCGCGAAAAACTGCGCCTCGTCCACCAGGATGTGGTCGTAGCGCTGCAGGGCGCGGTGGCGGCCTTCGGCCAGGCAGATTCCCCTCGGCAGCGCGCTCCAGGACAGCAGTCCGGAACGCTGCAGGCTCTGCGTCACCGCCTGGTGCAGCGCCCAGACCTGGCTGCGTTCCGAAGCCCTCAAGGCGAATCGCCGGCCGGAGCGGCCCGCCGCCAGGTACGCCGCCTCATCGAGTATCAGCGCGTCGTCGATGAAGGCCAGTTCGGCGAGCAGTTGCGCATCCGAGGCCTGCAGCTGCGGACAGCGCATCCGGTGATGTTGCACCAGGCCCATGACCAACCGGGGGTCGTCGGGCACCTTGGGGTAGGTTCCGAACGTGCGGCGCCACTGCTGATGAATCCACGCGAAGAACGTCGACATCTCCAGGTTGGCCGGCAAGCCGCCGCGGGTCCGGTGCAGCCGCTCCTTCAGGTCGGCGACGACGGGTGTGTTGTGGATCAGCAGCAGGATGCGCTGCCGCGGGAAGAGTTCAGCCAGCAACAGCGCGCGGTGAATCGCGATCAGCGTCTTTCCGCTGCCGGCCACGCCGTTGACCAACCGTACCGAAAAATCAAACGTCGCCTCGCGCAGCTCGTGCGGCATCTCGAGGTCGAGCTTGGCCGCCCACTCCTGCTCATGGTCCAGGAAGAAGCGCGTCAACCGCGCACCGTTCTCGCGCCGCACGAAGCGCCGGGTCGTGCAGATCGCCGGAATCTCCGTTTCGGGAAAGTAGGTGCCGAGCAGGTGTTGCTCGACGTCTTCGGGCACCGGGGTCAGCAGACCGTTGACAAGTTTGGCGCCTAGCTCCACGAACTGCTCGCGCGACACCAGCCGCACGCCGTATCGACCGATCACCTCCCGGTTCAGCACCCGTGCCTCGGCCGTCGAACACGTCCACATCACGACCAGCACGGCCATGCCGTTCGCGGCCGGCCCCGCTCGGCTGCCCAGACACTGCAACTGCGCCAGGCGCTGCTCGAACTGCCCGCGCTGCTCGTGCGCGAAGAGCTGGGCCGGGTCGAGTTCGCAGAAGGGAACGGGCGACAGCGCGACGGCCAGCCAGCCCTTGGCGCGGTGCTCGACGAACATGTCGGCCGGACAACTCCTCGGCCGCAACGGCCGCCGGACCCGATGCTCGTCGTCCAGCGTGCTCAGCACGCGCTTGACGTGCAGCTCGCGGCCGGACGCCTTGTGCCACTCGGGAATGAACGTCGCCATGCCTACAGCGTCAACCGCTTCAGGTGGCGCAGCAGATCGGCGTACTGGCCGATCCACTGCCCGACTTCGCCCCGCTCGAACTCGGGCGCCGCGGCAAGCTCCGGCCCGATGACGATGAGCTTGCTCTTCGCGCGGGTGATCGACACGTTGAGTCGTTGGGGCTGGAAGAAGAACTCCGCCACCACGCCGAGGAACACCTCGTCGCCGGTCGCCAGCGACAGGATGACGAGCTCGCGCTCCTGCCCTTGCATCCGCTCGACGGTGTCGGCCACCACGGCGCGCGCACCGGCTTGCCCCAGCGCCTCCCGCAGCAGCGTGCGAACCGCCCGGCCCTGGGCCCGATAGGGGGTGACGACACCGATCTCCTCGGGCGGGAGTCCGCCGGCAACGGCCGCCGCGCAGAGCTCGGCGACGAGCTCGGCATCTCGGAAATTCCGGGTCTGGGCCGATCGGTCCAGCGTGGGAACGAAGACGCCGGCTGCGTCCGGCTCGAAGGCCGGGCGCAGCCGCTCGGGAACCTCGCGCAGCGACAGGCACCGGTCGCGATTGGCGCCGGCGGCCCGCAACCGCCCGCCGTAGTACGTGCGGCTCGGCCACGCCGTGAGCCAGCCGTTCATCCGGTAGGTCTCGTCAAGCATGACGGCGTGGTCGGCATGCTTCGAGGTGAGCATCGCGAACGCCGACATGGCGCCCTTGTCCAGCACGGAGCGCGACAACATCACCGGCGGCAGTTGCTGCTGGTCGCCGACGAAGACGAAGCGCCTGCCTTTCCTCATCGCCATCAGCGCCAGCGGCACCGTGATCTGGCTCGCCTCGTCGAAGAGGATCGTGTCGAACTCGCAGCCGGCCAGTCGGGACGTGCAGGTGGCGAACGGCGTGGCGCCGATCACGTAGCCGCCGGCCGGCCGCTCGTCCCAGGCGGCGAAGCCGGCGTGGGAGTCCACGTTGTCGGCTAGGCCCTTGCGCTGGGTATGCAGCCCGATCTTGACGACCGGCACGCCCTCCTTGTGAATCTTGTTCAAGGCATTGTTGATGGCCATGTGCGTGTGGGAGGTCACCAACACCCGCTGGCCGCGATCGACCATCAGCCGTGCGATCAACGCAAGCACGGAACTCTTGCCGGTGCCCGGCGGCCCCTGGATGCAGGCGACCTGCTCGGCGCCGAAGGCCAGTCCGACCGCTTGCGCCTGTGTCTCGTTGAAGCCTCTGGCGCGCGCCGCGTGCTCTCCCTCTGCGACGTCGGCCGGGACGAAGCTCACGTCCAGCAGGCCGCTGAGCAACGGCAGGACGACCTCGCGGCCGATCTGCGAGGTGCTGATCTCCGCGATCGCCTGCTTGTAGAAGTCGGTCAGATCGATCGTATCGGGGTCGGCAAAGCAAGGGTCGCCGGCAAAGGCCCGGATCACGGCATCGACCTTGTTCGCGCTCAGGAGCCAACGACCATCCTGCTCCGATTCCAGCGTCAGGCCGGGCCAGACCGAGCCGTCGAACGGGCTGCCGGCGTGCAGCACCAGCTTGTCGCCCTCCCGAAACCGCGAGTCCCCGCCGTCGGTGTACGCCCACAGCGTGGCCGAATCCTGGGCGCGTTCCAGCCGAAGAAAACGTTGCGACCAGCCCGTCCGGAGTTTCTCGGTGATGGGGCGGCCCCAGATTTCCGCCAGCTTGCTGCGTCCCGCCTGCTGCTCGTCATGGACGAACTGCAGCAGGTCGGACAGAAGCCGATCGTGGGAATCCGCCATCGCCGGTACAAGCTCGCAGACTGATCTCAGCACGGGTTCGGGATCGGCGCATTTTGCGCCAACAATGGATTTCAACTGGCGCGCCAAGCGAGGCGCACTATCGAACATTGGCGTCGCCGCGACAACGCGGGGCCTGCAGGCCTGGGCGAGCTGGCATCTGAAGTGCGCAAGATGCTGGCATCTATCACGAGCCAGCAACGCGGGGTCGTTTCAACTTCAACGCTCAGCTCGTCGAAGGACCACGACCGCACCTTTGTTGCTGGGCACCTTGTGGCCCTCGGTCGACGAGGTGGTCAAGGCGCTCATCGGCAAGGACCGGCTGCGACTGCAACCCACCGGCGCCTATGCCGCCAACTTGTTGGGGCTGTCGGAGCAGGTGCCGGCGCGGGTGGAGTTCCTCACCGATGGCACGAGCCGTACGGTGCAAGTGGGCCCCATGCGCATCGTGCTCAAGCGCACCACGCCGCGGCAGATGGCCGCAGCCGGCAGAAGCAGCGGGCTAGTGATCCAGGCGCTGCGAAGCCTCGGGCCCGAACACATCGGTGCCGACCGCGTCGCGCGCCTGCGCCGCGCGCTGCCCGCCAGCGAGCGGCGTGCGTTGCTCGACGATTTGGCGCTGGCGCCGACCTGGATGCGACCCCTGTTGCGCGAGCTTGCGCAGACCTGAAACATGAGCACCGCGTTGCGCTTTCTGTCGTTGGCGCCGCAACGGCGTGCGTTGGCCTTCGGGCAGACCGCGGCGCAATTGGCGGCTTCGACCGTGATGGTCGAAAAGGACTTCTGGGTCTGCTTGTTGCTGGGTCTGCTGTTCGCCGATGCCGAACTCGCGCCGCATGTCGTGTTCAAGGGGGGTACCTCGCTGTCCAAGGCGTACGGCGTGATCGATCGCTTTTCCGAGGACATCGACCTGTCGCTCTCGCCAGCCTTCGTCGGTGCCGACGAAGCGGCTTTCGAAGCGCTCGCCACTCGCACGCGGCGAAACGCCGCGCTGACCCGCATGCAGGAGCAGTGCGGCGACGGACTGGAACTGCGTGGTCACCGCGCTGGAACTGCCGCGCACCTTCTGGGAAAAGGCGACGATCCTGCACGCTGAGCATCATCGGCCGGCGAACCAACCGATGCCGGATCGCTATGCCCGCCACTATGCCGACGTGGCTCGCCTGTTGCAGCACCCGCAGGCTGCTGCGATGCTGGCTGACCGAGCGCTGTGCGCGCGAGTCGTTGAATGGAAGAGCCGGGTGTTCGCACGACAGTGGGCGCGCTATGACTTGGCGCAGCCGGGCAGCTTCAGGATGCTGCCGCCTGCTTCGCGCATTGATGCACTGACGCGCGACTACACCGAGATGCGTCCGATGTTCTTGACGGCGCCGCCGTCCTTCTACGCCGTGCTCGACCAACTGGCTGCGGCAGAGCAAGCCCTCAACCGTGACGAAATCGTGCCGTGAGTTGGTCAGAGGACGCAATGTCCACCGTGGAAAACCTGCGAGTCGGGAGATCGCCTGATCGCAGGGGATCGCGATCTCACCCCGCCCGATAAGCCGCAAAGCTGCCGTTCTCGCGCGCCAGGCGCTGCAGCAGCGGGGCTGGCTCCCACCAGTGGCCGTGTTGCGCGTGGAACCGCTGGACATCGGCGACCACATTCGCAAGGCCGATCCGATCCGCGAGGTACATCGGCCCGCCTCGGTCGGCGGGGAAGCCGTAGCCGGTGACGTAGACCACGTCGATGTCTCCGGCGCGCAAGGCGATTCCCTGTTCGAGCAGCTTGGCGCCTTCGTTGATCATCCCGTAGAGGCAGCGCTTGAGGATCTCCTCCTCGGAGATCGGCTTGCGCTCGAATCGGAGTCGCGTCGACTCCTCGACGATGAACGCCTCGACCGCGGGGTCGCGTTGCGGGTTGCGGTTGCCTGCTTCGTAGCGGTACCAGCCGGCGCCGCTCTTCTGCCCCAGCCGGCCCATCTCGACCAGCTTCATGATCAGGTCGTTCCAGCGGCGGTCGGTCGGCCGCGTGGCCATCTGCGCCTTGCGCGTCTGGTAGCCGACGTCGTTGCCGGCCATGTCGTGCACCGCAAAGATGCCCATCGCGTAGCCGAATCGCACGAGCGCCGCGTCGACCTCGTGCGGCAGCGCGCCCTCTTCGAGCAGAAAGTGCGCTTCACGCGTGTAGTTGCGAAACAGCGCGTTGCCGATGAAGCCTGGGTAGATGCGCGACAGCACCGCCACCTTGCCCATGCGGCGACCCAGGTCCATCAACGTCGCGATCACGTCAGGCGCGGTGGCAGTCGCGCGCACGACCTCGAGCAGTTTCATCACGTGGGCCGGGCTGAAGAAGTGCGCGCCGACCACGTCCTGCGGCCGCTTCGTCACGGCCGCGATCGCGTCCACGTCGAGGCCCGAGGTGTTGCTCGCAAGGATGGCACCGGGGCGGGCGATCTCGTCGAGCTGGCGGAAGATGCCTTGCTTCAGCGCGATGTCCTCGAACACCGCTTCGATGAACAGGTCGCAGTCGGCCGCATCGGCCAGCGACAGCGTGCCGCCGATCAGGGCGAGCCGCTCGTCCATCGCAGTCTGCTCGAGCTTGCCGCGCGACAGGCTGCCGGCATAGTTCGCGCGCACGCGGGCGAGTCCGCGGTCCAGCCCGGCGGCGTCGGCGTCGATCACCGTGACGGGAATGCCGATGTTCGCCAGCGCCATCGCGATGCCGCCGCCCATCGTGCCGGCACCGATCACCGCGACGCGGCGGATCGGCCGCAGCGGCACGTCGGCCGGGATGTCGGGCACCTGCGCCGCTTCGCGCTTGGCGATGACGACGTGATCGGCGGCGCGCTCGCGTTGCGCGTGGTCGGGTTTGTCGAGCAAAAAGTTCATTTCAGTTCTCCACGGCGCCGAAGCGGCACTCGCAATGCATGAGACTCAACGCCATCAAGCGGACGCCGCGGATCCGGCTTCGCCGGGCCGCTGGTGGCGCCCCCTGGGGGGAGGCGCCGAAGGCGCTTCGGGGGGGTCAATTCGGAGCGACGAGCGGCTTCGCTCGTCCCTCGACGAATTCGCGCAGGCGCTCGGCGGTTTCGGGCGAGCGCTGCATGTTGGAGTTCAGGTATTCGACGAACAGGCCGTCGTCGTGCGACAGGTCGTTGATGCGCGGCAGCAGGTTGGTGATGCGCCAGTTCGTGTCGGGCGTGTTCTCGGCGATGACCGTGGCCAGCTCGCGTGCCTTCTTCAGCGCCTGGCCTTCCGGCACGACGTAGCGCACGATGTGCTCGCGCTCGCCCTCGGCCGCGCTCAGCAGCCGGCCCGTCAGCATCATGTCGGCCATCACCGTGTAGCCGACGACACGCTGGATGCGCACCGTGCCGCCGCCGCCGACGAAGATCCCGCGCTGGCCTTCGGGCAGGCCGAAGAACGCCGATTCGTCGCAGACACGGATGTGTGCCGCAGTAGCCAGCTCCAGACCGCCACCGACGACGGCGCCATGCAGGGCGGCCACGAACGGGATGGGACCGCGCGCGATGGTGTCGAACACCTCGTGCCACGAGTGGCGCTTGCGCTTGCGCGGTGGCGTCGTCTGGCCGGCGGCGCGGGTCAACGCCTCGCCGAGGTCCAGGCCGGCGCAGAAGTTCTTGCCGTGGCCATGCAGCACGGCCACGTCGGCTTCTTCACCGGCGCGGTGCACGGCGGCCCGCAACACGTCGATGACTGCCTCGTTGATGGCATTGCGTTTGTCGGGACGGTTCAGGCCGATCAGCGCAACCGGTCCGTCCAGTTCATAGGTCACCAGGGATTCGGACATCACAACTCCTACTCGGGCTTGAAGCCCGTTGACTTCACGATCGGGGCCCAGGTCGCCAGCTCGGCGCGCTGGCGGTCTGCCGTCTGGCTGGCACCGCGAAAGTCGGGCTCGACCGACAGGCGCGCCGTCAACGTTTCGCGCACCTCGGGCAGGGCCATCACCTTCTGCAGGGCCGCCTGCATGCGCTCGAGCTCGCCCGCCGGCGTGCGCGCCGGCGCCCACACCGCCGTCCAGCCTTCAGCGTGCGGCGTCTGGATGCCTTGCTCGGCCATCGTCGGGATGTCGGGCATCAGGTCCGAGCGCTTCGCGCTGAAGATGCCGATCACGCGGACTTTGCCGCTGCGATGGAACTTCATCGTCTCGTCCATCAGCGTCACGGCGGCCGGCACGTGGCCGCCGACCAGGTCGGTGATCAACGGCGGCGTGCCCTTGTACGGCGTGACCGGCAGGTCAATGCCGGCCGCCTTCGCGAACTGCACGCCGAGGAAATGGTTTTGGCCGCCCAGCCCCGGCGTGCCGAAGGTGGCGGTCGGGTTCTTCTTCACCCAGTCGATGAATTCGCGGGCGTTGCTGGCGCCGGTGGCCAGGCTCACTGCCATGCCGAGCGGGTACGACACGAGGCTCGCCACCGGCGCGAAGTCGCGCCAGATGTCCCACTTGATCTGCGAGCCGAAGACCAGCGTCTGGAAAGTCGGCGTCGCGTTCGGCGCGATCATGTAGGTCAGGCCGTCGGGGCTGGCGCGCATCAGCTCGTCGGCGGCGAGGCGGCCGCCGGCGCCGACGCGATTCTCAACGATCACCGGCTGACCCAGCACGTGCGGCAGGCGGTCGGCGAAGACACGTGCGATCGCATCGGTGCCCCCGCCGGGCGGCAACCCGACCAGGATTCGGATGATCGGCTTGTCCTGTGCGCGAGCCGGCCAGGGAAGGGGCGCTGCGGCCGCGATGGCCGCCAGCACCGCGCGTCTGCGGGTCATGTTCATGGCGAATTCCTTGAAAGAAACAGGTTCAGATGTCCAGCACGAGCCGGCCCTTGGCACGCGAGACGCACACCTGCATCACGCGGCCACCGGCTTTGTCGGCATCGGACAGGTAGGTGTCGCGGTGCTCGATGTCGCCGCTGCAGACCTGCGTCGAGCACAGGCCGCAATAACCGGAGCGGCAGTCGTGCATCACGTCGGCGCCGGCGTCGTTCAGCGTGTCGAGCAGCGAGCGGTCCGCGGGCACGGTGAGCACGCGACCGGACGATTTCAGCTCGACTTCGAACGGCTGGTCGCCCGCCAGCGGCTGCGCTTCGGCGAACAGCTCGTAGTGCAGCGCGGAGCGGGGCCAGCCGAGCCGCTCGGCGATCTGCAGCGTGGCGTCGATCATGCCGGCGGGACCGCAGACGTAGATCGGCTGCTGCCGATCCGCGGCCGACAGCAGGCCTTCGATCGACAGCTTGCTGGCGTCGTCGTCGGTGTGCAGGTGCAGGAGCTCGCCGAGCAAGGATCGCAGCTCGTCGACGAAGGCGAGCTGTGCACGGCTGCGACCGCAGTAGTGCAGCCGGAACGGGCGGCCTTGCGACAGCAGGGCGCTCGCCATCGACACG
>DATKCI010000331.1:0-22472 GCA_035513255.1 Piscinibacter sp. | reverse complement strand
CCGCGCCGGCGGGCACCACGATCATGCTCGCGTGGCGGGCCCGTGCCTCGCGCCAGCCGTCGCGCAGCGGCCGCCAGTCCAGCCCCTCGGCATCGAATACACGCGCCGTCTCGGCCAAGTGTTCCTCGCCTTCGCGCATGCGGCCGCGGCGCGCCAGCGCGTCCAGCAGCGTCTCGTGCGCGCGCCGGTCGAAAGGGGCGAGCGCGAGCCACTTCTCCAGGTGGCCGAAGACCTCGTCGGCATCGGGCGCGAGGCGGGCGACCAGGTGTTCGAGCAGCGCCGTGTGGCAGCCGCGCAGGCGCCGCCGCTGCGCGATGAGCCAGCTGTTGAGCAGCGGGCTGCGGTCGATCTCCATCCCGTCGAGGAAGTCGCCGGTGAAGAGGGCGCACAGCGCGCGCAGCCGCTCGGCATCGAGCTGTGCGACGCCCGGCTGCATCGCTTGCGAGACCTCGACGGCATCGACGAAGCAATCCGCGGTGTCCAGCGCCACGGTGTCTTGCGCCGTCTCGATGCGCGTGCGCCCGGGCTCGTCGAGCACGGCGCGGGCCTTGCTCAGGCACCACCGCAGCTCGCCGCGCGAATCGGCGGCCACGTCGCCGAGCAGCTCGCTCAGGTGGGCGCGCGTCAGCGCCCGTGCGGTGAGCGCCAGGTAGGCGATGAGGGCGCGCACCTTGCGTGAGGCCGGCAGTGGCAGCGCCACGCCGGCGCGGTGGATCGCCATCGGCCCGAGCAGGCGGATCTGCAGCGCAGGCGGGCCCTCGGCGCGCTGCCGTTGGCCCTCGTCCTCGGGGCGGACCCCCCACGTTTGCACCGGATGTCCTCTCTCGTTTCCACGCGGGCTACCACGGCGGCGCCCACGCCCGGACTTTAGCTTTGCCACTTCCGGTCGCGGCCCTGTTTCGAGGTCGGACCCCGGAGAACGCCAACGACGGGCCGGCGGACCTCCGGCACCCACAAGCGCCCGAAAGGAAAAGCATCATGGCTCTATCCGCAGCCGCCGTCAGTCAAACCCCCACCTCCGGCCAGCCCGATCTGGCCGCCGTCAAAACCCGCCAGCAGGGCGCCTGGTCGTCCGGCGACTATGCCGTCGTCGGCACCACGCTGCAAATCGTCGGCGAGGATCTGTGCGAGGCGCTCGACCTGCGCGCCGGGCAGACGGTCCTCGACGTGGCCGCGGGCAACGGCAACGTCTCGCTCGCCGCTGCGCGCCGCTGGTGCGACGTGACCGCCACCGACTACGTGCCGGCGCTGCTCGACCGGGCGCACGAGCGCGCGGCGGCCGAGCGACTCGACATCCGCGTGCGCGAGGCCGATGCCGAAGCGCTGCCGTTCGACGACGGCAGCTTCGACGTGGTGGTCTCGACCTTCGGCGTGATGTTCACGCCAGACCAGGACCGTGCCGCCGCCGAGCTGGTGCGGGTGTGCCGCCCCGGCGGCAAGATCGGCCTGGCCAACTGGACGCCGGATGGTTTCATCGGCCAGCTGTTCAAGACGCTCGGCCAGCACCTCCCGCCGCCGGCGGGTGTGAAGTCGCCTGCGCTGTGGGGCACGCCGGCGCGCATCCGCGAGTTGTTCGAGCCGCAGGCGGCGGCCATCGAACTGCAGCCGCGCCACTTCGTGTTCCGCTACCGCTCGCCGGCGCACTGGATCGACGTCTTCAAGACCTTCTACGGCCCGCTGCTGAAGGCGTACGCCGCGTTGCAGCCGACCGCGCAATCGGCGCTGACCAGCGATCTCGAGGCGCTGATCGGCCGGTTCAACCGCTCGGGCGACGCCTCGATGGTCGTGCCCAGCGAGTACCTCGAAATCGTCATCACCCGGCGGTAAGGTGCCGCGTCGCATTTCGCCCTTCTTCCCGTTGAAAGGAACCGTCATGACATTCGTTTCCCCTTCCTTCGTGCGGCTGCTCGCCGCTTCCATCGGCGCCGTCGCGATCCTCGGCGCCGCCACGTCGCTGCAGGCCGGCGAGGCGCACCACACCGTGGTGTCCGCCGACGCCATCAAATGGGGCCCGGCGCCCCCCTCGCTGCCGCCGGGCGCGCAGGCCGCGGTGCTGATGGGCCACCCGGGCCAGCCTGGGCCGTTCGTGCTGCGCCTGAAGCTCCCCGCCGGCTTCGCGGTGCCGCCGCATCGTCACTCGAAGGACGAGATGGTCACGGTGATCGCGGGCAAGTTCGGCATCGGCTCCGGCGAGACGCTGGACCGCGGCGCTGCGCAGACCTTGCCGGCGGGCAGCTTCGTGCATTTGCCGTCCGGGATGCCGCACTACGCGCTGGCGGTAGATGGCGAGGCCATCGTCCAGATCAACGGCGTGGGGCCGTTCGACGTGACCTATGTGAATGCGAAGGATGACCCGCGCAAGCAGCAGTAACGAGGTTGGCCGCCCTCCCAACCCGTTCGGGCTGAGGTATCGAAGCCCTCGCGCCGATCTGCGCGAGCACTTCGACAGGCTCAGTGCGAACGGGATGGGGAGGCACGCCACATCAGCGTTTCATCGCGCTTCGACCGGCGCAAACGCCCGCGCCTGTTCCACGAGCCAGTCGGCAAACTGCCGCGCGTCGGCGTTGCGCCGGCCGTTCGTGCTCGTCGCGAGGTAGTAGCCGCGCCGCGACGTGGCGGCCGACTTGAACGGTGCGACGAGGCGGCGGTCGGCGACCAGGTCCTTCAGCAGCGGCAGACGCCCGATCACCACCCCTTGTCCGGCCATCGCGGCGGCGATCGCGTCGGCATATTGAGTGAACCGCAACGTGTTCTTCATCTTCATCTCGGCCAGGCCCATCGCGGCGAACCACGGCGCCCAGTCGACCGTGAGCGCCATGCCCGACGGCATGTCGACGGCCAGCATGGTGTGGTTCGCGAGATCGGCCGGCTTCTTCAGCGGATGGGCCTTGTCCTTCAGCAGCCGCGGCGAGCACATCGGCTGCACCGACTCCTCGAACAGCGGCAGGCCGGCGTCGTGCGAGATCGGGCAGAAGCGCACCGCGAGGTCGATGCCGTCGCGCTCGATGTCCAGCCATTCGTGCGTGGCCGAGAGGCGCACGTCCACCAGCGGGTGGGCGGCGGTAAAGCCCTCCAGCCGCGGGATCAGCCACAGCGACGCAAAACCCGGCGTCATCGTGACCGAGACCTGCCGCCGCGCGGCGAGCCCGCGCATGCGGGCCGCGGCGTCGCGCAGGCGTTCCATGCAGTCGGTGGTGGCGCGGTGCAGCACCACGCCCGCTTCGGTGAGCGACAGCGCGCGGTGGCGGCGCTCGAAGAGGCTCAGGCCCAGCTCACTCTCGAGCAATTGCATCTGCTTGCTGACGGCCGACTGCGTCAGAAACAGCTCGTCGGCTGCCTTCGTGAAGCTTAGCGAACGCGCCGCCGCTTCGAAGGTGCGCAGCAGGTCGAGACGGGGCAGTTCAGCGCGCGCATTCATTTCACATTCCAGCAGATCATGCGAACCATTCCAGAATACCGTTTCTCTCTCGTGAGTCTGGCCAGTATATTGATTCCATACAGGAATCGAAAGGAGTCCATCATGGCCCAACTGCCGAATGAAGTCGGCTTTCAGCTGCCGCGCCGGGCCATGCTCCGGCTCGCCGACATGGCCGGCGTGGAACTCGTCTGCGTCAGCGGCACGATCTGGCTCACGCTGGACGGCGACCCCAAGGACATCGTGCTGCTGCCCGGCGATTCGTTCGTCACGGCGCACCGCCGGCCGGCCATCGTCTATGCGCTCGAGCCGGTCAGCGCCAGGCTGCTGTCGCGACCCGATGGGCCGGAACCCGGGCAGGTCGGTCTCGCCACGTCGTTCGTCGCACGCCTGCGCGGCGCGCTGAGCCGCGGGTGGCCGCGCCCGGCCGCCCAGCCCGCGCTGCGGGTCGTCTGAGCGGCTGCCCTCAACCGGCCCGCGCCGCCTGCCTCAGCTGCGCACCCAGCGCGCCGAAGCGTTTGCGGTACTGCGCCGGCGTCAGCGCGACCTTGCGGCGGAACAGTCGGCCGAAGAAGCTGGTGTCCTGGTAGCCGACCTCGCCGGCCACCGCTTCCACCGGCAGCTCGGTCGATTCGAGCATCTGCTTGGCCTCTTCCAGCCGCAGCGTGTGCACGTATTCGAGCGGCGTCATCCCGGTGGCCTGCGTGAAGCGGCGCTTGAAGGTGCGCTCGGGAAGCCCGGAGAGCGCCACCATCTGCGCCACCGGCGACTCGGCGCGGTAGTTCGACGCCGCCCACAGCTGGCAGCGCGCCACCAGCTCGTCGGCGGCGCGCGGGCCGCGGGTGAGCGACGCATAGGCCAGCGCGCTGGTGCCGTTCAGGTCGAGCAGGTTGATGCGCGCGACCTGCATCGCGTCTTCCGGCGACGCAAAGCGCGCGATCAGCGAGAGCACCAGCATGTGCCAGGCCACGCCGCTGCCGGCCATGATGATGCGCTGGCCGGTGCCGGCGACCACCAGCCCGCGTTCGGCATGCCAGCGTGTGCGCGGGTACTCGCGCGCCAGCAGGTCGCAGTAGGCCCAGTGCGAGGTCGCGTCGTGGCCGTCGAGCAATCCGGTGCGTGCGAGCAGCAGCGCGCCGGAGCAGGCCGAGGCGAGCGTCGCGCCGGCGTCATAGGCGCCGCGCATCCAGGCGACCTCGGCGTCGTACAGGCCGTCCAGCGGTGTGCCGGGCGCGATCATCAAATCGGTGACGACGGCCACGTCGGGGTGCGGGCAGTCGGCGAAGCTCGCGTCGGGCGTGACCCGCACGCCGTTGCCCGCCTCGAACGGCCGGCCGTCGGCACTCACCACCAGCGGGCGGAACGGCGAGGCGGTGTCGGCCCGGCCGTGCAGCATCTCCCAGTCGCGCCGCGTGCTGTGCAGCGCGTCGAAAAAGCCGTAGATCGTGGCGGCGCTGACCGCCGGCGTGCCCAGCAGGGCCACGGTGATGGGTCGATCGTGGAGGCTCATGGCATGTTCGGCCTGATTTTGGCGTGATCGACTTTAGTGGCCCGGCGGGTTCGGCGCCACCATGGCGGCCCTTGAACACACAACCCGGAGCCGTCATGCCCACCCCGATCGACATCCTCCTCGACCCCGTCACGCTGTGCGTGCTGGGCCTCTTTGCCGGCCTCATGCTGTGGGAGCGCCTGGCGCCCGGGCGGCCGCTGCCGGCGGTGCGCGGGTGGCTGCCGCGCGCGCTCGTCGCGATGACGGCTTACCTGATGCTGTCGTCGTACCTGCCGCTGCTGTGGGCCGACGCGCTCGCGCCGCTGCAGCTGTTCGACCTGTCGGGCTGGCCGACGGTCGCCGCCGCGGCGTTCGGCGTGGGGGTGTACGAGCTCGGCGCCTACGCCTACCACCGCGCGATGCACACGTTCACACCGCTGTGGCGGCTGCTGCATCAGATGCACCACAGCGCCGAACGCCAGGACGTGGCGAGCGCCTTCTGGTTCAGCCCGCTCGACATGATCGGCTGGACGGTGGTCAGCAGCGTCACGTTCACGCTCGCCGGGCTGCCGCCGCAAGCCGCCACGCCGGCCATCCTGTTCCTCACCTTCCTCGCGATCTTCCAGCACGCCAACGTGGCCACGCCGCGCTGGCTGGGCTACCTGGTGCAGCGACCGGAGAGCCACTCGCTGCACCACGCGCGCGGCGTGCACCGCGACAACTACGCCGACCTGCCGGTCTTCGACATGCTGTTCGGCACCTTCCGCAACCCGCCGCGCCACGCGCCGGAAACCGGCTTCTGGCAGGGCGCGTCGTCCCGCGTCGTCGACATGATGCTGCTGCGCGACGTATCCTCACGTCCGTCGGATCGCGGCTGACTCCAACCCACCAGGAGATCTCCATGAACCTGATCGATTCCCACGGCCACCGCGTGTCCGGTGCCACCCCCGACAGTCTCCAGGCATATGAACAGGCCGCACGCGAACTGCTGTGCCTGGTCGACGACCCGGTCGCGAGCGTCACGCGGGCGCTGGAGGCCAGCCCCGAGATGACGATGGCCCATGTGCTCAACGCCTGGGTGCATCTGCTCGGCACCGAGCCCGACGGCATCGGCGTGGCGCAGGCGTCCTGCGCTGCCGCGTCGGCGCTGCCGGCCGACGACCGCGAGCAACGGCACCTGGCGGCCGCCCAGGCGCTCGCCGCCGGCCGCTGGCGCGAGGCGGGGCAGCGGCTCGAAGACCTGAGCCTGCGTTACCCGCTGGACACGCTGGCGCTGCAGGCCGGCCACCAGATCGACTTCTTCCGCGGCGACAGCCGCATGCTGCGCGACCGCATCGCCCGCGCGCTGCCGGCGTGGGACGCCGGCGTGCCCGGCTGGCACGCGGTGCTCGGCATGCATGCCTTCGGCCTCGAAGAGACCAGCGACTACGCGCAGGCCGAGTCGCAGGGCCGGCGAAGCGTGGAGCTCGAACCGCGCGACAGCTGGGGCTGGCACGCGGTGGCGCATGTGCACGAGATGCGCAACGACCCGCGCGCGGGCATCGCCTGGCTGCAACCGGCCAGCGGCACCTGGTCGGCCGGGAGTTTTCTGGCTACACACAACTGGTGGCACCTCGCGCTGTTCCACCTGGAGCTCGACGACCATGCGCAGGTGCTGAAGCTGTACGACGAGGCCGTCGGCGGCACCGGTTCGTCGGTGGTGCTGGACATGATCGACGCGAGCGCGATGCTGTGGCGACTGCACCTGCGCGGGGTCGACGTCGGCGAGCGCTGGCAGCCGCTGGCCGACCGCTGGATGCCGTTCGCGCGCGCGGGCAACTATGCGTTCAATGACCTGCACGCGATGATCGCGTTCGTCGGCGCCGATCGCGGCGCGGCGCAGCAGGCGGTGCTCGAGGCGCAAGCGCAGGCGATGGCCGGCGAGGGCGACAACGCCGGCTTCACGCGAGACGTCGGGAACCCGGCGGCGCGTGCGGTGCAGGCGTTCGGGCACGGCGACTTCGCGACGGCGGTGGAGCTGCTGCGCGGCGTTCGGCACCTGGCGCACCGCTTCGGCGGTAGTCATGCGCAGCGGGATCTGATCGATCTGACGCTGCTGGAAGCGGCGCTGCGGGGTGGTGATGCGGCGCTGGCGCGTGGACTGGCGGCGGAGCGCGCGGCGCTGCGCCCGCACAGCCCGCTGGCGCAGCGGCTGGCACGGAGGACGCAGGCGCGGGGGGTGTGAGGCTGGGTGCGCGATGCAGGCCTTGTCGCGCACCGTTCGCACCTCCACCGTTCGCCCTGAGCGAACGAGCGAGGGACAGGCTCAGCGCAAACGAAGAGAGGCTCTTCGCCATCCCCCGCCCCCGCCTCTCCTCAAACGTTCATCACCGCCACCGCCCGCACGTTCAGGTAAGCCTCCAGCGCCTCCGGCCCACCTTCCGACCCGTAGCCCGAGTCCTTCATGCCGCCGAACGGCATCTCCGCCGACGGCATTGCCGGCATGTTGATCCACAACATGCCCACCTCGACGCGGCGCGTCAGCAGGTCGGCATTCTTCAGCGAGCGCGTGAACGCATACCCCGCCAGCCCGAACGGCAATCGATTGGCTTCGGCGATCGCTTCATCAAGCGTGTTGAAGCTGCGCATCGCCGCCATCGGGCCGAACGGCTCGTCGTTGAACACGCGCGCATCCAGCGGCACGTCGGCGAGCACGGTCGGCTGCCAGAAGTTGCCGGCGTCGCCGATGCGCTCGCCGCCGGTCAGCAGCGTGGCGCCGCGTTCGACGGCGTCCTTCGTGAACTCGGCCATCGCGGTCAGGCGGCGCGGATTGGCCAGCGGGCCCATCTGCGTGCCGTCGGCCAGGCCGTCGCCGACCTTCAGACTTTGCGTCTGCTTCGTCAGCGCGGCAGCGAACTCGTTGCGGATGCTTTCGTGCACCAGAAAGCGGGTCGGCGAGATGCAGACCTGGCCGGCGTTGCGAAACTTCGCGCCGCCGGCCGTCTTGACGGCCAGCGCGATGTCGGCATCCTCGGCCACGATGACCGGCGCATGGCCGCCGAGCTCCATCGTCACGCGCTTCATGTGCTGGCCGGCGAGCGCGGCGAGCTGCTTGCCGACCGGCGTCGATCCGGTGAACGTGATCTTGCGGATCACCGGGTGCGGGATCAGGTAGCGGGAGATCTCGGCCGGGTTGCCGTAGACCAGGCCCAGCACGCCCGGCGGCAGGCCGGCGTCGGCAAAGGCACGGATCAGCGCAGCCGGGCCGGCCGGCGTTTCTTCGGGTGCCTTTACCAGCATCGAGCAGCCGGTCGCCAGCGCCGCGCCGAGCTTGCGGACCACCTGATTGATCGGGAAGTTCCACGGCGTGAACGCGGCCACCGGGCCGACCGGGTCCTTCAGCACCAGTTGGCGCACCGCCAGGTTGCCGCGAGACGGCACGACGCGGCCGTAGACGCGGAAGCCCTCTTCGGCGAACCAGTCGATGATGTCCGCCGCCGCCAGGGCCTCGCCCTTGGCTTCGGCCAGTGGCTTGCCCTGCTCCTGCGTCAGCACCTGGGCGATGTCGGCGGCGCGCTCGCGCATGAAGCCGGCGGCGCGGCGCATGATCTTGCTGCGGTCTGCCGGCGTCATGTCGCGCCAGGTCTCGAAGCCCTTTTGCGCCGCCGCCAGCGCCTTGTCGAGGTCGGCCGTGCCGGCATGCGCCACGCGGCCGATTTCCTTGCCGTTGGCGGGATTGAACACGGCCAGGGTGCGGCCGTCGGCGGCGTCTTGCCACTGGCCGTCGATGAAGAGCTGGGTGTGGGGATAGGTCATGAGGGGAATGCGTCGGGTCTCGGGAGGACGCACATTGTGCGGCGGGACGCCGCGCCGCGCCGGCGTAGGGCCGGCCGGGGTTTGTCAGCGCCGGCCTACAAGAAGGCCGGTGAATCGCTGCTTCGCGATGCGTGCCGCAGCGGTCATGCTGCGGGAGCCGGTGGCCCGGAGATGCGGCCCGCATCCCCGCGCACCCGCGACACGGAGGAGGCGTCCATGAACATCCAGCTCGGGTTGGCACCCATCATCTCGCTGCTCGCGGGCATCCTGATCCTCGTGATGCCCAGGCTGCTCAACTACATCGTCGCGATCTACCTGATCCTCATCGGACTGGTCGGCCTGTTCGGGGCCGGGCAGCTGCGGCTGTAGCGGCTGCCCGGCGGCCTCAGGGCCGGACTTCGCGCACCTCGACATCGATGACGTCGTATCGTGCGCTCGGCCTGCCGCCCGCGCGGGGAGGCACCTGCGACCTGGGCCGCCCCCGCTTGCCGGCACGACCGGCCACCCACCTCAGCAGCAGCAACACGGTGCCCAGCACAAGCCCGGAGGCGACCGCGAGCAGCATCACGAACAAGCCGGCGACGGCGCCCAGCAGCAGCCGCGCCGCGGCGGCAACCGCCTGCATCAAGCGGGTCGCATTCATTCGTTGCTGCCCGCGCCCAGGCCCAGCAGGGCCAGCAGCGACTGGAACACGTTATAGATGCTGAGATAGACGCCCAGCGTCGCGGTGATGTAGTTGGTTTCCAGGCCGTCGCGCACGCGCTTCAGCTCGTACAGGATGAAGGCCGAGAAGATGCCGATCGCCACGACCGACAGCGTGAGCATCAGCGCGCTCGACTGGATGAAGAAGTTCGCGAGGCCGACCACGAGCAGCATGACGGCGCCGACGAAGAGCCACTTGCCCATCGCGGACAGGTCGCGCCGGATGATCGTCGACAGCGAGGCCATGCCGAGGAAGATCACGCCGGTGCCGGCGAACGCGGTCATCACGAGGCCCGCGCCGTTGGCAAAGCCGAGCACCGCACCCAGCAGCCGAGACAGCATCAGGCCCATGAAGAACGTAAAGGCGAGCAGCACCGGCACGCCGGCGGCCGAGTTCTTCGTGCGCTCGATCGCGAACATGAAGCCGAACGCGCCGGCCAGGAACACGACGAGGCCGATGCCCGGCGACATCGCCTGCGCGAGCCCGGTGGTCACGCCGATCCAGGCGCCCATCACGGTGGGCACCATCGACAGCGCGAGCAGCCAGTAGGTGTTGCGCAGCACGCGGTTGCGTTCGGCGCCGATGGCGCCGCCGGCGTGGGCGGAAGGCAGGGTGCGAAGAGTCTGGGTCATGACGGATCCCCGTTTCAGATGAAGGAGTGACGGCACTCTATGCCGTAGAAGACTTCGTGAATATTCGAATCTTCGGCATCATTCCTTCTGAAATTACTTAGGATTGCGCCAGCCGCTGCCGTTTGTTGCGGCTGCGGATGTTCAGCGCCTCGACGCCCAGAGAAAACGCCATCGCCGCGTAGAGGTAGCCCTTGGGCACGTGCTGGTCGAAGGCTTCGGCCGTCAGCGCCACGCCGACCATCACGAGGAAGGCCAGCGCCAGCACCTTGACCGACGGGTGCTTGTCGACGAACTCGCCGATCGGCTTGGCGGCCACCAGCATCACACCGACCGAGGTCACCACCGCGGCGACCATCACGCCGATCTGGTCGACCATGCCGACGGCGGTGATCACCGAGTCGAGCGAGAACACGATGTCGATGATCGCGATCTGGCCGATCACGCCCCAGAACAAGGTTTTGCCTGCGCCCACGGCCTGGGTGCCGGGAACACCCTGGGGACCGGCGAGCTCGCGCGCCTCGACCTCGACGAAGATCTCGTGCGAAGCCTTGTAGAGCAGGAACAAGCCGCCGAGCAGCAGCACGATGTCGCGTCCGCTGATGCCCTCGCCCAGCACGGTGAAGAGGTCGGCCGTCAGCCCTATGACCCAGCTCAGCGAGAACAGCAGCAGCAGCCGCGTCACCATCGCGAACCCCAGCCCCAGTCGGCGTGCCTTGTCGCGCTGCGCCGGCGGCAGGCGTCCGACCAGGATCGAGATGAAGATGATGTTGTCGATGCCGAGGACGATCTCCAGGGCAGTCAGCATCGCGAAGGCAATCCACAGGTTGGGGTCGAGCAGGAATTCCATGGCGGTCGCGGGATGAGTGAAGCGGCGAAGTTACGCCGGCGCGCAGTTCGCGTACAGTCGAATTTGCGCGCGCCACAGTTCGAATAAAACGAATCATCGGTTCGATGGCGCCGTCACGAAGCGATGAACTTCAAGCACCTGTACTACTTCTGGGCGGCCGCCAAGGGCGGCGGCGTGGTGCGCGCCGGCGAACAGCTGCACATCACGCCGCAGACGCTGTCGACGCAGATCAAGCTGCTCGAGGACCGCCTGGGTTGCCGCCTGTTCCGCAAGAGCGGCCGGCGCCTGGAGCTGACCGAGGAGGGGCGCACCGCGCTGCGCTATGCCGACCAGATCTTCGCGCTGGGCGCCGAGCTGGAGGCCGCGCTGCAGGGCGCCCGCGACGGCGAGCGAACGCTGGACTTTCGGGTCGGCATCGCCGACTCGGTGCCCAAGGCCATCGCCTACCGGCTGCTGGAGCCGGCGCTCGCGCTGACGATGCAGGTTCGCCTCGTGTGCCACGAAGGCACCTTCGACGACCTGCTGGCGCAGATCTCGGTGCACCGGCTCGACCTCGTGATCGCCGACGAAGCGATGGGCAAGCGCCTGAGCGTGAAGGCCTTCAACCACCCGCTCGGAACGACGACGATGAGTTTTTTCGCCGCGCCGGAACTCAAGCGTTCGCTGACGGGCTCGTTTCCGAAGTGCCTGGACGGCGCGCCGATGCTGTACCAGGGCGCGTCGTCGGCGATGCGCCAGCGGCTGGACTTCTGGCTCGCCGAGCACGCGCTGCGGCCGCGGCTGATCGGCGAGTTCGACGACGCCGCGCTGATGAAGGCCTTCGGCAGCGAGGGCCGCGGCGTGTTCATGTCGCCGACGGTGCTTGAGATGGAGACCTGCAGCCAGTACGGCGTGAAGCTGCTCGGGCGCACGCCCGAGCTGGTCGAGGAGTTCTTCGCGATCTCGGTCGAGCGGCGCATCACGCACCCCTGCGTGATCGCGATCACGCAGGCGGCACGCGGCCAGTTCCTCAAGGCCTGAGCGGCGAGCGCGACGACAACCCAGCATGAATGAGGCGCCACGGTCCGGCAGCGGTGTTATCGATCGATGGTCCGATCGCGTACGCGCCCACACTTCGATCTCGACCGAACTGGCACGCACCGGCCACCCGCAATTGCAAGGGCTCATCGAGTCCGCCGAACCGGGCCACGCAGGGATCGGCGGAAACTCGGTCCAGTTGGCAGTCGGCGGGCTGCCGGTCTTCGTGAAGCTCGTGCCGCTCGCGGAGCTGGAGATGCGGCCGAGCCACCACCTGTCCACGGCCAACATCTTCGAATTGCCGACGTACTTCCAGTACGGGATCGGTTCGGTGGGGTTCGGTGCCTGGCGCGAGTTGGCGGCGCACGTGATGGCGACCGACTGGGTGCTGTCGAAGGCATCGACGGCTTTCCCTCTACTGCATCGGGCTCGCGTCGTGCCGGCGATTCGAGCTCGACGACGAAGAACGGGCCTTCCTGGCCGCGCATGGCGACTACGACCGCTGCCGGTCCGCGACGAGTCTGATACACAGCATCACCGCATCGTTGGGCGACGGCCGTCCATGGGCGGTTCAACTCGAGGACACCGCGCTGTATGCATCCGCAAAGCTGAAGGGCGCGGTCCGCGAATCCCTCGGCCGACACGCACCTGTCGCCGTGGCGATGCTCGAGTTACGGCGGCGGCTGAGGACCGAAGGCAAGATGACGCCTTACCCGCGTCAGTCGCTGTTCGAACGTCTCAGACCGGAGGCTTCATCGAGCGGATGCGCTGGGGCCCCGTGGCTTCCACCTGCCGGATGATGGCCTGCGCCTGAGGCGCAGCGTCGTCCGGCGTGCCGTTGCCGAAAGGCGGCGCGGGGTAGTACTCGATGCCCAGCTGGATCGTTCTCGCCAGGTCTTCTCCGGCCAAAAGGCCCGCCAGAAAAAGCCCGGCATCGATGCTGGCCGACACGCCGGCGCCGGTGATCAACTTCCCGTCGCGGTGATAGCGGTTCTTGTTGACCGTGGCGCCATAGCCGGCCACCTTGTCTCGCGCCGCCCAGTTCGTGGTGACCTCCCGGCCGGCAATGACGCCGGCCTTGCCCAGCCACTCGACCCCATTGCAGATGCCCACCGTCCAGGTCGACGTGGCATGCAGCCGCGCGATCGTGGCGATCAGCTCCGCATCGTCATCCAACGCTACCCCGACGTACACCTCGATCGCGGCGCTGTGGTCTGCGAGGACGGCAATGTCGTGACCAGCGGCGCCGTCAGCAGCGCTTTCGACCTGGGGCTGCACTTCATCGAGCGTCACTTCGGCGCCAAGGTGGCCCGTGCATGCGCCAACATCGCGCTGGTGCGCTCAGGCCGAGGCAGCCAGCAACCTTATGTCGATCCAGGCCTCATTCCCAACGACCGGAAGTCGCTGTCGGGGCAGGTCAACCAGTGGCTGCTGACGAGGCTGGCCGAGCCCTACGACTTGCAGCGGCTGGCCTCGGCCTTTCACGTCAGCACGCGCACGCTGCTGCGGCGCTACAAGAGTGAAACCGGCGCCTCGCCGCTGGCGTGGCTGCAACAGAGCCGGGTCGAGAAGGCCAAGCACTTGTTGCAGAGCAGCGCCCTGAGCCTGGGACAGATCGTCGACAGGGTCGGCTACGGGGACGTGGCCACGTTTTCGCGGTTGTTCCTGCGCCTGGCCGGCGAGAGTCCGGCTCGTTACCGTCGGCACAGCAGGCCGGCGCCGGCGTAGCGCGGTGGGCGTGCGGCACCGCGCTACGCCGGCGCCTGATCCTTTCGCTCATGACGGCAGGAAGTCCACCGGCCAGGTCACGACCATCTGCTCGACGTCCTTCGCGCCGAAATCGAACTGGCGGATGCGCGCGAGCAGCTTGCGTTCGAGCTCCGAGGCACCCAGCTCGCTCGACACGATGCGCAGGCCGACGATCTCGCCCGACGGCGCGATTTTCAGCTCCAACACGACCTTGCCTTGCAGCGACGGTTCTTCGCGCAGCGCGCGGTTGTAGATCGCGTAGATCGCGCCCTTGTTGCGCTCGAAGACGAGCTTGATCTCCTCGATCGAGCGCGAGGCTTTCCCGCTGCCGCTGCGCTGCAAGGTGCCGCCGGTGCCGTTCCCATTGCCCTTGCCGCCGCGCACGCCGCCGCCGCCGATGCCGCCGCCTCCACCGCCGCCGGCCACGCCTTCGACCAGCGTCGTCGCGCGGCCTGCGAGGCCGCCGCCGCCGGTGTTGCGGCTGTAGGACGCCGTGTTGATGCCGCCGCTGCCGCCGGCCGCGTTGGAGGTGATCAGTGCACGTGTCGGCGTGCCGGTCTCCGTGCCGGCGCCGACACCGACACCGACGCCGGTGCCCACGCCGGGGCCTTGTTTGATGTCCTGCTTCAGCTGCACCGCCAGCGGCGCGCCGCGGATCTCCGCGAGCTCGTTCGACATCGCGAGCAGGCCCACACCGGCGGCCTTGCGGCGCGCGTTCTCGATTTCACCGGGCGGCTTGTTCGGCTGCGGCCGGCGCGCTTCGGGCACGGTCGCCGACTTCGGCGGCTCGGGCCGCGCGGGGTCGGGCTTGTTGGCGCTGGGCTGGGGCCTTTCCTCCTTCACCCGCTCCTGTTTGACCGGTGGCGGTGGGGGCGGCAGCTCTCTTTCGAGCACGAGCTTGGCCAGCCGCGGCGGCAGCTCGACCGGCTGCGTGCGGTCTTCCTCCGGCCGCGGCCACAGCAGCAGCACGAGGCAGACGACGACGGCGGTGACGAGCACGCGACGCAGGATGCGGCGGAAGCGCGCTTCGTCTTCGAGCGCGACGGCCCACGGCAGAACCGGCGCGCGGAAAGACACGATGGTGGCGGCGGTCATTGGGCACGCTCCGAGCGGGCGGCATTCCGCTGCTCTTTCCCTCTCCCTCTGGGAGAGGGTAGGGTGAGGGCGCGGCGGACGAGGACAGACGATGCCGTTCGGATGCACCGCGCCCTCACCCCAGCCCTCTCCCAGAGGGAGAGGGAGCAAGGCACGCGTCGGATCGCAGCAGGAGAGCGCTGGTTGAGGCGGTGTAGGTAGAACATTGCCGCGCTCATGACGTGTACTTCCTGCGAACCGCGAACGACACGTCGGTGAAGTTCGCGCGCGCCGCCGTGACCATCACCTTGCGCAGCAGGCTGTACGGAATGTCCTTGTCGCCCATGATGGTCACCGCCTGCGTCTGCGCCTGGTTCTCGGCGCGGATCACCTGGCGGTTGGCGAGCAGGTCGAGCTCGTCCTTCAGGCCGGCGATCAGGTCGCCCGGGCGGCCCATCACGTCGGCCACCGACGCGACCTTGCGGCCGTCGACGAGGATGTCGCTGGCGCTGACGACGACGACGATGGTCTCGCGCGGGCTCTTGTCGGCCACCGACTCGGGCAGTTTCACCGCCTTCGGGCTTGCCAGCAGTTCCACACCCGAGGCGCTGGACAGCAGGAAGAAGATCAGGATCGTGAAGATGTCGATCAGCGCGACGAGGTTCAGGTCGACCTGCGACTTGTTGCGCTCGTTCCGCTCGGCGCGTTTCTGAAGAGGGGTCAGCTGCATGGTCGGCCCTATCGCTTGGCGGACGGCGCGTCGCCGATCGAGATGTCGGTGAACAGCTCGGTGACGATCATCTTCGCGCCCTCCGGTGTGTGCACCGCGCGCACGCCGTCCATCACCTGCACCAGCAGGTCGTACGGCGTGTCCGGCTGGGCCAGCACCGTGGCGGCCGTCGCGTCGGGGAAGCGGGTCTTGATCTGCTGCATCAAGGTCGACAAGGCGGCCAGGTCCGGGCCGGCCGCCGTGCTCGGGATGCGCTGGATCAGCCCGCCGATGCGGTCGCCGACCTCCAGCGCGTCGGGCCGGATCACGACCTCGAGCTGCAGGTTTTCGGCCTTGAGTTGCTCCACGCCGGATGATTGCGCGGGCAACGTGAGGTCGATCACCGACAGCCGCGTGAACACGGCCGTGGACAGCAGGAAGGGCACGAGCACGACGATCAGGTTGATGAACGCGGTGACCTCGAGCGCCGCCGCGTGTTTGCGCAGGCGTCGGACTTTCATGGCTACCTCGCGGGGGCGCCGGTCGACTCGGCTTTCAGGCGCTGCACCAGATTCAGGAAGCTGATCTTCGCGGCCTCCAAGCCGTCGACGATCTCGCTGGTGCGTGCCTGCAGGAACGAATGGATCAGCAGGAACGGGATCGCGACCATCAGTGCGAACGCGGTGTTGTTCATCGCGATCGAGATGCTCGCCGACAGCAGCTCCGCCTTCTCCGCCGGGTTCACCTGCGCGACCGCGGTGAAGCCCTTGATCAGGCCGATGATGGTGCCCAACAGGCCCACCAGCGTGATCACGTTCGCGAAGGTCGCGATGTAGTGCGTGCGCTTCTCCAGGCGCGGCACGATTTCCATCATGCCTTCCTCCATCGCAGCGTCGATGTCTTCACGGCGGCCCGGGCTTTGCATCCGGGTGAGGCCGTTGGCGACGATCTTGCCGATGGCGGCGTCCGAGGTCGCGGTCACGCCCAGCACGTCCTTGAAGCGGCCGCTTTGAAGCATCGGCAGCACCTGCGCCCACAGCTTGCGGTTCTCGCTGCGCGCGCGGTTCAAGAAGATGAACCGCTCGATCGCGATCGACATCCCCATCGCCATGATGAAGATGCTCGGGTAGATGAACATGCCGCTGTCCTGAAAGAACTTGACGGCGGTTTCGAAGGCATTCATCGGTCACTCTCCTGGTTCAACTGTCTGGGAAAACTCGGGACTCTTCGCGCCGTCACCCCGGCCTGTCCTGAGCCTGTCGAAGGGCCGGGGTGACGGTGTGTGGGGGTGTCGCAGCGCATCATTGCGGCTTCGGCGTGCGCGCCTGGATCTGCGCGTCGTACTGCACTTGCCGGCGGAACACGTCGCGGTCGACCGGCGCGAGCGCCTCGTCGAGCACGCTTTCGACCGGCCGCCCGGACAGCGCGCCGGGCAGCGGCTTCTTCCAAGGCACGATGTACAAGACCTTCGGCAGCTCGCGGTTGCCGATGATCTGCGTGCGGTCGATGTCGGCGCGGTCCTGCGCCCACGCGGGCGCGGCGCAGGCAAACGCGAGCGACACGATCAGGGAGGGCTTCATTCCTTCTCCTTGCGGCTCAACATGCCGAGCTGCTGCTTGTTGCGGTTCTTCAGGTCGGCGACCCACTTGGTCACCGTGGCGTCGCCGGACGGCGACAGCGCGAGGTAGCGGTCGTACAGCGCGAGCGCACGCGGCCCGTCGCCGAGGTACAGGTCGTGCAGGATGCCGAGGTTCAGGTGCGGCGCGGCGTAGGCCGCGTCCAGCGCGATGGCCTTTTCGTAGGCCTCGCGTGCCTTCGCGAACTGCCCTTGCTGGCGGTAGGTGATGCCGAGTTGGTTCAGGTAGATCGGCTGGCGCGGGTTGGCGCGAACGGCCTGTTCGAGTTCGGCCGCGGCTTCGGGCAGCCGGCCGGCCTGGCGATGGATCAGCGCGAGGTTGGCATGCGGCCCGCCGAGGTCGGGATGGGACTGTGTCAGCGCACGAAAACCGCGCTCGGCCTGCTCGATGCGGCCGGCGCGCAGCGCGCGCAGCGCGTCGTCGTAGGCGCGCTGCACGGCGGGGTTCACCGGCGCCTCGGGCGCGGGCTTCGCGATGGCGGCCGTGGGCGCAGACGCCGTCGGTGCCGCCGGCGCGGAGGCGCTCGCAGCAGGCCCCATCACCGCCTGCTGCAAGGCCTTCATCGGTTCGGCCACCGACGCGCAACCGGTCACACACGCGCACAGCGTGGCCACGATGGCGGCTCGCCGGAGTTGCTCAGCGGATCGCATCGATCACTCCTTCGCTGCGTTCGTTCTTGCCATAGCGCACCGGCCGCAGCTCGCGCAGCGCGGTGAAGCTGCGTTGCACCCATTGGTCATAAATACCGTCGGCTGCGCGCCGCACGTTGACTTCGTGCAGCTCGGTGGACTTCTCCTCGAACGGGAAGGCCTGTTCTTCGAGCAGCACGTCGTACTGCTCGCGCTCGGCTTTGGACAGTTTCTTCGGCCGCTGCGACGTGAGCAGCGCGCGGCCGAAGTCCTGGTACAGCGCGGCGGTGTGGTAGGTGGCGGCCGTCGTCGCATCGGCCACGCCGTAGTCGGCGGCCACCGCGTAGGCCTTCAGCACGGCTTCCATCTTCGCCTTCTTCAGCTTCAGCTGGCGCGCCAGCGGCTCGACGAGCGCGACCTTTCGATAGGCCTCGAACGCCGGCTCGGCGAGCGCGAGCGCCGCCATCGCGCCGAGGTAGCGGGTGCGCGGCGTGCGGGCGGCGCCGCCACGCTGGTCGGCCTGGAACACGTCTTTCATCCGCGCCAGCTCGCGCGCCGGCTGGCCGTCGGCCTTCGCGATGCCGGCGAGGCGCCAGCGCGCTTCGATGGCCGGCTCCAGCGGCTCGGGATACTGCTTCAGGTAGCGCTCGTAGGTCTTCGCCGCGGCGGCGCGCGAGCCGCCCTTGTCGTAGAGCTCGGCCGCCTGCCACAGCGCATCGCGCGCGAGTTTCGGGTCCGAGTTCGCGGCGGCGAGGCGCTCGAACTCGCCGGCGGCCTGCGCCCAGCGGCCCTGCTCGACATAGGCCACGGCGAGCTTGCCGTTCACGTCGCCCTGCAGCGCGTGCTTCGGAAAGCGTTGGCGGAAGTCTTCGAGCGTGCGGGCGGCGGCGTCCCAGTCCTTCAATCCGATCAGCGCCGCGGCGGCGTCGTACTGCGCCGTCGCGCGCACCGCGGACTGCGGCGCGACCGTCGCGACGCGTGCGAAGTGCCCGACCGCGTCGCGCGCCTGGCCGGCGGCGCGTGCCTGTTCGCCCTGTTTGTAGACCGACGCGGCCAGCCGTTCGACCAGCTCGCCGCGGGCGGCGTCCTTCTCCGGCGTCAGCGCGATCACCTCGCCGTAGCCCGCCTCTGCGCGACCGAACTCGCCGCGCTCGAAGGCCGTGTGCGCGATCACCGTCCACGCGACGCGCCGCTGCTCGGCGGCGGCCGGCGGCTGCAGTTCGAGCACGTCTTGCGCGACGAGCGTCGCTCCTTCGCCGTCGCGCAGTGCGAACAGCTTCTCGGCCGCGTTCGCGAGCACCGGCCCGGCCCGCGGGTCTTCGCCGAAGGCCTTCGCGAAGCGCAGCGCGCTGGCCACCGCCGCGCGCTGCAGGGCCGGCAGCGCGCCGGCCCCGGCGCGCTTTTCCTGCTGCGCAAATCCGAGCAGCGCCGCATAGCCGGCGTCGGCGCTCTTCACGTGCGCGGGGTACTGGTAAGCGGTCTTCTCGTATTCGGTGCTTGCTTCGGCGAAACGCTGGTCCTCGAACAGCAGCTCGGCGAGCAGGAAGTGGTTCTGCGCGGCCTGCGGATCGCTCGGGAACGAATCGATGTAGAGGCGGTACCAGCGCACGGCCTCCTGGTAGTCGGCACTCGCCTTGGTCTTTTGCGCGCTCGCATGGTGGTGGCGCGCGAGTTCGGCCAGGTGCGTCTTGACGAGCGGCTGCGCGCGCTCCCAGCCGTCCGGATTGGCGCGCCGGAACGCGCTCGCGGTGCCGTAGCGCACGACGTACTCCTTCTTCGCCTCCAGCGCGAGCGCGGCGAACCCGGCGCCTTCGTAGATGTCGATCACGCGCGCCTGCAGCACCGGTGCCTGCGCATGCAGCGGCTGAAGCCGCGCGAACAGGCCGAAGGTGTCGGCAGCGTCCTTCACGCGGTCCTGCTTGATGTAGAGCTCGCCGAGCTGCTGGTAGACGCGGAATTCGTAGCTGCGGCGCGCGTCGCTGTCCATGTACGCGGCAATCGACTCCCCGCCTTGCAGATTGCTCAGGCTCAGGCTCGCGACGCGGAAGGTGTCTTCGACCAGCTCGCGGTCGGCCCGCGTGAGGCCTTCCAGGCTGTCGAGCTCGCCTTCGCCTTCACGGCCGGCGATCTTCCGGTCGAGCACGCCGAAGAACGAGTGCAGCGCATCGTCGAGCCGGCCCTGCTTGAACAGCGACCAGCCGTGCATGTACAGCGCCCGCTCGTGGTACGGGCTCGTGTCGTCGCCCTTCAGCACGGTGGCATAGGCCTGCTCGGACTTCACGTAGTCGCGTGTCGTGAACAGCAGTTCGCCGCGGCGGAAGTGGGCCTCGTCGCGGTGCGCGGTGTCGGGGTACTCGCGCACCAGCCGGTCCAGCGTGGAAAGCGCGGTCTCCAGCTGGCCGCCCTGTTCGTGGGCACGCGACAGCTGGTACAGCACGCGGTCGTTGCCGGGATCCTTCGGGAAGGCCAACAGGTAGTCCTCGTAGCGCGTGATCGCGGCGCGGTAGTCGGGGTCGGCCGGGGCGTCGGCGCTGGCGCTGCGCTTGTCGGCGCTGTCCATCTCGAGGTCGCCGATGCGGCGCATCGCGTCGGCGCGCTGCGGCGCGCGCGGCGCCACCTCGAGGAACTTGCGATAGGCGGCGATCGCCTGTTCTTCGCTGTGCGCGATGCCGCCGTCGGGGGCGACGTCCACGCTGCGGCCGGCGAGGCTCGCGAGCGTCGGCGGCTCGGGCGGGATCTTTGCGCCCTTGCCCGCGCAGGCGGCGAGCCCGACGAGGAGGAGCAGCGAGAGCTTAGGGCCCGTTGGTGAGCAAGTTGTGCATTTGGCCGCCGGATTCGGGATGCGATGCAAGGCGCAAAGCGCAGCGATACCCTTAGGTATCGCGAGCATTTGCAACGCCGCAGCGCGCCCGAATCCGGCGAACCAACTGTGCAACTTGTTCACCAACGGGCCCTCATTGCGCGGCGGCATCATCGGATTTCCTTGCCACGCTGGCGCGGTCGTAGAGCTGCGCGACGGCGTAACGCGCCTGCATCGTGTACACCGCGAGGCGCTCCTTCTGGCGCGTGAGTTCAGCCACGGCGATGTCTTGCACCGCCTGCTGCTGCTCGCCGCTGAGCGCGGCCACCTGCGGAATCAACGCCTGCAGCCGCTGGGCTAGCGTGTCGATGCGGCCGGCGAATTGCTCGAAGCGCTGCGGTTCGTCCTGCTGCGCCTGCGCGAGCGCGGCGTCGCGAAGGCGGGCTTCGGCGAGCTGCGTGTCGGTGGTGACTAGCGCCTTTTTCGCCTCCCACAGCCGACCGTAGTGGTCCTGTGCCAGCTGCCAGGTCAGTGCGCCGGCGGCCAGCCGTGCGCGTTCGTGGGCGGCGGCGAATTCGGGTTCGGTGCCGGCGCTTTTCAGGATCGCGGACACGGTGGCCAGGCGGGCCAGCAGGTCGCGCTGTTTCTCGTCGGCGAAGGCGAGGCCGTCGGCGGCGGCTTCGGCGGTCGCGAGTTCTTGCGCCAGCGCGTCGCGGCGTTGCTGCAGGCCGTCGAGCCCGGTGCCGCTCGCCTGTGCCGCTTCGCGCACCTTCGGTAGCCGCTCGGCATACGCGTTGCGGCGGTTCGCCAGCATGTCGCCGAACACACCGAGGTTGTCCTGCCAGTGCTGCAGGTTGCGCGACAGAAAACGCAGGTCGCGGAAGTTCTTGAACGCCTCCTGGAACTCGTGACGGGCCAGCACCTGCGCCAGGTGCGCGGCGTGCGGCATCTCGGGCAGGTGGCGGATCTGGCGGAACCAGCCCATCTCTTCGCCGGGGTTGCTGTCGAGCAGGCCGGCGACGAGCTTGCCGCTGCGGATCGCGGCGATCGACTCGTCCAGCCCCGCGCTCTCGCGCTCGAACGCGGCGATCGCGTCCTGGTAGCGCTGCAGCGACTGCCCGAAGGCCTGAAGCTCGGCGTAGGCGTAAGGCACGGCGATGCGCGCTTCGAGAACGGCCGAATCGCTGGTGTCGCGCTGCGCCAGCTCCGTCCACGGCACCAGCGCGAGTTTCGGGTCCTTCAGCGACGCGGCGGCCCAGCCGAAGCCGAGCAGCGCCTTGTTCGAATGCATGCCGTTCAGCCGCACACGCTGCAGATAGGTGCGGGCCTCCTCGGCGCGATCGTCCTTCAGCGCCGCGAAGCCGAGCGCCACGTTGGCCTGGTCGCGCAGGCTGCGGAATTCCTCGACGCCCGTGGCCGAGGTCGTCGGCGAGCGGCCCAGCGCGTCGAGCAGCGCGGCGCCGCGTGCGGTGTCGCCGCTGCGGATCAGCGCGACGCCGAGGTTGTAGCGGGCGTAGGCGGCGGCCTTCGCGGTGTCCGCGATGCCGCCGAGCACATCGGCGGCGCCGGCATAGTCGGCGCGCGCCATCAGCAGGTTGGCCTTCAGCAGGTGGCGCTCTTCTTCCAGCTCGGGCGGCAGGTGGGCGCCGATGCGCGCGAGCGCGGCTTCGGCGTCGGCAGCGAACCCGCGCTGGTAGCGGATCTTCGCGAGGTAGAACCACGCGCGGTCGCGCACCGGCGGGGCGGCGCCCTTGTCGATCAGCTGCGCGAAGATCTCGCCGGCCTGGCGGTGCAGTCCGTACGACAGCAGCATGCCGCCGCGAAGCACCTCGGCCTCGTCGGCGTGCTGCGGCACGCGTTCGAAGTGCTGCGACGCCATCAGCGTCGTGATCGCCGTGAAGTGGTCGTCGGCGAAGAAGTGGAACAACGCGTCGCCGTAGTGCGGGTCTTTCACCGGCGACGGCTGCGGCTGCGCT
>DATKCI010000330.1:0-21411 GCA_035513255.1 Piscinibacter sp. | reverse complement strand
TCGTCGACCGGATGAAGAGCAACGGCGTCAAGACGGTCGGCTACATCGGCTTCACCGACGCCTGGGGCGACCTCGTCTACGGCGCCCTCAACAAGGCCGCCGAGCCGGCCGGCATCAAGGTCGTCAGCAACGAGCGCTATGCACGCGCCGACGCCTCGGTGACGGGTCAGGTGCTCAAGATCGTCGCGCTGCGCCCCGACGCGGTGATGACCGGCGGCGCCGGCACGCCGGGGGCGCTGCCCTTCCTCGCGCTGGCCGAACGCGGCTTCAAGGGCGGCGTGTACGGGCAGCACGGGCTCATCAACCCCGACTTCATCCGCGTCGCGGGGGCGGCGGGCACCGGCGCGCTGATGCCGACGGGGCCGGTGATCGTGGCCGAGCAACTGCCGGCGGACTATCCGACGAGGAAGATCGCGCTCGACTTCAAGGCCGTCTTCCAGAAGGTCAACAACGCGCCGTCGACCGATGCCTTCTCGGCCTATTCGTTCGACAGCTGGCTGGTGTTCGCCGACGCGGCCGAGCGTGCGATGGCCAAGGCCGAGCCGGGCACGCCGGAGTTCCGCGTCGCGCTGCGCGACGCGATCATGAGCACGAAGGAAGTGGTGGGCACCCATGGCGTCTACAACTTCAAGCCCGGCAGCCTGTACGGCGTGGACACGCGCTCGCGCGTGATTGTCAAGCTCGACAACGGGCAGTGGAAGCTCGCCCCATGACCATTCCAGCGAAGCCCGTCTACTCCTTCCCCCTCTGGGGGAAGGCCGGGATGGGGGCCGCATTCCAGAGCCTCCACCAGGCCCCCACCCCGGCCCTCCCCCAGAGGGGGAGGGTGAGAACGGCCGTGCGCTTCGCGCAAGGAGATTAGAAATGACATGGGACGTGGCACTCATCCTGGGCATCGACGGCCTGGCCAACGGAGCGGTCTACCTGCTCGCGGGGCTGGGCCTGGTGCTGATCTTTTCCGTCACCCGGGTGGTGTTCGTTCCGTTCGGCGACGTGGCGGCGTTTGCGGCGCTGACCCTCGCCGCGTTCGAGACGGGGCGCATGCCGGCCACGATCGGCATGGTGCTCACGCTGGCGGCGCTGGCGGTGATCGTCGAAGTGTGGAGCCTCGTGCGGAAGCGCGAGTACACGCGAATTCCGCGCGCGCTGCTCGGCTGGGGGCTGCTGCCGACCCTGCCCTGCCTGGCGGCCTGGGCGATCTCGGGCCACGACGTGCCGTCTGCTGTGCAGATCCTGGTCGCCGTCGCGCTGGTGGTGCCGATCACGCCGCTCGTCGCGCGCGTGGCCTTGCAGCCGATCGCCGATGCCTCGGTGCTGGTGCTGCTGATCGTGTCGCTGGCCTTGCACTTCCTGCTGTCGGGCCTGGGCCTGCTGTTCTTCGGACCCGAAGGCTCGCGCACCGGGCCGCTGGCCGAGGGCGCGCTGACCCTGCCGGGCGGCTTCCCGCTCAGTGCGCAGGTGATGCTGATGATCGCGTCGGCGGTGGTGCTGAGCGCCATGTTCTTCCTGATGTTCGAGCGCACAGTGGCCGGCAAGGCGCTGCGCGCCACGGCGGTCAACCGCGTCGGCGCGCGCCTGGTCGGCATCCGCCCGGCCCGCACCGCGCTGCTGGCCTACGTGCTGGCTTCGCTGCTGGCCGGCCTGATCGGCGTGCTGGTCGCGCCGGTGATGACCATGTACTACGACTCCGGCTTCCTGATCGGCCTGAAGGCCTTCGTCGCCGCGATCATCGGCGGCCTGGTCAGCTATCCGCTCACGGCCATAGGCGCGCTGGCGGTGGGCACGGTGGAGAGCTTCGCGTCGTTCTGGAGCGGTGCGCTGAAGGACGTGATCGTGTTCAGCCTGCTGATCCCGGTGCTGATGCTGCGTTCCTTCCTGGCCCGGCATGTCGAAGAAGAGGCTGAGGAGATCGACCGATGAAGCCCCGCCACTTTCTGCTAGGCGCCGTCGTCGCGGTGATCGCCGTCGCCCCGCTGCTGCTCGGCAACTTCGCCGTCTCGCTGCTCAACGACATCGGCATCGGCGCGCTGGTCGCGCTCGGCCTGGTGCTTCTGACGGGTGTGGGCGGTGCCACCTCGTTCGGACAGGCGGCCTTCGTCGGCATCGCCGCCTACGGCACCGCCTGGCTCACCACCACGCAAGGCCTGTCGCCATGGATCGGGCTGCTGTTCGCGCTGGCGCTCACCGCCGCGGCGGCGCTGGCGATCGGCCTGCTGACGCTGCGCCTGGGTGGGCACTTCCTGCCGCTGTCGACGATCGCCTGGGGCCTGTCGATCGCGATGCTGTTCGGCAACATGGACGCGCTGGGGCGCCACACCGGCATGTCCAACATTCCGCCGCTGACGCTGGGCGGCTGGTCGCTCGCCGGGGCGCAATCGATCTACTACCTCATCTGGAGCCTGGTGGGCCTGGCGTGCCTGTTCAGCCACAACGTGCTGCAGTCGCGCCAGGGCCGCGCCATGCGTGGGCTGCGCGGCGGCTCCACCCTGCTCGGCAGCGTCGGCGCCAATGCGTTTCGCGTGCGGCTCACGCTGTTCGTCATGGCGGCGCTGTTCGCCGGCCTGGCGGGCTGGCTGTATGCCCACATGAACCGCTTCGTCAGTCCGTCGCCCTTCGACGTGCGCGCCAGCATCGAGTACCTGCTGATGGCGGTGGCGGGCGGGCTCGGCCAGCTGAGCGGCGCGCTGGTCGGCGCGGCCCTCGTGCTGCTGCTGAAGAACGGCCTGCAGGACGTGCTTCCACTGCTGTCGCAGAGCGGCGCCCAGCTCGAAGCCGTGGCCTTCGCGGTGCTGTTCATCGTGCTGCTGCACCAGGCGCGCGGCGGCCTGATGGGTTTCGTCGTGCGATGGACGCGTGGTCGCTTCGCACCCGCACCGGGCGACGCGCTGCCCGCGAAGCCGGTCGATCCGCTGCCGCGCCGAGCGTTGCCGGCCGCCGGCCAGCCGGTGCTGGCCGTGCACGGCGCGCTCAAGCGCTTCGGCGGCCTCGTCGCCGTCAACGATGTGAGCTTCGACGTGCGTGCGCGCGAGATCGTCGGCCTGATCGGCCCCAACGGCGCCGGCAAGTCGACGATGTTCAACCTGCTCACCGGCACGACGCCGATGACGGCGGGCCGCGTGGAGTTCCTCGGCCACGACATCACCGGCCTGGCGCAGCAGCGCATCGCGCGCCTGGGAATGGCGCGCACCTTCCAGCACGTGAAGCTGCGCCCGCACATGAGCCTGCTCGACAACGTGGCGCTCGGCGCGCATGCACGCACGAGCGCCGGTGTAATGGCGGCGGGCCTGCGGCTGGACCGCCGCGAGGAGGCGCAGATCATGGCCGAGGCACGCCACCAGCTCGCGCGCATCGGCTTGGCCGATCGCGCGCACGAGCTGGCGGGCAGCCTGCCGCTGGGCACCCAGCGCATCCTCGAGATCGCACGCGCGCTGGCGGCCGACCCGGTGCTGCTGGTGCTGGACGAACCGGCCGCCGGCCTGCGCCGCAAGGAGAAGCAGGCGCTGGGCGACCTGCTGCGCAAGCTGCGCGACGAAGGCGTGACCATCCTCATCGTCGAGCACGACATGGACTTCGTGATGAAACTGGTGGACCGGCTGGTGGTGATGACCTTCGGCTCCAAGCTCGTCGAAGGCTCGCCCGCCGCGGTGCGCGCCGACCCGCAGGTGCAGGCGGCGTATCTGGGCGGCGTGGTCGAGAAGCCGGCCGCCGTGCACGCCGCGGATTCAACGCCGGTCGAGTTGAGGAGGGTGTCATGACTCCCATGCTCGAGATCGGTGACCTGCACGTCTCGTACGGCCAGGTCGATGCGGTGCGCGGCGTGTCTCTGTCGCTGATGCCGGGGCAGATCGTCTCGGTGATCGGCCCCAACGGCGCCGGCAAGACCACGCTGCTCGGCGCCGTGATGGGCCTGCTGCCGTCGCATGGCCTGCTCCGTTTCGACGGCGAGGACGTGAGCGGCATCGACGTCGAATCGCGTGTCGAGCGCGGCCTGTGCCTGGTGCCCGAAAAGCGCGAGCTGTTCGGCGAGCTGACGGTGCTGGACAACCTGATGCTGGGCGCGTATGCCAAGCGGCTGTCGAGCGCCACGCTGCGCAGCCGGCTCGACGCCGTCTACACCCGCTTTCCGCGGCTGGGCGAGCGCCGCGCGCCGACACCTTGTCGGGCGGCGAGCGGCAGATGCTGGCGCTGGGCCGCGCGCTGATGTCGGCGCCGCGATTGCTGATGCTCGACGAGCCGAGCCTGGGCCTGGCGCCCCTCGTCGTGCAGGAAATCCTGGCGATCGTTCGCAGCCTGCGCGAGGAGGGCGTGTCGATCCTGCTCGTGGAGCAGAACGCACGGGCGGCGCTGGAGACATCGGATCACGGCTACGTGCTCGAAACCGGCGAGATCGCGCTGAGCGGCGCATCGAGCGCGCTGGCCGGCGATCCGCGTGTGCAGGCGACGTACCTCGGCGGCGGCACCGATGACGACTGAAGTCATCCCGCTGCCGCCACGCGAGCGCACGTTGCCGCTCGTGCTGCAACGCGCCGCCGAGCGCTTCGGCGAGCGGCCGCTGCTTGCGGTCGCCGGCGCATCGTGGACCCATCGCGACGTCGCCGACGTGGCGGCACGGCGCGCCGCGGCGTTGCGCACGGCCGGCGTGTCGCGTGGCGAACGCGTGGCGCTGATGTGCTCCAACCGCATCGAGTTCCTCGAGACCTTCGTCGGCTGTGGCTGGATCGGTGCCGTCACGGTGCCGGTGAACACGGCGTCCATGGGTCCGCAGATCGAATACTTTCTCGCCGACAGCGGCGCGCGCCTGCTGGTGATCGAGGCCCGGTTCATCGAGCGCCTGGCCACGGCCGACCTGTCGCGCACGGCACTCCAGGCGATCTGGGTGGTGGGTAATGCGGCGGGCATCGGCGGCGCCGTGGGTGGCGTGCACTGCATGGCCTGGCCCGAGGGCTGCGACGCGGTGCAGCCGGAAGCCGTGCAGCCCGGCGACACGCTGGCGATCCTCTATACCTCGGGCACCACCGGTCCGGCCAAGGGTGTGATCTGCCCGCATGCGCAGTACCACTGGTGGGGCGTCCACAGCGCGCGTGTGCTCGGCGTGGTTGCGAGCGACGTGCTGTGCACCACGCTGCCGCTGTTCCACATCAACGCGCTCAACACCTTTGCGCAGGCGGCGCTCACCGGCGCGCGCGTCGTGTTCGAGCCGCGCTTCTCCGCGTCGGGCTTCTGGGCGGCGATGCGCGCGGCCGAGGCGACCGTCGTCTACCTGCTCGGTGCGATGGTCCCGATCCTGCTGGCGCAGCCGGCCGGCGAGGGCGAACGGCAGCACCGCGTGCGCATTGGCCTCGGCCCCGGCGTGCCGCCGGCGGCGGGCGAAGCCTTCCACGCGCGCACCGGCGTGACGCTGCTCGAAGGCTACGGCTCGACGGAAACCAACTTCGCGATCGCCACCGCGGTCGATTCGCCGCGGCGCGGCATCATGGGCTGGCTGCAGCCCGGCTTCGATGCGCGGGTCGTCGACGAACACGATGTCGAGCTGCCGCCCGGCGAGGCCGGCGAGCTGCTGCTGCGCGCCGACGAGCCGTTCGTGTTCGCGAGCGGCTACTTCGGCATGCCGGACAAGACGGTCGAGGCGTGGCGCAATCTGTGGTTCCACACCGGCGACCGCGTCGTGCGCGACACGGACGGCGCATTCCGATTCGTCGATCGCATCAAGGACGCGATCCGCCGGCGCGGCGAGAACATCTCGTCGTTCGAGGTGGAGCAGGTGCTGCAGAGCCACCCGGCGGTCGCTGCCGTGGCGGTCTATCCGGTGCGCTCGGAGCTCGCCGAAGACGAGGTGATGGCGGCGCTGGTGCCGCGTGACGGCGAGCGGGTGGAGCCGAGCGAGCTCGCGCACTTCTGCGAATCGCGGCTGCCGTACTTCGCGATCCCGCGCTACATCGAAATCATGGGCGACTTGCCGCGCACCGAGAATGGCAAGGTGCAGAAGTACAAGCTGCGCGAGCGCGGGGTGACGCCGGCGACGTGGGAGCGATGCTCATGAGAACCGGAAGAGACGAGACATGAAGCACGACGATGCCTCGCATGAGCTGCTGAGGGACGCGGATGAACTCGGCCTGGAGGGCCGCGCCGCGAGCGGCGACCACGCCAAGCTGAAGCTGTGGCTGCGCATGCTGTCGTGCGCCACGCAGGTCGAAGCCGAGATCCGCCGCCGGCTGCGCGCACGCTTCGACATCACGCTGGCCCGTTTCGACTACATGGCGCAGCTCTATCGCCACCGCGAAGGGCTCAAGATGCGCGATCTCTCGCGCTACCTGATGGTCACCGGCGGCAACGTCACCGGACTGACCGACGACCTGGAAAACGACGGCCTGGTCCTGCGCGAAGGCAGTCCGACGGACCGGCGGGCCTGGATCGTGCGCCTCACGCCGCAGGGGCGCCGCGGCTTCGAGGCCATGGCGCGCGAGCACGAGGAATGGATCCTCGAGCTGTTCGCAGGTCTCGACGATGCCGTCGTGAAGCAGCTTCATGACGAGCTCGGCAAGCTGCGCGTTCAACTGATGCGCAACGATCGACCGACCGCGCAGAACCGATGAAGACCGACGACACCCCCCGCATCGACTTCCGGCGCGAGCGCCGGATCCGCTTCTCGGATTGCGACCCTGCCGGCATCGTCTTCTATCCGCAGTACTTCGTGATGCTCAACGGCCTGGTGGAAGACTGGGTCGACGACGAGCTCGGCATCGGCTATAGGCCGCTCGTGATCGAGCGCCGTGTCGGCCTGCCCACGGTGCGCCTGGAAGCCGATTTCCGGTCGATCAGCCGCATGGGAGACCGGGTCGCTCTGTCGCTAGCCGTGGAGCGGCTCGGCGGGCGATCGATCACGCTGAACCTGCGCTGCGAAGGCGCCGACGGCGACGTTCGCATGAACGTCAGGCAGGTCCTCGTGACGACCTCGCTCGTCACCCACCGCGCCATCGACATCCCGCCCGATCTGCGAAACGCCATCGCGCGTTCGCTGCGCATCACTTCGGGCTAGTGCTTGGACATGGTTCGTCGCAGCATGGCGATGGCAGATTCGGTGATCCGCACTTCGGTCGAGTCCGGTGTGCAGTGAACCGCCCCTGTCGCACCGAGAAGCCGAAGTTCCTTGCGCAGAGCCAGTTCCTCGCACTTCACGAGGCACGCCAGCGCATCCGCGTGGATGCCCCGAGGGTGGACTTCGGCCAAGGCGTTCAGGATGGCGCGCGTGATGTCGACGTAGATCACCTGTCACTCCCCCGACTGCTGGAAGCGGCACGATAAATCGACCGGCGCGTCCCGGACCTAGGCGGTTTCCCGCAATTGTCAGACAACCGGGCACAGAAGATCTGGCAAAAGTCGCCAATGGAGCAATCGGTCCATGGCGTTGTCGACTCACTTCCCGGCGGAACCCGCTGCGCCTTGCGGCGACCAGGGCTCGGGCACGCGGTTCTCCACAGCAGGAAGGGTCTGCAGATAGGCGAACATCGCTTCCAGGTCCTCGTCGGTGAAGTTGTTGTAGACCGGAATCGGCATCGGCGGCAGCACGGGGCGGCCGCGGCCCATGTGCCGGCCGGTGCGGATCGTGTCCTTGAAGTTTCGAGCCGTCCACTGGCCTAGACCGGTGTCGGGGTCGGGCGTCAGGTTGGCCGTGAAGCTCACGCCCCAGGGGCCGGCAAAGGCGGTGTTGGTGGCCGACAAGACCACGAGCCAAGGGCCCTCGGGCAATCGGGGCACCGGCGGCATGGCGAGCCCCTCGGGGTGGCCGGACAAGTGGCGGCTCATGTCGGGCTCGGGGCCGTTCGGTCCCATCTTCAGCGGCGTGTGGCAGTCGATGCAGCCGGAGGTGTTGACGAGGTACTTGCCGTGCTTCACTTTCGAATCGCCGTGGTGCGCGTTGTCGGCGGCCGTCGTCGGCGCAGCGATCGAGAGCCCGAGGGCGGCGAAGAGGGAGAGAACGGCCGTGCAGGCGGCGCGGCGGATCGGATGGTGGGTCATGGCTTGGGTTCCTTTCGGGTGGGCAGGTCGTGGGTGATCCAGCGGTAGACGAGGGCCAGGCCCTCGGGGTCCGGTACGTCGGTGGCGAGCGGCGGCATCTGCACCCGCGGGTGCCGCGACCGCATGCGCACGCCGAGCACGCTCGCCTGCGGGCTGCCCGGCACGACCACCTGGGCCTCGCCCACGGCGCCGGGTGGGCGGTAGCGGCTCGGCGCCTCGACGGCTGAACGCAGCACGTCGCGGACACTCGATGCGGGGTCGGCTGCCGATTGGGCGAGCGTGAGGCGAACCGGGGCCTGCGAGCCGCTCGTGTTGTGGCAGTGGCTGCAGTTGCCATGCAGGTAGCCGAGCGCGGCGCGTTCCAGGGGCGTCCGGGCGGCGATGCGAGGTGGTTTGTCCACCAGTTGCGCGGGCAAGCCACGCAGCCACCCGCGGGCGACGAGGCCGCGCAGATCGATGTCGGCGGCGCTCGGCGGCCGGCCATTCGCGGCCAGCGGGTCGCGGTCGCCGGAGAGCTGCAGGGCGCTCACGCCGAGCACGGGCACGGCGCCGCCGCCGTGGCAGGCCATGCAGTCGCCGCGCGACGGCACCGCGTAGCGCCCGCGCGGCGCCGCGGGCACCCGAAGCGCAGCGATGCCGCGCTCGGGCGCAAGCACGGCGTCGCTGCCGTCCTGGTTCCACACGTAGGTGGCGAAGCGCCATGAGCCGTCCGCGGCACGCTCGATGAAACGCGTCTCGACCGGGCGCCCGGCATGCGAGAACTCCTTCCACAGCCGCGTGCCGATCGGGAACTCCCACGCATCGGGGCGCGAGCCGTCGATGAAGCTGCCCGGCGGCAGGTAGAGCCAGCGGCGCTTGCCCGCGCCGTCGGACCACAACGGGTACTGGGGCAAAAAGGACACGATCCTGGCGCTCAGCGTGCTGGTGGCGCCCGCGGCCGGCAGGCCCGTGTCGCGAAGGTGCGGCGGGAACGCGGCGATCGACTCCACGGGCGCGGCAAGGCCACACGAGGTGAAGAACCACGATGTCGCTGCGAGCAGCAGCCAACGCAGCCGCGGTCGCTGAACCGCCGGCGCGGGCTCGGCGGGCCATTGAAGTTCGGCGGCGGTGAAGGCTGACGACAGCGCCATGGCGTTTCGGTGGATCGGTTTGTTCCAGGGTTGCTGGATGGACGCCGGCGCTCGACGAAGGTGGCGAAAAAAAATCTTGCCACCTTTGCGCTGTCGCTGCGTCCCTGCCTACAAGAGGCCGCGGCGTTCGCGGTCGCCACGAGACGTTTCCCCATGAACCCACTCGACGATGCCGGCGGATTTGCGCGACACTGCGGCACCCACCTATTGAGCTCCCCGACGATGGAACCGGTCGCCGCCGCGTCCGCTGTGGCGGACCTGTACGCCGAGTTGCGCACCTCGCTGCTGGCGTTCCTGCGCAAGCACACCGGCGACGCGCAGGTCGCCGAGGACCTGCTGCACGACGTGATCGTCAAGGCGCTCGCCGCCGGCCGCGATGAGGCGCACGCGCCGCAGAACCTCACCGCCTGGCTGTACGCGGTGGCCCGCAATGCGGCGATGGACCATCACCGCCGCAAGCGGCCTGCCGAGGAACTGACCGACGAATTGCCCGCCGAGATCGACGATGGCGCGCAAGCCGCCCTGACGGAGCTGTCCAACTGCCTGCGCCCGGTGGCGCAGCGGCTGCCGCCGACCTACCGCGATACGGTGCTCGCCACCGAGTTCGACGGCCTGCCGCTGGCCGCAGTCGCGCTGGCCCAGGGGCTGTCGCTTTCGGCCGTGAAGACGCGTGCCAGCCGCGGCCGCAAGCTGCTGCAGCAGGAGCTGGTGCGGTGCTGCCGTGTCACCCTGTCCGGGTCGGGGCAGGTCATGGACTACGACGCCGCGGCGGCAGCGCAATGCGCCCCGCCGGCGGGGTGCTCGGGCACGTCGCCCAAGCGCTGCATGCACTGAACGCGGATGGCCCATCGCAGGTCAGGGTCCGCTCGGGCAAAGCGAACATGACACGTCACTTCGCGACGCTGAGCTTCATCCTCGAGCACGCGCCGGAGCAAATCAGCTTGCAAGAAAACTCTCCACCAGCCGTGCCCAGTACGCCGCACCGACGGTCAGGTTGGCGTCGTCGAAGTCGTAGGCCGCGTTGTGCAACATCGGGCTGTGCTCGCCATTGCCCAGCCGCAGAAAGCAGCCTGGCCGGTGCTGCAGGTAGTAAGCGAAGTCTTCGCTCCCGGTGACCGGCCCGAACGGCGCGATCACGTGCGCCGGGCCCACCAGCGCTTCGGCCACGTGGCGCGCGAACGCGGTCTGGGCGTCGCTGTTCACGAGCACCGGGTAGCCGATCTCGTAGGTGATCTCCACGCTGCCGCCATAGCCCTGCACATGCAGAGTGACGAGCTCGGTGATCCGCTCGCGAAGGCGTGTGCGTACCTGTTCGCTGAACGAGCGCACGCTCAGGGCCAGCGTGGCGCTCTCGGGGATGACGTTGGCGGCGCTGCCCGCGTGCAGGCTGCCGATGGTGACCACCGCGGTCTGCGTCGGGTCGATGTTGCGCGAGACCACGGTCTGCAGCGCCATCACGAGGCTGCCGGCGATCATCACCGGGTCCACCGTGAGGTGCGGCCGAGCGGCATGGCCGCCGCGCCCGCGGATCGCGATGTGGACGGTGTCCGACGCCGCCATGAACGGCCCGCTGCCGAACAGGAAGGTGCCGGCGGGCACGCCGGGGTGGTTGTGCAGGCCGAAGATCGCGTCGCAGGGGAAACGCTCGAACAGCCCGTCGGCAATCATGCGCTGGGCACCACTGTCGCGGCCTGCCTCTTCGGCCGGCTGGAACACCATGTGCACGGTGCCGGAGAAGTTGCCTTGCGCGGCCAGGTGTCGCGCGGCGCCGAGCAGCATCGTCGTGTGGCCGTCGTGGCCGCAGGCATGCATGACGCCGGCATGGCGGCTCGCGTGCGGCAGGCCGGATTCCTCGACGATCGGCAAGGCGTCCATGTCGGCGCGCAGGCTCACGCTGCGTTTGCCGTTGCCGCGCGTCAGGCTGCCCACCACCCCATGGCCGCCGACATGGCGCGTGACACGGTAACCCCATCCGTTCAGGTAACCCGCCACCAGCTCGGACGTGGCCGCTTCCTTGAACGAGAGCTCGGGACGCTCGTGCAGGTGGCGGCGGATCTGCGTCAGGAACGCGGCGGAGTCGACCAGGTCGCCGACCGTGCAACGGGTCCGGTAGCGCGTGGTGATGACAGCCCCTCGGCCGATGGGTACATCGGCCGATCCCCCGGGGCCACGAGTGGCCCCTTCGTGGCCCTTGGGATGCGGGCCGGCTTGGGAGCGGCCCGGCGCTCGGCCCTCGAAAGCGCTCATGTTGCAGTCTCGCGATACGGCGTCTCACCGCTGCCGAGGTCCCAGTACAGGCCGGCCATGATGCCCAGGCCTTCGCGCAACACGGCCGCCGGCAGGTGCTCGTTCGGGGCGTGCTGCGAGCAGCCGGGATAGGAGTGCGGAACCCACACCGTGCGCAGGCCCAGCACGTCGGTGAAGATGTCGTTCGGCAGCGAGCCGCCCAGGTTGGGCAGCAGCGCGGGCTTCTTGCCGCTGGTCTGCGCGACCGATGCGACGGCCCACTGCACCCACGGGTCGTCGGGGTCGATGCGCGTGGCCTGGAACATCTCTTCACGGGTGGCGGCGATCGTCACGAACGGGAAGCCGTGCCGGTCGAGGTGGCGGCGCAGCGCGGGCAGGAACTCGTTCGCATCGGGGCCGACGACGAAGCGGAGCTGGCAGCGCGCCCAGGCGCGCGGCGGGATTGCATTGACCGGCGTCTCGGGATTGCCGGTCTTGTAGGCGAGCACTTCGAACGAGCACCAGCCGAACACCCGCTCGGCCGGCGACAGGCCGGGCTCGCCCCAGTCCGGCTCGATCGCCGGCCCGTCGGAGCCGCCGTCGACCTCGCAGTCGGCCAGCGCGCGCCGCACGGCATCCGGCAATTCCGCGGGCACCCACTCGGGGATGCGGATCTGGCCGGTGGAAGAGACGATGCTGGCGATCGCGTGCGCGAGCTGGATGCCGGGGTTGGAGATCAGCCCGCCCCAGTTGCCGGAGTGGTGGCCGCCGGCGCGCGCCTCGATCGTCAGGTCGAAGTTGATGCTGCCGCGCGAACCGAGGAAGACGGTCGGCCGCTCGGCCCGCAGCCGGGGCCCGTCGGAGGCGATCAGCAGGTCGGCCCGCAGGCGCGCCCGGTGCGCCTCGCAGAGTTCGCGCAAGCCCGGCGAGCCGGTCTCTTCGCCCATCTCGATCAGGTACTTCGCATTGAAGCCGAGCCGCCCGCGCGTCTGCAGCACGCTCGCCAGGCCCTGCATGTTGATCGAGTGCTGGCCCTTGTTGTCGGCAATGCCGCGCCCGTACCAGCGGCCGTCGCGTTCGCTGAGCTGCCACGGCGAGAGGCCCTTTTGCCACTCGGGATCGAGCCCGCGAATGACGTCGCCGTGGCCATAGCCCAGCACCGTCGGCAGGTCCGGACCCTCGATGCGTTCGGCCAGCAGGAAGGGCGCGCGGGCCAACGGATGCGTCAGCGTGTCGCACGTGAAGCCCATGGCTTCGAACGCGGGACGCATCTCGCGATCGAGGTACTCGACCAGCGCCCCGGCGCGCTTGGGGTTCTGGCTCTCGGTGGGTACTGCGATGCGGCGCGCCAGCACGTCCTTGAACTCGCCCGAATCGAAATGCCGTTCGGCGTGGGCGATGGCTTGTGCACGTGTCATGCGACTTGTTTCATTGGAATGGCGGCGTGCAGGTGGCAGGCCACGGCGCCTTGCGGCTCGGCCGTGAGCACCGGCGCCTGCGTGCTGCAGTGGGCCATGCGCTGCGCGCAGCGCGGGTGGAAGGGGCAACCTGCCGGGGGGTTCAGCGGGTCGGGAAAGGCCAGGCCGAGCCCGGTGTCGGGAATGCCGCGCCCGGGTTCGGGCGTCAGCACCGACGCCAGCAGGGCCTGCGTGTACGGATGCCGCGGTTGGCGGAACAGCGCGGCGGTCGGCGCGCTCTCGACGATGCGTCCGAGGTACATCACTGCCACCTGGGTCGCGATGTGCTCGACCACCGCGAGGTTGTGGCTGATGAACACGTAGCTCAGGCCGAACTCGCGGCGCAAGTCCAGCAGCAGGTTGAGGATTTGCGCCTGCACCGAGACGTCGAGCGCGGAGGTGGGCTCGTCGCAGACCACGATCTCGGGCCGCATCACCAGCGCGCGGGCGATGGCCACGCGCTGGCGCTGGCCGCCCGAGAGCTGGCCGGGCGTGTGGTCGGCGTAGCGCGACGGCAGGCCGACACGTTCGAGCATGTCGATGGCGCTGGTGCGCCGTTCGGCGGCCGTGCCGAGGCCATGCACCTCCAGCGGCAGCGCGACGATGGAGGCGATGCTGCGCCGCGGGTTCAGCGACGAGTAGGGGTCCTGGAACACCGGCTGAACGCGCCGTGCGACGTTGCGGCGGCCCAGGAGGCGGATGTCCACGCCATCCAGCGTGATGTGGCCGCTGCTCGGCGGCGTGAGCCCGAGCAGCATGCGCGCGAGCGTCGACTTGCCGCAGCCCGACTCGCCGACGATGCCCATGACCTCGCCGCGTTCGATGCGCAGGTCCAGCCCGTTGACGGCGTGCAGCTTGCGGCGGGGCTGGAACAGGCCCGCGCCGACGTCGAACGAACGGGTCAGGCCATGGGCTTGCAGCAAAGCCGTCATGCAAGCACCGCCTTCGGAACGTCGCCCAGCACGCAGCGCCAGCGCCGGTCGGCGCCGGACTGCTGCACCGGCACGGCCTGCCGGCAGGCCGGCTGCGCGTGGCTGCAGCGTTCGCGAAATCCGCAGCCTTCGAAAGCGCCCACCAGCGACGGCACGACGCCGGGGATGGTGCCCAGCGTGCCGCCCGGCGCCGTGCGGCCGGGCACGGGAATGCAGCTCAGCAGGCCGCGGGTGTAGGGGTGGCGCGGCGAGGCGAAGACGTCGGCCACCGAACCCTCCTCGACCACTTCGCCGGCATACATGACGGCCACCCGGTCCGCGATGCGCGCCACCACGCCGAGGTCGTGCGTGATCAGCACCATCGCGACGCCGAGCTCGCGCTGCAGGTCGGCCAGCAGCCGCAGGATCTGCGCCTGGATGGTCACGTCCAGCGCGGTGCTGGGCTCGTCGGCAATCAGCAGTTCGGGCTCGCACATCAGCGCCATCGCGATCATCACGCGCTGGCGCAGGCCGCCGGAGAGCTGGTGCGGGTACTGCCGCAGCCGCTCCTCGGCCGAGGCGATGCCGACCTTGCCGAGCAGCTCGACCGCACGCGCACGCGCCTTCGCCACGCCGGCGCGGCGGTGGTGCAGGTGGACTTCCATCAACTGGTCGCCGATCGTGTAGGCCGGGTTCAGCGCCATCATCGGCTCCTGGGGGATCATCGCCATGCGGTCGCCGCGCAACGCGTTGATGCGGCCGCCCGTCGCCGCGGCGAGGTCCTCGCCGATGAAGCTCAGCCGGCGGGCGCTGCGCTGTGCGGTTCGGGGCAGCAAGCCCATGATCGCCAGCGACGTCATCGACTTGCCGCAGCCCGATTCGCCGACCAGGCACAGCGTCTCGCCGCGCCGCACCTGGAACGACACGTCGCGCACCGCATGCAGCGTGCCGCGCGGCGTGGCGATGTCGACGGTGAGCCCTTGCACGTCGAGCACCGGGTCGCGATGCGTCTTCATCACGCCCTCCCTTGCGGCGACAGCAGGTCATGCAGCCCGTCGCCGGCGAGGTTGATCGCGAGGATCAGAAGCGCCAACGCCGTGCCGGGAATGGCGATCAGCCAGAACGAAAAGAACATGTAGGCCTTGGCCTCGGAGATCATCAACCCCCAGGACGGCAGCGGCGGCTGCACGCCGAGGCCGAGGAAGGACAGCGCGGCTTCGAGCAGGATGGCACTGGCCGCCTCGAGCGTGGCGACGACGATGAGCTGCGGCACGACGTTGGGCAGCACTTCGCCGAGCAGGATGCGCGAGGTCGACGCGCCGGCCGACTGCGCCGCCGCCACGTAGTCGAGCGATCGCACCTGCTGCGTCGCGCTGCGCATCACGACGGCAAAGCGGTCCCACTTCAAGAGGCCCAGCACGACGATGACGACCCACAGCGACCCGCCGATCATCGCGACGGTGGCCAGCGCCACCAGGATCACCGGCATCGCCAGGCGCGTGGTCACGAGGAAGGTCACCGCGAGGTCCATCTTTCCGCCGAAGTAGCCCGCCAGCAGCCCGAGCGTCGTGCCGATCAGCCCGGAGATCAGTGCCACGCTGGCGCCGATCAGCAGCGAGATGCGCGCGCCGTACATCAGCCGCGACAGGTAGTCACGGCCCAGCGGGTCGGTGCCCAGCGGGTGCAGCCAACCGCCGCGTTCGGCATTCCAGAAGGGCGGCAGGCTGCGGTTGGCGAGGTCTTGCGCATACGGGTCGTGCGGCGCCAGCCACGGTGCCAGCACGGCCATCAGCGTGATGAGCAGCAGCAGCCCGGCGCCGAGGGCGAAGGTCTTGTGGCGTAGCAGGCGGTTCATCGTTCAGGCGACGCGGATGCGCGGGTCCAGCCACGCGTTGGCGAGGTCCGAGGCCAGCGTCAGCACGACGTAGCTCGCCGACAGCAGCATCACGATGATCTGCATCACCGGGTAGTCCTTGAACGTGATGCTCTGGTAGGCGAGGTAGCCCAGACCGTCGAGCGCGAAGATGGTCTCGATCACGACCGAACCGCCGAGCAGGAAGCCCAGCTGCACGGCGGCCAGCGCCACCACCGGCACCACCGCGTTGCGCAGCGCATGCTTGAAGATCACGCTGCGCGTGGGCAGGCCCTTCGCGCGGGCCGTGCGGATGTAGTCGGCCTCCAGCACCTCGACCATGCCGGCGCGCACCAGCCGCATGAAGGCCGGCGCGACGTAGTAGCCCAGTGCGATGGTCGGCATCACGAAGTGCTGCCAGCTGTCGCTGCCGGAGACCGGCAGCCAGTGCAGCGAGATCGAGAACAGCATCACCAGCAGCAGCGCGAAGAAGAAGTTCGGCAGCGCCTGCCCGACCACCGCGGTGGCCAGGCACAGGCGATCGATCCAGCTGTTCTTGAACACCGCCGCCAGCACCCCCAGCGGCACCGACACCAGCAGGGCCAGAGCCAGCGACGCCAGGCCCAGCATCAGCGTGACCGGCAGCTTGGACGCAATCAGCGGGCCGACCTCGGTCTTGAAGTAGATCGACATGCCGAGATCGCCGCGCAGCATCTTGCCGACCCACTCGGCGTACTGCACGACCAGCGGGCGGTCGAAGCCGTAGGTCGCGCGCACCATCTCGATGTCCGCCTGGCGCGCACCTTCGCCGGCGATGGCGATCGCCGGGTCACCCGAGAGGCGCAGCAACAGAAAGGCGATCAGCGACACCGCCAGCGCCACCAGCAGGGCGAGGCCGAGACGCTTGAGCGTGTAGGTCAGCATGGGCAGGGCAGGGTGGGCTCAGGTGCCGGCTCAGTGCCAGCTCATCTCCCAGAAACGCACCAGCTCGTCGGGGTAGGCCTTGAAGTTCAGATCCTTGGATGCGACGTAGAACACCGGCAGCGACCACAGCGGCACGGCCTCGGCGCGCTGCGCGATCAGCGTGAGCGCGCCTTTGTAGGCGGCCTTGCGGGTCTGCGGGTCGACCGAGGAGTTGCCCTTGACCAGCAGGTCGCGCACCTCGCCGTCGCGCGTGAGGTCGTCGCCTTCGAAGCCGAAATAGACCGGGGTCGAGGCGGACACGTCGTTGACCGAGAACGAACCCCAGGTCTGGTGCGTCAGCTGCGCCTTGTTGGCGCGGATGCTCTCGCGCATCGCCGCGTACTGCGGGAAGCTGAGCTTGGCCTTGATGCCCACCGCGGCGAGGTTGTTGATGATCGCCTCGGTCTGGTTGCGCTCGCGGTAGGCCAGGATCTCGGTCTCGAATCCGTTCGGAAAGCCCGCCTCGGCCAGCAGCTTCTTCGCCAGTGCGGGGTCGTAGGGGTAGCGGACGGCGCCTTCGTCGGTGCAGCCGAACTGTGACGGGAAGCAGATCGTGTGCAGCACCCGCGAACCGGCGCCGACGATGTTCTTGACGATGCCCTCGCGATCGATCGCGTGGTTGATGGCCCGGCGCACGCGGACGTCCTTGAACTGCGGCGCCGGCGCGCCGTCCAGCGCATTCATCTGCATGAACACGATGCGCATCGTCTCGCCGCTGACGACCTGCAGCTGCGGCACCGCCTTGACCTGTTCGGCCTGGTCCTTGGGCACATGCATGATCAGGTCGGCGCCGCCGGACAGCATCTCGGCCATTTGCGTCTGCCGGTCCGGGATGAAGCGGACGTCGACCTTCTGGATGCGCGCCTTGCCCTTCGGCGAGCCGGCGAAGTAGGTCGCGTTGCGCTCCAGCGTGATCGACTTGCCGGGCGTGTACTGCGCCACCTTGTAGGGCCCGGTGCCCACCGGCTTGGCGTTCATGCCTTTGGGGCCGACCTCCTTGTAGTACTTCGCCGGATGGATCACGATGGGTCCGGCCAGGTATTCGATGGCCGCCGGGAACACTTTCTTCGTGGTCAGCCGCAGCTTGTACGTGCCGAGCTTCTCGGCCTTCTCGATCCATTTGACGTTCTGTTGCGTCGTGACCTTGTTCTCGGGGTTCGCGATGAAGTTCAGCGTGTAGACCACCGAGTCGGCGTCGAAGTCTTCGCCGTTGTGGAATTTGATGCCTTCGCGCAGCTCGAACTCGAGCGTGCGGTCGTCGATCTGCTTCCAGCTCTTGGCCAGCAGGCCCTTGTACTCCTGCGTCGCGGGATCGCGGTAGACCAGCGTGTCCCACACGTTCGCGCCGATGATCACGCCGATGCGCACGTTGTTGAAGTACGGGTCCACGCTCTCCGGCGCCTGGTCGTAGGCAAAGCGAACCGTGTCGTCTTTCTTCGCCGCATGGGCCGGAAGGCTGCCCAGGCCGGCCGTCACACCGGCCAGCAACAGGCAGGAGGCGAATCGTTTCAGTGCAGCGGCAGCGGGCATGTCAGTGGCCTTCCTTCGTGAACGGTGGCGGGGCAGGGCGGTGGCGTGACTGCCCTGCCGTGAAGTCTGGGTCAGCAGTAGGCTTATGACAATTGGTAAATTCTGAAGCTATCGTTGCCGAATCGGCAAACCTTCACACGACGACTCCTTGGGACCCCCATGACGTCACGTCGCCTGCAAGAGACCTCGCTTCGCTACTTCCTCGAGGTCGTTCGCTGCGGCTCGATCACCGAAGCTTCGCGGCGGCTCAACGTCGCCGTCTCCGCAATCAGCCGCCAGATCAAGGGGCTCGAGGACGTGCTCGGCACCGTGTTGTTCGAGCGCCGCCCGCGCGGCATGGTGCCCAGCGCCGCCGGGGAGCTGCTGGCGGCGCACGCACGCAAGTCGGCGCTCGAGGCCGACCGGGTGGTCGGCGACATCCTCGCCTTGCAGGGCCAGCGCAGCGGCAACGTGCGCCTCGCCACCACCGAAGGGTTTTCGGTCGAATTCCTGCCGCAGCTCATCGCGCAGTTTCAGCAGCGCTATCCGGAGATCATGTTCCAGCTGCATGTAAGCGCCCCGGCCGAGGTCACGCGCCGCATCGGCGATGGCGATGCCGACATCGGCCTGACCTTCAGCCGCACGCCCGAGAAGGGCATCAAGGTCGAGCACCGCCAGCCGGCGCCGGTGGTGGCAGTGATGCGCCGCGATCATCCGCTGGCGAAGTTCAAGCAGGTCTTGCTGGCGCAACTGCAGGCTTATCCGCTGGCGTTGCCGGACCCCGACACCACCGTGCGGCAGTTGTTCGACATCGGCTGCAGTCGCCAGCAGCTGCTGGTCGAGCCGGTGTTCACGAGCAACTACTTCCAGGCGCTGTTCAGTTTCGCGGCCGTGGGCGGCGGCGGCATCACGATCGCCGGCGAGGTGTCGGTGCGGCAGCGCGTGGCCGCGGGTGAGATGGTGGCGATCCGGATCCGCGATCGTGGCATGGACGGCCGCAGCATCGAAGTGCAGACGCTGATCGGACGCACCCTGCCGCGCGCGGTGCAGACTTTCCTGGACTTCCTCAGGAATCGCCTGTCCGAAACCGACCCGAGGGTGCGGGTCTGAGAGTAGCGCTCACAGCGGAAGCTGCGTCGTGGACAACACCTGCTTGAGCACCACGAACGAACGGATCTGCCGCACGCCGGGCAGGTAGAGCAACTGCTCGGCGTGCAGCCGGTTGAAACTCTCGCCGTCGCGGGTGCGCACGAGCATGAAGTAGTCGAACTCGCCCGTCACGACATGGCACTCCATGCAGCCGGAGACCTTTGCCGCGGCTTTCTCGAAGTCGGCAAAGGACTCAGGCGTGGAGCGGTCGAGCACCACCCCGATCATCACCAGCATCCCGGCGCCGAGTGCTTGCGCGTTGAGCAGCGCCACCGTGGCGTTGATCAAGCCGGCGCGCTTGAGCCGCTCGACGCGGCGCAGACACGCCGGCGGACTCAGGTGCACCTTGGCCGCCAAGGCCACGTTCGAGACGGAGGCATCGCGCTGCAGCGCGCGCAGGATCGCCTTGTCGGTGCGGTCGAGATCGACCGGCGGCGCGGCCGCATCCGACTTGGCACGAACTTTTGTTGCTTGTTTCTGCATGCTCGAGAAATTCCGACCTGCCGTCGGGGCGCTCTATGCTCGCCTCGATCCGTCCCTCGTTGTCTCCCAACACGACCTGCGCCTTGATCTCGCGATAGCCGATGCCGAAATAGCGGATGAACAACTCGGTCGACGAGTAGCCCTCCTTGGGGGTCATGACGATGATGGCGGCATCTCGGCCGCCGACCGCGCGCCAGTTCGTGATCTTCCCCGTGAAGAGGTCGACGACCTGTTGCCGGCTGAGGCTGCGCACCGGGTTGTCCTTGTGCACGATCAGAGCAACGCCGTCGCGCGCCATGGCAAAGCTGTACAGGCCGCTTTCCTTGTCGGACAGCGCGCGTGAGGCCATGCCGATGTCGGCTCGTTCCTCGCGCACATCGCCGATGCCGCGGCCCGAGCCGCCGGACTGCCCGTCGATCAGAACCCCGGGATGTTGCGCCTGAAAGCGCTTTGCCACTTCGGCGATCATCGGCGCCATCGTGCTCGAGCCCGTGATCCGAAGTCGGATGGCGCGCTTCCTGTTGGACGCTGCTCCTCGGCGGGAACAATGAGGACCGATTCGGTACTAATAGCCTATGCTGAGACTGAGCAAACTGACCGACTACGGCACGGTGGCGATGGCGCACATCGCGTGTGCGCCGGACCGGATTCATGCCGCGGCCGAACTCGCGGCGGCCATCGGCGTGGCCGTGCCCACGGCCAGCAAGATACTGAAGATGCTGGCGCGGGCCGATCTGCTGCGATCGGTGCGCGGCGCGAAGGGCGGTTACATGCTGTCGCGGCCCGCCGGCGAGATCACGATCGCCGAGCTCATCGACGCTCTGGAAGGCCCGACCGGCCTGACCGAATGCAGTGCCGTCGCCGGCGTCTGCGCGATCGAGGGTTCGTGTTCGATCCGCGGGAACTGGCAGCGCATCGATCGGGTGATCCGTGATGCCCTGCGCGACATGACGCTGGCGGACCTGGCGCAACCGACGTTCAAGCCCGTCCGAGTGGAGGCGTGGCGTGCGGCACGGCCGCGCGCGCTCGCGTGAAGGAGCCCAGATGACAGCGCCGGCCCACCCCCTCGATGCGCTGATCAGCCGCGACTATCAGCACGGCTTCTTCACCGCGGTGGACACGGACACCGTGCCGCGCGGGCTGAGCGAGGACGTGATCGGCCTGATCTCGGCGAAGAAGAATGAGCCGGAATTCATGCTGGCGTGGCGTCTGAACGCCTTTCGTCATTGGTTGACCATGACCGAGCCGACGTGGGCGACGGTCAAGCATCCGCCCATCGACTACCAGAACATCGCCTATTACTCCGCGCCGAAGTCGCGCAAGAGCGGACCGCAAAGCCTGGACGAGGTCGATCCCGAGCTGCTGCGCATGTACGAAAGGCTGGGCGTGCCGCTGAAGGAGCGTGAAATGCTCGCGGGCGTCGCTGTGGACGCGGTGTTCGACAGCGTGTCGGTGGCCACGACCTACAAGGCGAAGCTGGCCGAACTCGGCATCGTCTTCTGCTCGTTCTCGGAAGCCGTGCAGACCCACCCCGATCTGGTTCGTCAGTACCTCGGCTCGGTCGTGCCTTACACCGACAACTTCTTCGCGACGCTGAACTCCGCGGTCTTCACCGACGGCTCGTTCTGCTACATCCCACCCGGCGTGCGCTGCCCGATGGAGTTGTCGACCTACTTTCGGATCAACGCCGGCAACACGGGCCAGTTCGAGCGGAC
>DATKCI010000329.1:0-2086 GCA_035513255.1 Piscinibacter sp. | reverse complement strand
CGAGCACCTGCTCGCGCGCGAGCACGGCAGCATGTCGCGGGTGGCCGATCGCTCCGGCCTGGAGCGCACGCACCTGTACCGCAAGCTCAAGGCGCTCGGCCTGCCGGTGGGAAGGCGCGAGGAATGAAGATCGTCATCCTGGGCGCCGGGCAGGTGGGCGGCTCGGTGGCCGAGAGCCTTGTCTCGGAGCACGACGACATCACCGTGGTGGACCTGGAGCCCCAGCGCCTGCGCGCGCTGCAGGACCGCCTCGACCTGCGCACGGTGCTCGGCAGCGGCGCGCACCCGTCGGTGCTCTCCGAGGCAGGCATCGAGGACGCCGATCTGCTGGTGGCGGTGACCCAGTCCGACGAAACCAACCTCGTCGCCTGCCGCCTGGCCGCGCGCATGTTCAACGTGCCGCGGCGCATCGCCCGGATACGCGCGGCGGACTACCTCGGCAACGACAAGGTGCTCGGCGAAGACGGCTTCGACGTCGACCTCGCCATCTGCCCGGAGCAGATCCTCACCGACTACATCGTCAAGCTGGTCGAGTTCCCGGAAGCGCTCCAGGTGCTCGATTTCGCCCACGGCAAGGTGAGCCTGGTCGCGGTGCGGGCCTACGGCGGCGGCCCGCTGGTCGGGCGGCCGCTCAGGGACATGCGCAAGCACATCCCGAACATCGATACGCGCATCGTGGCCATCTTCCGCGGCGATCGTTCCATCGTGCCCGACGGCGACACGGTGATCGAAGCCGGCGACGAGGTGTTCTGCCTCGCCGCGTCCGGCCAGATCCGCCAGGTGATGCGCGAGCTGCGCCGCATGGACCGGCCGGTGAAGCGGGTGATGATCGCCGGCGGCGGCAACATCGGCCTGCGGCTCGCGCACGCGCTGGAGAACGAGTACTCGGTGCGCGTGATCGAGCACAACAAGCGGCGCTGCGAGCTGCTGGCCGCGCGGCTGGGAAGCGCGCTGGTGCTGAACGGCGACACGACCGACGAGGAGCTGCTCGCGGACGAGAACATCGCCGAGATGGATCTGTTCGTCGCAGTGACCAACGACGACGAGAACAACATCATGAGCTCGCTGCTCGCCAAGCGCATGGGCGCCGGGAGGGTGGTGGCCCTCATCAACCGGCGCGCCTACGTCGACCTGCTGCAGTCCGGCCAGATCGACATCGCCATTTCGCCGGCGCAGGCGACCATCGGCACCCTGCTCGCGCACGTGCGCCGCGGCGACGTGGTGGCGGTGCACAGCCTGCGGCGCGGCGCGGCCGAGGCGCTCGAGGCCGTGGTGCACGGCGACCGCGCATCCTGCAAGGTGACCGACCGGCGCGTGGACGAGATCGACCTGCCGCCCGGCACCACCATCGGCGCCCTGGTGCGCGGGGGCGAGGTGATCATGGCGCACCACGACACCGTGATCCGCGCCGAGGACCACGTCATCGTGTTCGTCACCGACAAGAAGACCCTGCCGCGGGTCGAGAAGCTGTTCCAGGTCAGCGCCGGCTTCCTTTGAGAGTCCGCGCGGCATGATCCGCATCGCGGTAGTGCTGAACCTGCTTGCCGTAGTGCTGATGAGTTTCGCCGCCGCCATGCTGCTGCCGCTCGGCATATCGCTGGTGCTCGGCGACCATGCCGAGCTGGTGCATGCCGAAGCGATGTACTTCACCGGCCTTAGCGGCGGCCTTCTATGGATGCTGACGCGCCGTGCCAAGTCGGAGCTGCAGACGCGCGACGGCTTTGTTTTCGTGGTGCTGGTCTGGACCGTGCTGCCGGCTTTCGCCACCTTGCCGCTGCTGGGGTATCTCCACGGACTGACGTTCACGGACGCCTACTTCGAGGCGATGTCGGGACTCACGGCGACCGGCGCCACGGTGCTGTCCTCGCTCGACGCGATGCCGACCTCGTTGCATCTCTGGCGCTGCATGCTGCAGTGGTTCGGAGGCATGGGCATCATCGTGCTGGCCGTGGCCATCCTGCCCCTGCTGGGCGTCGGCGGCATGCAGATGTACCGCGCCGAGACGCCGGGCCCGGTGAAGGACACCAAGCTGACGCCCCGCATCACCGAGACGGCCAAGGCGCTGTGGATGGTCTACGCCAGCCTG
>DATKCI010000328.1:0-3992 GCA_035513255.1 Piscinibacter sp. | reverse complement strand
GACAGCTTCTTCATGCGCAGCATGGGCTGCACGGACTCGGAGATTTCCGCGACGATCTCGGGGATGCTCACGCGTTCGACGTGCAGCGGCATCTTACCCGCCTCGATCTTGGACAGGTCGAGGATGTCGTTGATCAGTTCCAGCAGGTGCTCGCCGCTGCCGTGAATGTGGCCGATGAATTCGCGCTGCCGCGGTGCGAGGTCGCCGGCCATCCCGTCTTTCAGAATGTCGGAGAAGCCGATGATGGCGTTCAGCGGCGTGCGCAGCTCGTGCGACATCGTCGAGAGGAACTCGGTCTTGGCCTGGTTGGCCACGGTCAGCTCGCGGTTGGTCTGCGCGATCTCCAGTTGCCGCGCGCGCAGTTCCGCGTTGACCGCCTCCAGCGCCTGGTTCTTCTGTTCCAGCTCCGACAGCAGCTCGGCGCGGCTGTCGGCCAAGGCGCGCGCGGCCCGCGCTTCGCCCGCCTCGCGCTCCATCTTCAGCAGCTCCTCGCGGATGCGGCGGTTCTCGTCCTCGAACTGCTTGCGCCGGATCTGCGCGCGAACACGCGCCTTCAGCACCTCGAACTCGCCGGACTTCTGGATGTAGTCGTCGGCGCCGGCGTCCAGGCTGTCGAGCATCGCGCTGCGCTCGTCGAGCGCGGTCAGCATGATCAGCGGAATGTCGCGCATGACCGGCGCCGCCTTGATGCGCTGGCAGGTCTGCTTGCCGTCCAGGCCAGGCATCATCAGGTCCAGCAGGATGCAGTCGGCCGGCTGCACGGCGAGCAGCTCGAGCGCCTCTTCGCCGGAGCGCGCCGGCACGACGTCGTAGCCTTCGTCGCGCAGCATCGCGGACAGTTCCGCCAGGTAGGTGGCGCTGTCGTCCACCGCGAGGATTCGTTTCGGCCCGAGCGCGCTGGCGGCCTCGTCTGCGACGCCGGCGGTGGCGCCGCGCAGCACCGCGGCCAGGCGCGCCAGGATCAGTTCGACATCTTCTTCCTTGCGCACGAAGGCGTCGGCGCCGGCGTCCAGCGCACGCAGCTCGGCATCGCGCTCCTCCGCACCGGTGAGCAGCAGGCAGGGCACGCTGCGCAGGGCCGCATCGAGGCGCAGCCGCCGGATCACGGTGGCGCCGTCGATGCCCGGCAGCACGCTGTCGACGAAGATCGCCGCGGGCCGCGACACCGCTGCGGCGCGCAGCCCCTCCTCGCCGCTCGCGGCCGTCAGCACGGCATAGCCGGCTTGCTCGAGCGCATGCCCCAAGGCCTCGCGAAATGTCATGCTGTCGTCGATGATGAGGATCGTCGAACGGCCCGCCTCGTCGCCCGCGTTTCTGGCCCGCAAGAGCTGCCGCGAGCGGGCGATGACATAGTTCGTGTCGTAGGGCTTGCCGACATATTCGTCGGCGCCGGTGCGCAGTCCGCGCACCCGGTCCTTGACCTCCGCCTCGGTGGAAAGCATCAGCACGACGGGGCCAGCCACGCCGGTCGATCCGCGCAGCTCCTTCAGCAGGTCGACGCCGTCGCCGTCGGGCAGCAGTACGTCCAGCACGAGCACGTGCGGCAACTTTCGGCCGAGCCGCTCGCGCGCCTGCGCGAGCGTGGCGCAAGCCGCGGCCTCGAAGCCGGCGGCTTCGAACGCTTCCTGCAGGTCCATGCGGACCGTCAGGCTGTCGTCGACGACGAGAACGGTCTCGGTCACGGTCGCAGGTCCTTCGCCGGCGTGGCCAGCGCGCTCAGCATCGGGCCGATCTCGCCGAGCGGCAGCACGTGCTCGGCGGCGCCGAGCAGGGCCGCCTCGCGCGGCATGCCGTAGACCACCGACGTGGCTTCGTCCTGCGCGATGGTGCGGCCGCCGGCGCGGCGAATTTCCAATAGCCCGGCGGCGCCGTCGCGGCCCATGCCGGTGAGCAGGCACGCGACGCCGCCGCTGCTGCAGTCATGGGCGATGGAATCGAACAGCACGTCCACAGACGGACGGCAGCTGTGGCGCTCCGGGTCCTGCGTGAGGCGCAGCCGACCTTGCCGGACGACCAGGTGGCGGTCGGGCGGCGCCATCACAACGCGGCCTGCCGCCGCCGCGAGCAGCTCGTCGTCCTTGGCGTAGGCCACGTGGTGCGGCGTCTGTGCATCCAGCCACTCGGCGAAGGCGCTGCCGAACGGCTCGTTGATGTGCAGCACCACCAGCACCGGCACGCGCACCTGCGGCGCCAGTCCGCGCAGCACGTCCACGATGGCGCCGGGGCCGCCGGTCGATGCCCCGATCGCGATGAGCTGGCACCGCCTGCCGCCGGCAGGCCGCGGCATCGGCTGCAATGCCGGGCGATGTAGGCCGAAGGCGCTCAGCCGGGCGCGCAGGTGGGTGATGACCTTGATGCGCGCGACCAGCTTCACGGTCGCGACGAAGCGCTGTTCCCACTGGCCGTCGGCTTCGTCGCCCGTGGGTTTTTCCAGCACGTCCACGGCGCCGGCAGCGAGCGCGTCGTAGGTCTTGAACAGCTCGCCGCGGTTGGTCGACGCCGAGACGATCAGGATCGGCGTGGGGAAGTGCGCCATGATGTATTCGGTCGCGGACAGACCGGTCATCAGCGGCAGCATCATGTCCATCGTGACCACGTCGGGCCGCAGCGCCTCGCACAGCTCGATCGCGCGCTTGCCGTCCGCGGCCTCGCCGATCACTTCGAGCCCGGGATCCGCCGACAGTACGTCGCACAGGCGCCTGCGCACCGTCAGCGAGTCTTCCACGACGAGCACGCGCGTCACCGCGGCCGCGCGTGCGCCGCCCACGGAGAAGGGTTCTTCGACACGACCTCCCACGCCGTCCTTTCGCTGAAGTCCGCGGTTCATCTCGATGGCCTCAATTGACTTGTACCAGCTGCCGGACGCGATTCAGGAATTCCCCCTGCGCGAACTCGCTCTTGACGATGTAGGCCTGGGCGCCGACGTCGCGGCCGCGCTGCCGGTCTTCGGGCGATCCGCGCGACGTGACGAGCATGGCCGGCACGTGGCGCAGCGCCGGGTCGGCGCGTGTCTGCTCGACGAAGGTGAAGCCGTCCATGCCGGGCATCTCGACATCGACGAGGAAGAGCGCGTACTCCTGGCGCCGCGCCCGCTCCAGCCCGTCTTCCGCCGAAACGGCGGCGTGCACCTCGTAACCGGCCGACTCGAGGATGCTTTGCTCCAGCATGCGGGTGGTGAGCGAGTCGTCCACGACCAGGATGGGCCGGCGCGCCGCGACCGGTGCGGCCCCTTCGGCCTCGGCCGCACCAATCGCCGCCGCCAGCGCGCGCGCGTCGAGCACGAGCCGCGGCGCGCCGTTGGCCCCAAGCGCCGCTCCCGCCACGTGGCCGGCGGCATCCGCGAGCGCCGGCAGCGGGCGCACGACCGCCTCGGTCGCACCGAGCAACCGGTCGACCCCGACGGCCGCGGTTCCCGTCTCGCCTTCGATGATGACCACGGTGACATGACGACGGCCCGGACGCACGGTGCCAGCGGGAGACGGCACGAGGCGGTGCAGAGCGGCATAGGGAATCACCTCACTCCCGACGCGCAGTTCCTCGCCTTGCACCGAGCGATGGATCGCAGTGGCCTCCGTCCGCATCACGCGCTGCACGGACTCCAACGGCAGCAGGATTTGCGCACCGCCGCTCTCCACGGCCAAAGCCTCGATGGCCGTCAGCACGACTGGCACCTCAAGGGCCACGATGGTGCCCCGGCCCGGGGTGCTGTTGATCGTCAGCTCGCCGCCGAGCCGCGCCATGGCGGTGCGCACGACATCGAGGCCCACGCCCCGGCCGGACACCTCGGTGGCGGTCCGGGTGGTCGTGAGGCCACCGCGCAGCAGCAGCCGGATGGCGGCGGGCATATCGAGTGACGCGGCTGGACCCGCCGCGAGCCAGCCCTTGCCCTCGGCCGCCCGCCCCACTGCCTGGGTGTCAATGCCGCGGCCGTCGTCCTCGCACACGACACGCAGCCGGCCGGTGCCGTGCACGATCCGCACGCGGATACAGCC
>DATKCI010000327.1:0-14884 GCA_035513255.1 Piscinibacter sp. | reverse complement strand
AAGCTACGCGCGCATCTTCAACCCGCAGTTCAAGATCGATCGGTCGGATGCGCTGCTGCCGCCGATCGAAGGCAGCAACGCGGAACTCGGTGTGAAGGGCGAATGGTTCGCCAAACGGCTGAACGGCTCGCTCGCGGTCTTTCGCACGCGGCAGGACAACACGGCCGAATTCGACATCTTCACCAACGGCCATTCGACCTACAAGCCAGTGCACGCCCAGTCGACCGGGTTCGAGCTGGACCTCGCCGGCCGCCTCGCGCCGGGCTGGGAGGCCAGCGCCGGCTACACGCAGATGACGATCAAGGACCGCACGACCGGCGGCCCGGCGCGCACCTACGTGCCACGCAAGACGTTGCGCGCGGCCACGAGCTACCGGCTGCGCGCGCTGCCCGCGCTGAAGGTCGGCGCCCGCATGAAGTGGCAGGACGACATCCACCGCGACCAGGGCGCCGGCATCTTTTCGCGTCAGGACGCCTATGCGCTGCTCGACCTGATGGCGCGCTACGACTTCAACAAGAACGTCTCCGCGACGCTGAACCTCGACAACGTCACCGACGAGAAGTACATCACCAGCCTGTACTGGTCGCAGGGCTACTACGGGGCGCCGCGCAGCGCCTCCCTGTCCTTGAACTGGCAGTACTGAGAGGTTGAGAGGCAATCCGGCATGAGCCTGACGCTGCTGCCGCCCGGACCGTTGCCGGCTGATGCAAGCCCGCCGGCCACCGGCGGGCTTGCCGGCGCGTTCGTTGCTCACCGGGCGCAACTCAAGCGGGCGGCACAACAGATCCTCGGCGACGCCCACGGCGCCGAGGACCTCGTGCACGACGCCTACCTGAAAGCCGTGGAGGCGGGCGACGTCGACGCCGCAGTGCGGCAACCGCTGGCCTACGCGCACCAGATCGTGCGCCACATGGCGATCGACCGGCACCGCCGCGCCGCGCTCGAGTCGCGGCTGTTCGACGAAGAGGACAGCGGCACCCACGTCGCAACGCCGTGCACCGGCACGCCCGAGGCGCTGGCGATCGATCGCCAGCAGTTGTCGCTGGTGGCCGATGCGCTGGCGCAGCTGCCCGAGCGCGCGCGGCGCGTCTTCGAGCTCTACCGGATCGAAGGCCGCACGCAGCGCGACATCGCGGTGATGTTCGGCATCTCGCCGACGATGGTGAACTTTCTGATCCGCGACGCGCTGGACCACTGCCGCCGCGCCATCCAGCGCCGTCCCTGAGCCGCGGCCGAACCCGGCGCCGCGGGACCCGCCGCCTACACTACGCCGACGTGGGAGTGGTATAGGGGCATAGGGGCGACGATGGATTCCGGACCGCAGGACGATGCGATGTGGCAAGCCGCACTCGGCTGGGTCATGGCCCTGCACGAGTCGCCGGCCGACCGGGGTGTGCGCGACAAGCTGGCCGCCTGGCTGGCGGAGGATTCCGCGCACCGCGCGGTCTACGACGAAGCCCGCCGGGTCTGGCTGCTGACGGGGCTCGTGCCGGCATCGCAACCGCCGGCGGCGGACGAAAGCGACGCGCCGCCGCCGTCGACGGTCGCGCGGCGCTGACACCTCAGGCGCGAGCCGCCATCATGCGCCGGTACCATGCGTGGAAGTGGCGCATGCCGTCTTCCATCGGCGACTGATAGGGGCCGTGGTCGGTTTCACCTCGCGAGTGCAGGGCACGCCGGCCGGCGTCCATGCGTTCGGCGATCTCGTCGTCCTCGACCGCCGTCTCGAGGTAGGCCGTGCGATGGGCAAGCGCGAGTTCGGGGTCGAAGGCCAGCACCTCGTCGGGGTAGTAGAACTCCATCGTGTTGAGCGTCTCCCGCGGCCCTTGCGGGTGCAGCGTCGACAGCACCAGCGCTTGCGGAAAGACCTCGATCATCAGGGTCGGGTAGCAGCTGACCCAGATGGCGCCGAACGCCGGCGTTTGGCCGTCGCCGTGGGCGAGCAGCCGGTCGTGCCAGTCCTGGTAGGCGGGGGACCCCGCGTCCGCCAGTCCCGGGCGCGCGCTCACGCGTTGCAGGCTGTGGTGGTTGCCGAACTCCCATGCCAGGTCGTCGCAGCTGACGAAGCGGCCGAGGCCCGGGTGGAAGGGGCCGATGTGGTAGTCGTCGTTGTAGATCTCGATGAAGGTCTTCCAGTTGCAGCGGCAACGGTGCACCTCCACATGGCCCAGCGCATGGCCGGAGAAGTCGAATTCGGGGCGGGCGAACAGCGGCGCGAGTTCGGCCGAAGGGTCGTGCGGCCCTTCGAACAGCAGGCCGTTGCAGCGGTGCAGGGCGAAGCGCGGCAGATGGCGGCACGGCGTGGGCTCGATGTGCGGCGCACCGATCAGCTCGCCGCGATCGGAGTAGGTCCACGCATGCAGCGGGCACACGATGTGGTGTCCGGCCGCGGCCAGGTTGCCGCGCGCCTCGCCGGTGGCGCGATGGCCGAGGATCTTCGCCTGCCGGTGGCGGCAGACGTTGGACAGCAGCTGCACCTCGCCCAGCGCATTGCGCAGCAGCACGCGGCCGCCGTCTTCCTGCGGCAGCGTGCGCCAGTCGCCGGGCTTGGGCACCATCGCTTCGTGGCCGACATAGCGCGGGCAGCGCGCGAAGATGCGCGCCTGCTCCAACGCGTAGGTCACCTCCTCGCTGTAGTCGCCGACGTGCGGCTGCGCCAGGGCCTGCGCAAAGTGCGCGGCCTCGTTCGGGTCCGACATTCGCTCACTCCAGGTTGAGACAGGCGATGCAGGCTCATGCCGCCGGCTCGAGCGCCACCGCGGGGGTTGCCGCCGAACGACGCTTCCTGAACTTCGCGATCGGGTTGGGCAGGCAGCCCGCCATCCTCAGGCTCCCCGCCGGATCCGCGAGGTTCACCATCTGCAGCGTGTTCGCGAGCTGCAGCCGGTTCAGGCACGAATGCAGGAACTCGGGCGCGAACAGGTCGTGGCGCGCGAACTTGTCGCGCAACTGTGGGTGCGCGTTCTGGTATTCGGCGGCGCAGTCGGCCACCAGCGTCCAGAACTCGTCCTCCTCGCCGAAGCAGCCATGGTCCAGCAGCAGCTGGCTCAGGTGGCGGAAGAAGCCGTCGAACACGTCGATGAAGATCGCCAGCAGCTTGTAGTCCTCGGGCACGTCGGCAGCGAGCCGCTGGACCGCGGCGGGGAGCTCCGCATCCTTGTTGAGGATCGCGGCCTCTTCGGCGATGTCCTTCATGATGAGGCGCACCGGCACGTGGCCCTGCAGCACCATGATCAGGTTCTCGCCGTGCGGCATGAAGCTGAGGTCGTGCGCGTAGAAGCAGTGCAAGAGCGGCGCCAGATAGGCGCGCAGGTAGCGCCGCAGCCATTCGTCGACCGCGAGGCCCGAGCGGCGGATCAGCTCGGGCAGCAGCGCCGCGCCGTCGCGGTCCACGTGCAGCAGCGCCGCCATCGTCATCAGCCGCTCGCCGGTTGCGAGCTGCTCCACCGGGCTGTCGCGCCACAGGCACGACAGCATCTTCTTGAAGGGTGAATCGCTCGCCAGCGCCGCTTCGTAGTAGCGGTTGCGAAACCCCACCGACGCGACCTCGCGCAGTATGGAAAAGCCGCATGCGCGCAAGGTGGCGTCGCGGTCGACGAGCCGCGCGATCCATTCGTTGATGGCTGGCGTGCCGGCCATGTAGTAGGGCGACAAGCCGCGCATGAAGCCCATGTTCAGGATGGACAGCGAGGTCTTCACGTAGCGCTTGTTGTGGCGGTCGGCGTTGAAGTAGGTGCGGATGGACTGCTGTGCCACGTAGCGGTCCTCGCTGTAGCCGAGGCACACGATGCGGCGGTTGGCGACGTCGGCGGCGAAGGCGATCGACAGCTTGTTGAACCACTGCCAGGGGTGGGCCGGCATGAAGAGGTAGTCGTCTGCCGGCAGCCCCGCATCGACCAGCTCCCGCCTGAAGCGCGCCGCGTTGTGCGTGCCGACTTCCTCGGCGACGAGTTGCTCGTAGCTCAAGTCGGAGACGCAGGCGAAGTGCGCCTGCTCCTTGTGGACTGCGAGCCACACGAGGCGAAAGCTCGAACCCGCCTCCGGGGCATAGGCATGGTAGTCGGCGGCATCGAAGCCGAGGCGGCCGGTGTTCGCCACGAAGCAGGGATGGCCTTCCGCCATCGCCGATTCGACGGCCTGGTAGTCGGCGTCCGCGAGCTCGGCGCTGCTCAACTTGTGCTTCATGCGCTTGAAGGCGGCCCCGTACAGCGTGCTGCTGATCTCGTCGAGGTAGGTGGGCAGCAGCTCCGGCTTGATGCCCAGCGCGTCCTTGAACTCGATGACGAGCTGCAGCGCGTCCAGCGGCTGCGCGGCGCCGGCTGCCGCCTTGGCGATCGAGGCTTCGTCGATGCGCCAGTGCCGCAGCGCCATGGTCTGCGCCTCGAAGCGGTATTCGATGCCGCCCGGCGCATCCAGCCGGTAGCGGCTCCAGCCCGCTCGCTGCGGCGACGCGCCGATGCGCACCGGCTGCAGCACGAGTTCGTGGGCGAATTCGGCGATGGCCTTGCGCACGAGCGCGCGGTTGACCTTCGCCCAGACGGCGCGGTCCAGGTGCGTCACGGCGGTGGCCGGGTCCTCGAAACAACGCGGCAGATTCATTCAGTGCACTCCTCTTGGTCGATGTTGGCTTGGGCGATGACGAACTGCTCTCGCGTGCAGAACGCGAGGCGGGCAAGCTTGTGGGTCAGTTGCACGTAGCGTTCGAAGACGAAGCCCATTTCGCGGTTCAACACGTGCACCTTGTCGTTGCGCACGTCTGGTTCGACCACCACGCGGCGCGCGCGCAGCCGATCGAAGATGAACCGCATCAGTGAGCGGAACACGAGGCGGGTGTGGCCGTGGACTCGCTGCTGTGGTGGTCCGACCAGAAAGTGCATTCCGACGTCGCCGGCGCGCACCGGGTAGTGCCGTGCGAGCTCGTCGAGCGACGGGTCGTAGCACTCGACAAGAAAGGCCGGAGCATCGTCCACCAAGCCCAGGCAGGCGGTCGCGTGCCCCGAGCCGGTCATCGCGCGGTAGAACTCGCGGATGTCGTGCTCCGACTGGTCTTGCATGTTCCAGAAGGCGGCGTAGTCCATGGTGAACCAGCGGTGCAGCAGCGGCGGGTCGCGCTCCATGTCCAGCGCACGGATCGTGACGTTGCGGCCGCAGCGGTAGGGCGTGGCGGTGGCGGCGGTGAAGTCAGTTCGCATGGGGCGTGGCTCCCAGAGGATCGAGCGGGGCCGGATCGGCGGCGGGTGCGCGGTCCGGGCGAAGCAGCAGCCGGTCGAGCGCGGCGGTGAGCAGCAGACCGCCGGCCGCGACCACGAAAGTGATGCCCGCGCCGAACCGGCCGACCAGCGCGCCGGCGGCGAACGACGACAGCAGCACGCCGAGGTTCTGGAAGAAGTTGAAGACGCTGAAGTCGCGCGCATAGGCCTCGGGCGTGCTCAGCCGGAAGAGGATCACCTCGAACTTCACGATCAGCTGGAACAGCGCCCAGCCGTACAGCACGCGGCCGGCCAGGATGGCGGGCTCCGACGGCGCCGCCTGCAGCAACAGGCCGACGGCCCCGAGCAGCAGGTTGGCGATCACATGGTCGAAGCGGCGCCGGCTGCGTTTGCCGATGACGAGTGCGGCCAGCGCCACCGTGCCGGGGATCGCGAACACGAGGCCGGTCTGGACCGGCAGCGACGACGGCGACACCTGCTCCCAGTACACCGAAAAGAACGGACGGATCAGGTAGGCCGCGAAGTCGAACACCGCCACGACGAGGCTGAGTTGGAGCACGCGCCGCGTCGCAACGGACCACCAGGGCTTCTGCGCCGCCGGTGCAGGCTCCGCGTCGCTGCCGGACAGCACCTTGACGGCGCGGCCGCTGCGGATGAGCCATGCGCACACGAACATCTGCGCGAAGTCGCCGGCCGCCATCAGCCACAGGCAGGCCGCGGGACCCGCCGCCTGCAACACCCAGCCGCCTGCCACGGCGCCGAAGATGCCGCCGAGGTAGACCACGACCGACAGCAAACCGATCGTGTGGGCATGGTCCTCGGGCTTTTCGAGCCGCATCAGGTAGGGGTACATGAGCAGGTAGCTGCTCTTGCACATGAACATCGCCATCGTGAGCACCCAGTAGGCGATCACGCTGTCGGCCCAGTAGCTCGCCGCGCACAGCATGCCGGCCGCGCACTGCGTGTAGAGCAGCAGCGACATGGTCTCGACGCGTTTCGCGACCCGGGCCCACAGGGGCAGCGTGAACATCACGGCGATGGAGATCGCCGCGATGTAGGCGCCGACGTGGAAGGCGCTCGTCATGCCGTAGCGCTGCGCGAAGAACTGCGGATAAAAGGCGATCAGCACCGCGTCGCTGACGACGGCGAAGGCCGACATCACGACGATGCTGGTGCGCAGGCCCGGGAGGGATGCTGCAGTCATGCGATCTCCTCGAACCCGCGCCCGACGCGCGGCGCGAAGTCCTGAACCGTGGTCTGCGTTTCGACCGGGTAGTACGCGATGCCGGTGAGCTCGCGGATCAGCTGCGCGTTGCGGTGGCAGCTCATGCCGAGGTCGGGGTTGGACAGGCCATGGCTGTGAAAGCCGGCGTTCTGCACGAAGATCTCGCGCGCCTCGTGGTCCACCGCGTAGTTGCGCGCCTGCCGATAGCGGCCTTGCTCGTCCCACGCGATGCGGTGGCGAATGCCTTCGATGAAGGCCGGCACCCGCGGCGCGTAGCCGGTGGCGAACACGAGGCCGTCGGTGTGGTGCCGGTAGCGGCGCTGCAAGTCGGTGTGCACGAATTCCAGCTCGTGGTGGCCCGACATGCCATCACGCCGGCAGGCCAGCAGCTCGAGGTTGGGCAGCAACTGCGTGCGCTGGCGCAGGACATCGCGCTGCTCGTCGAGCAACTGGTAGATCGCGTTGACGAGCTGGGTGTTGATGCCGTTGTAGATGCTTTTCTGATCCCGCAGGATCTCGGCCTTCTTGGCCGGCGGCAGGCCGAAGAAGTGGTCGATGTAGTCCGGCGAGATGAGCTCCAGCGTGAGCTTGCCGGTCTCCATCGGGAAGAAGCGCGACGAACGCGTCACCCAGTTCAGCGTGTAGTCGTGCCGCGTGATGTCCTTCAGCAGGTCGTGGTAGATCTCCGCCGCGCTCTGGCCGCTGCCGACGACGGTGATCGACCGCCTGGCCTGCAGCGCCTGCTTGTGGCTCAGGTAGGCCGAGCTGTGGATCCCGCTGTCCGGCTCGCAGCAGGCCGGGTGGCGCGGCGCCGAACCGACGCCCAGCACGAGGCGCCGGCCGCGGTGTTCGAAGGGGGCGCCCGTCTTCGCATTCACGCCGCGAACGGCGTAGTGGCCGTGCCCGGCGTCATGCGTCACCGCTGTCACCTCGCTGTCGAACACGAGGTTGTCGAGCTGGCCGGCCGCCCACTGGCAATAGCGGTTGTATTCGTGCCGCGTGAGGTAGAAGTCCTCGCGGACGTAGCACGAATAGATGCGGCCCTGCTGCTTGCAGAAGTTGAGGTAGCTGAAGCGGCTGGTCGGGTCGGCCAGCGACACCAGGTCCGCGAGAAAGGGGTTCTGCAGCGTGCAGCGCTCGACCAGCATGCCCGGATGCCAGGCGAACCCGGCGCTGCGCTCCAGGAAAACGCCCCGGTGTTCCTTCAGCGGCGCCATCAGGCAAGCCAGGCCGAGATTGAACGGGCCCAGGCCCACCGCGACGAAGTCGAACACGCGCATCTAGTCTCCTCCCTGATGACACCGCGCCGTGTGGTGCGGGTTCAAGGGAGAAGACGATTCAGCGCCGTGCGAATTTAGTCGGAAATTGCAACACGATGAACAGGAGCTCGGGCGGCCTCGGCTGTTCCGCAGGGATCACTTCGCTGGCCGTTGTGGCGCTCGCGGCGGCGCGCGAAGAGCGCATAGTGCAAACGAGATGCAGGCGTGGGCTGATCGAGTAACGGTATATACTGTTTACACCGTTACGAGGAAGCATCCATGGCCACTGCATCGTCATCCCGCGCGGCGAAGACCGCCGCCAAGAAGCAACCCGCCAAGAAGGCCCCCGCCGTGAAACGCGCGCCGGCCGCTCGCAAGAAGACGCCCGCTGCGCCGGCCGTCGCGGCCCAGCCCAAGGCCCCTCAGGCGCCGACCAAGACCGCCAAGCCCAAGCTCGTGCGCGACAGCTTCACCATTCCGAAGGCCGAGTACACCGTGCTCGACGCATTGAAGCGGCGTTCCGGCCAGCTCGCTCATCAGGCGAAAAAGAGCGAACTGCTGCGCGCCGGCATCAAGGCGCTCGCGGCGATGGGCGATGCAGCGTTCCTGGAGGCGCTGAAGGCGGTGCCGGCGATCAAGACGGGTCGCCCCAAGGCGAAGAAGGCCACGGCCTCGAACGAGATCTAGGACGCGGCGAGTCCTGCGGCATTGAGGCGTCTCGCTCGCTGCGGCGTCAAGGCGCCTTCGGCGGCCGCCTCGGCGACAGCGCCTTGATGCGCTGCCACAGCACGGCCTTGGGCACGGTCGTCATCTGCATGGCGCGCATGCACTGCTCGAGCCGCTGCGGCCTGTCACGCAGGTCCTGGATCGCCTTGGCGAGATCCGTCTCGACGCTGTCACCGTAGGTCGCGCACCTCACGCGCCTGGTTCAGTGGCATGCCGGGACGAGCGATGGCCCGCATGCCCTGCGGCCCGCTCAGGCGCTGCCGCAATGCGCGGTAGCCCTCTCGATCGGAGACGAGGAAGTCGATGTCGACGGATTCGCGGTACTCCCCGTGGCGCAGGGCCATCGCCGTGCCGCTGCCGAAGAGGCAGGCATGGGCCGCGAGCTGATCGGCGTCCAGAGATTGCAGGACGGCAGCGATGCGGCGATGGTGTGTTTCCCATTCTGTACATATCGACCTTTTTGTACAGAACGGGATACTGTTTTTGAGTGTTCTCCCGGCCATCTCCGGTTGGCACGGCCCAGTGTCTCGTCGTTGTCCCGTTCGCTCCGCAACAGCGAATCGCGGGATAACCCGGATCTCGTCGCTCGTTCAAATTTGTATGATGACCGTATGACATGGCAACTTATGCGGCGATGAACGCTCCGCAGACGACCCCCGCGGCGGCCGGTGCGCGACTGATGGCGGACCGTTTGTCGGACCGGCTGGCCGCGCGCCTGGCGGCGCAGGTGGAGGCCGGCGAACTCGCCCCCGGCGATCGGTTGCCGACGGAGCAGCAGCTGGCCGAGACGTACGGCGTGTCGCGCACCGTCGTGCGTGAAGCGGTGCACCAGCTGCGCTCGCAGGGCCTGCTGGTGTCGCGCCAGGGCTCGGGGGTCTACGTCGCGCTGCCGGCGCTGAACAAGCCGCTGGCCTTCGATCCGCAGATCCTCGATTCGATGGCGGCCGTCGTGCAGATCGTCGAGGTGCGCCGCGCGCTCGAAGGCGAGATCGCGGCACTGGCGGCCGAGCGCGCCAGCCGCGCGCAGGTCGCCGAGCTGCGGCGCGCGCTGCGGGCAATCGAGACGGCGGTCGCGGAGGGCCGCGATGGTGTCGATGAAGACCTCGCGTTCCATCGCGCGATCGCCGAGGCCTCCGGCAATCCTCAGTTCAGCCGGTTGCTCGGATTTCTGGAGCAGTACCTGCGCGAAGCGATGCGCGTGACGCGCGGCAACGAAGCGCGGCACCGCCGCTTCGCCGAAGCGGTTCGTGAAGAGCACCAGGCGATCGTTGATGCGATCGCCGCGGGCGATGCCGTGTCGGCACGCCGCTGTGCCGCACGCCACATGGAACACGCCGCGGCCCGGCTCGAGGCGGCCGGCATCGTCAGCGCGGCCGCCGTGCCGGCACGCCGCGCATCCGCCGTCGGCGCCAAGAACAAAGGAACACCACGATGACGGCGACACATGAGCCGGGCGGCAAGACGCTCGGCGTGATCGGCCTCGGTTCGATGGGCTTCGGCGCCGCCGTCTCGGCGCTGCGCCGCGGCGTCCCGACCTGGGGCCTCGACACGCGCGCCGAGGCTCGTTCGCGTTTCGAGGCCGAGGGCGGCCGCGGCACCGACTCGCTCGCCGAGCTCGGCTCGTGCTGCGACACGGTCGTCGTGCTCGTGGTCAATGCCGCGCAGACCGAGGAGGTGCTGTTCGGTGCCGACGGCCAGGGCGGCCTTGCGGCTGCGATGCGGCCCGGTTCGGTCATCGTCGCTTCGGCCACCGTGGACCCCACGCTGCCGCCGGCGTGGGAGTCCCGCCTCGCCGAGCGCGGCCTGTGGCTGATCGATGGCCCGGTGTCGGGCGGCGCGAAAAAGGCCGCCGACGGCCAGATGACGGTGATGGCGTCGGGCCGCCCCGAGGCCTTCGCCGCGGCAGGGCAGCTGCTCGAAGCGATTGCCGGCAAGGTCTATCGGCTCGGCGACCGCGCCGGCATCGGCTCGACGGTGAAGATGGTGAACCAGCATCTCGCCGGCGTGCACATCGCCGCCGCCTGCGAGGCGATGGCGCTGGGCATGCGTGCCGGCGCCGAGCCGCGCCAGCTCTACGAGGTGATCTGCAACTCCGCCGGCTCGAGTTGGATGTTCCAGAACCGCGTGCCGCACATCCTCGACGGCGACTACACGCCGCTGTCGGCCGTCAACATCTTCATCAAGGACCTGGGCATCGTGCTCGATGCAGCGCGCAAGCTCCAGTTCCCGCTGCCGCTGGCCGCCCAGGCGCACCAGCTCTACCTCGCGACCGCCGCGGCCGGCCATGGCGCCGAGGACGACGCCGCGGTGATCAAGTTCTACGCCACGCTCGCCGGCATCGAGCTGCCCGCGGCGGCGTCAGGCACGGAGGCCGCGCGATGATCCTCGGCGTGATCGCCGACGACTTCACCGGCGCCACCGACGTGGCGAGCATGCTGGTGCGCGCCGGCATGCGCACGGTGCAGGTGATCGGTGTTCCGCAGAACGAGGCGGCACCCGAGGCCGATGCCGTCGTCGTCGCGCTGAAGTCGCGTACCACGCCGGCGGCGCAGGCGGTGAGCGAATCGCTGGCCGCGCTGCGCTGGCTGCGGGCCGCCGGCGCGCGCCAGTTCTACTTCAAGTACTGCTCCACCTTCGACTCCACGCCGGCCGGCAACATCGGCCCGGTCGCCGAGGCCCTGATGGACGCGCTGGGCAGCGATTTCGCGATCGCCTGCCCGGCCTTTCCGGAGAATGGCCGCACAGTGTTCCGCGGCCACCTGTTCGTCGGCGACCAGTTGCTCAGCGACTCGGGCATGCGCACGCACCCGTTGACGCCGATGACCGACGCCGACCTCGTGCGGGTGCTGCAAGCGCAGTCGCGCGGCCGCGTGGGCCTGGTCCGCCACGACACGGTGGCGCAGGGCGCCGATGCCGTGCGCGCTCGCTTCGACGGCTTGCGCGCCGACGGTGTGCGGCTCGCGGTCGCCGACGCGATCGACAACGACGGCCTGCGTGTGCTGGCCCGCGCCTGCGCCGATCTGCCGCTCATCACCGCCGGCTCCGGCGTGGCGCTGGGGCTGCCCGCGGTCTACGCCGAACGCGGCTGGCTGACGCCCGACGCACGAGCCGCTGCGCTGCCGCCCGTCGGTGGCCTCAGCGCGGTGGTGTCGGGCTCGTGCTCGAGCGCCACCCACGCCCAGGTCGCGCACTGGCTCGCGTCGGGCCAGCCCGGCTTCAAGGTGGATGTGCATGCGCTCGCCGAGGGCCGGCCGGTGGCCGTGCAGGCGCTGGCGTTCGCGCAACAGCACTTGTCCGACGGGCCCGTGCTGGTCTATGCCACTTCGGCGGCGGACGAGGTGAGGGCGGTGCAGGCGGCGCTCGGCGTCGAACACGCCGGCGCGATGGTCGAGGAGTGCCTGGCGCAGGTGGCCGCGTCGCTGGTCGACGCCGGCGTGCGGCGCCTTGTGGTTGCCGGCGGCGAAACCTCCGGCGCGGTCGTGCAGGCGCTCGGCGTGCGCAGCTTGCGCATCGGCGCGACCATCGATCCCGGCGTGCCGTGGACCCAGGCCGAAGGACGGCCGCTGCTGCTGGCGCTGAAGTCCGGCAACTTCGGCAGCGTCGACTTCTTCGCCAAGGCCTTGGCGCAGGTGGCGTGATGGACGTTCAAGCACTGCGCCATGAGATCTGCCGCGTCGGCCGCTCGCTGTTCGAGCGTGGATACGTGCACGCGACGGCCGGCAACATCAGCGTTCGGCTGCCGGGGGGCGAAGGTTTTCTCATCACGCCCACCGACGCCTGCCTGGGTTTCCTGGAGCCGGATCGCCTGGCCCATGTCGGAGCGAAGGGCGAACCGATCGCCGGCGATCGCGCGAGCAAGACACTTGCCTTGCACCGGCGCATCTACGACAGCGACGAAGAGGCGCAGTGCGTGATCCACAGCCACAGCACGCACCTCGTGGCGCTGACGCTGACCGGCGTGTGGAGCACGTCCGACATCGTGCCGCCGATCACGCCGTACTACGTGATGAAGGTCGGCCACGTGCCGCTGATCCCGTACCACCGGCCCGGCGACCCGGCTGCCGCCGAGCACGTCGCGCAAGCGATCGTCCACGCCCGCGAGCGCGGCGCACCGATCCGCGCGGTGATGCTGGGCCGGCTGGGTCCGAACGTGTGGCACGAGTCGCCGGCCGCCGCGATGGCGACGCTGGAAGAGCTCGAGGAAACCGCCCGCCTGTGGCTGATGACGGTGCCCAGGCCGGCGCCGCTGTCGGAGTCGCAGATCGACGAGCTGCGCCGCCACTTCGGCGCGCGCTGGTAGACCACTCACCGAAGAAAGCCCATGCCCCGCTTCGCCGCCAACCTTTCGATGATGTACACGGAGCACGCCTTCCCCGACCGCTTCGCGGCCGCGAAGCGCGACGGGTTCCATGCCGTCGAGTATCTGTTTCCCTATGCCTTCGATCGCGCCGAACTCGCGCAGCGCCTGGCCGACCAGGGGCTGGCGCAGGTGCTGTTCAATGCGCCGCCCGGCGACTGGGATCATGGCGAGCGCGGCATGGCCTGCCTGCCCGGCCGCGAGGACGAGTTCCGCCGCGCCTTCGTCGAACAGGCCTTGCCGTATGCGGCGGCGCTGAACTGTCCGCGCGTGCACGTGATGGCGGGGCTGGTGCCGCCGGGCAGCGACGCCGCCGCGCTGCGCGCGACCTACGTCGCCAACCTCGCATGGGCCGCGCAGCAGGCCTCGAGCGCCGGCATCGACGTGCTGATCGAGCCGATCAACACCCGCGACATCCCGCGCTTCTTCCTCAACCGCCAGGACCACGCGCACGAGATCGTGGCCGAGGTGGCAGCGCCCAACCTGAAGGTGCAGATGGACCTGTACCACTGCCAGATCGTCGAGGGCGACGTCGCGACGAAGCTGCGGCGCTACCTGCCGACCGGCCGCGTTGGCCACCTGCAGATCGCCGGCGTGCCCGAGCGCCACGAGCCCGATGTCGGCGAGCTGCACCACGCTTATCTCTTCGCGGTGCTCGACGAGCTCGGCTGGTCCGGCCACGTGGGTTGCGAGTACCGCCCGCGCGCCGGCACCTCGGCCGGGCTCGGCTGGTTCCAGCCGTACCGCGCCGCACAAGGATCCTCCCGATGAAACTGCTGGTCACCGGCGGCGCCGGTTTTCTCGGCGCGCGCCTCGCGCGCACGCTGCTCGAACGCGGCACGCTGGCCGGGCAGGCGATCACCCGCCTGGTGCTGGCCGACCTCGTGCCGCCGCCGTCCGACCTGGCCGCCGATGCCCGTGTGCAGGTGCGCACCGGTGCCTTGCTCGAGCAGTGCGCGGCGCTCGGTGGCGACGGCTTCGACGGCGTGTTCCACCTCGCCTCGGCCGTGTCGTCGGAATGCGAGGCGGACTTCGATCTGGGGCTGCGTTCCAACGTCGACACCACGCGCGCGTTGCTCGATGCGCTGCGCGGCCGGGTCGAAGCGGGGGGCGCCGTGCCGCGTGTCGTCTTCGCGAGCTCGATCGCCGTCTACGGCTCCGATCCCGCGCTGCCGCTGCCGGCCGTCGTTCGCGACGACACGCTGCCGACGCCGCAGTCGTCGTACGGCGTGCACAAGTTCATCTGCGAACAATGGATTGCCGACTACACGCGCAAGGGCTACATCGACGGCCGCAGCGCGCGGCTGATGACGGTGGCGGTGCGCCCGGGAAAGCCGAACGCGGCGGCCTCGGGCTTCCTGTCGGGAATCATTCGCGAGCCGCTCGCGGGCATGGACGCGGTGTGCCCGGTCGCGCCGCAGACCGAGGTGGCGCTGGCTTCGCCGGCGCGCACGGTCGCCGGCCTGATCGCCGTCTTCGAGGCGAACCGCGAGACCTTCGGCGGGCGCACCGCGCTGAACCTGCCGGCGCTGACCGTGCGTGTGCAGGACATGCTGGCCGCGCTCGCCGAAGTGGCCGGTCCCGCGATGCTCGCGCGCATTCGCTTCGAGCCCGATGCCGCCGTGGAGCGCATCGTCGGCGGCTGGCCGGCGCGCTTCGAATCCGAGCGCACGGCGCGCCTGGCGCTGCTGCCCGATCCCGACTTCCGCAGCGTCGTGCTGCAGTACGTGCAAGAGCAGCCGCACCGCGTGGCGGTGCCTTTGAACATCCGTTGATCCAGACCTCGAACCCAGGAGACAAGACATGAAAACGATCGCATCCACCACGGCTCTCGCCGCCGCGCTGCTCGCCGCCGGCGGCGCTTCGGCACAGACCCTCCTCAAAGTGGGCTACGCCACGAGCAAGGACTCGCACTACGGCGTGGGCACCACCGCGTTCTGCGAGGAGCTCGACAAGGGCACGCAGGGCCGCTACAAGTGCCAGCAGTTTCCGGCGTCGGCGCTGGGCGGCGAGCGCGAAATGATCGAGGCGGTGCAGCTGGGCACGCAGGACCTGGTCAACACGTCGACGGGTCCGCTGGGCAACTTCGTGCCCGACACCAAGATCG
>DATKCI010000326.1:0-16400 GCA_035513255.1 Piscinibacter sp. | reverse complement strand
CCAGCACATCCATCGCGTAGCTGAGCTGCTCGGCGGCATGGTCGGCGTGATCGCAGAACGCATGCGCCTTGCCACGCAGACCGAACGCGGCCTCGCCGCCATGGCCGTCGTGCTCGTTCGATCCGCTGGCCGTTGTCGACGCGAGCACCTGGGCGCGAAGGCTGCGCAGGTTGCGCGACGACAGGCTTTCGATGCCGATGTCGGCATCGAGGATCTCGCCGGAGCGCGGGTCGACGTGGCTCGGCCCGATCGCGCCGAAGCTGGGGCTGGCGTTGGTCATCCAGCGAATGGAGGCACGCCCGAAGTCGAGCGTGTCCCACTCGGCGTCGGCCGGTTGCAGCTGGACGCGCAGCGCGTTCTTGAAGCCGATCTTCTCGAAGGCCTTGTTCCATTCGAGCACGCCGGCGGTGATCGAGGCGCGGTATTTCTCGGGAACGGTCCGGTCGAGCCAGAAGACGATCGGCTTGACCGGCTCGGAGAGTTCGGCGGCCGGGTCCTTCTTCTCGAGCCGCCAGCGATTGACGTAGCGCTGCCGCGGCGTGCGCGCGAGGTCGTCGCTGAAGTCGGTGACCGAGCTCGTGAAGTAGCCGACGCGGGCATCGGCACGGCGCGGCGCCATCGGCTGCTCGGGCAGCTTGGCGAGCGAATAGTGGAAGTTCATGAACAGGCTGCGCGGATCGGCCAGCGAGCGCGGCACGCTCGGCGACGAACCCGAGCCGCCCGACGACGGCGTTGCGATCGAGCCGGTGGCGTAGTGGTTCATCACCTCGAGCACCAACAGATCGGGCGTCGCGCGCACGTCGGTGATGGCCGAGTTGCGTGTGTCCAGCGAATAGCCCTGGCGGTAGGTGCGCTGCAGGCGCATGCCGGTGCCGAGCATGTCGTTGATGAACAGCGCGTTGGCCTCCACCAACACCGACTGGCGCTCCGGGTGCGGCTGGCTCAGCACGCTGGTGCTGGCGAGCAGGCTGGGCGAAAACGCCGCTTCGACGGCGCGGCCGGTGGGCGTTCCGGCCTGGGCGACGAACTCGGTGTTGCGTGCCACCATCTGGAGCTGGTTGTGCACGCGGCGGAACTCGATGACCACTTCGTCGGCCATCAGGCCGCCGAAGAACTTGCCCTCGCCGATCCCGGTCATGCTCTTGGGCGACATGAAGAACGGCTGGTCGAGATCGCTGGGCTTCAGTTCGAGCCAGACCTTGTCGTCCTTCTGCCAGACGGTGAACAGCCCGTCGATCTGCCTGGCGCCCTTGACGACGTCGGCGAAGGGACGCAACCCGCTGCCCGACGGCGATGCTTTCGACGGCGCCGCGCCGCTCTTCGGCACAGGCCCCACCGCATCCGCCGGCGTCGCCTCCTCGGCTCGCGCCACGCTCGACGCCGGCGCCGCCGGCGCCCGCACCATGGCGGCATCGGAGGAGGGACCGGCCGACGCCGTTGCGCAGCCCCCGAGGACGGCGACCAGCCACGGGGCGGCCAGCAGGGTCAATCCAGCGCGAGGCGCGACGGTGTACTTCATGGGTCGAGGACTGCAAGAGGACAACCCGCGAGACGAAGCATCGTTCGTGCCGCGCTCTACGCACCTGTCAGGTGTGTAGCAGTGACCAGATTTTGCAGTCTGTGACTAGCCGTGTCATCGGGAATTGACCCGACGTGTCGCTTTGAACTTATTTCAAGGCCTTGAACCGCACCCGTTTCGGCCGCGCGCCCTCTTCTCCGAGGCGCTTCTTCTTGTCGGCCTCGTACTCCTGGTAGTTGCCGTCGAAGAAGACCCACTTGGAGTCGCCTTCGGCCGCCAGGATGTGCGTGGCGATCCGGTCGAGGAACCAGCGGTCGTGGCTGATCACCATGATGGAGCCGGCGAACTCCAGCAGTGCGTCTTCGAGCGCACGCAAGGTTTCGACGTCGAGGTCGTTCGACGGTTCGTCGAGCATCAGCACGTTGCCGCCGGCGATCAGTGTTTTCGCCAGGTGCAGCCGCCCGCGTTCGCCGCCGGAGAGGTTGCCGACAAGCTTTTGCTGGTCGTTGCCCTTGAAGTTGAAGCGCCCGAGGTAGGCCCGCGAGGGCATCACGAACTTGCCGACGACGAGGTTGTCGAGCCCGCCGGACACGTCCTGCCAGACCGTCTTGTCGCCTTGCAGGTCTTCGCGGCTTTGCTCGACGAAGGCCATCTTGACGGTCTGACCGATCTTCACCGTGCCGCTGTCGGGCTGCTCCTTGCCGGAGATCATCCGAAACAACGTCGACTTGCCGGCGCCGTTGGGGCCGATGATGCCGACGATCGCGCCGGCCGGCACCTTGAAGCTCAGGTCGTCGATCAGCACGCGGTCGCCAAAGCTCTTGCTGACGTTCGCGAATTCGATCACCTCATGGCCGAGGCGATCAGCCACGGGGATGAAGATCTCGTTGGTTTCGTTGCGCTTCTGGTATTCGACGTCCGACAGCTCCTCGAACCGCGCCAGACGCGCCTTGCTTTTCGTGCGGCGACCCTTGGCGTTGGAGCGAACCCATTCGAGCTCCTTCTTCATCGCCTTGGTGTGGGCGTCTTCGCTCTTTTGCTCCTGTTCGAGGCGCGCTTCCTTCTGCTCGAGCCAGTTGCTGTAGTTGCCCTTCCACGGGATGCCCGACCCGCGGTCGAGTTCGAGGATCCACTCGGCCGCGTTGTCGAGGAAGTAGCGATCGTGGGTGATCGCGACCACGGTGCCGGGGAAACGCTGCAGGAACTGCTCGAGCCAATCGACCGATTCGGCGTCGAGGTGGTTGGTGGGCTCGTCGAGCAGCAGCATGTCGGGTTTGGACAGCAGCAGGCGGCACAGCGCCACGCGGCGCTTCTCGCCGCCGGACAGCACGCCGATCTGCGCATCCCACGGCGGCAGGCGCAGCGCGTCGGCGGCGAGTTCGAGCTGCACGTCGGTGTTCTCGGAGCCGGCGGCGGTGATGATCGCTTCGAGCTCGTGCTGCTCGGTGGCGAGCTTGTCGAAATCGGCGTCCGGCTCGGCATATTCGGCATATACCTCTTCGAGTCGCGCCTTGGCCGCAAGCACGCCGCCAATGCCCTGTTCCACTGCATGGCGCACGGTCTGGTCGGGCTCGAGCTGCGGCTCTTGCGGCAGGTAGCCGATCTTCAGCCCGGGCATCGGAACGGCTTCACCCTCGATGTCGCGGTCGATTCCGGCCATGATCTTCAGCAGCGTGCTCTTGCCGGAGCCGTTCAGCCCCAGCACGCCGATCTTGGCGCCCGGGAAAAAGCTGAGGGAGATGTCCTTGAGGATCTGCCGCTTGGGTGGGACGATTTTCCCCACGCGGTTCATCGTAAAAACGTACTGGGCCATGGCGTTCGAATTAGGGGGTTCGCAGCGGTTTCGGGGGTAAACGCTGAGGTTAACAGATGCCCCCTGGCTAGACTGCCCGCACGCGCTACAACCACCCTGCAGAGTGGCTGGCGCCCGCACAACCTTTCAGAGGAGTTTCCCCGATGACCCGCAGATTGAATGCCGTCGGCATGTCGCTGGCGCTGGCCGCCGTTGCTTCCCTTCCCCTTTCCGTCCAGGCCCAGGGCCGGCCCGATCTCGTCTCACAGTCGCTGCGCGATGCGAGCCGCACCTACGTGCCCGACGAACTGATCATCCAGTTCCGGCGCGACGTTTCGGAGTCGGCCAAGGAAGGTGCACTGCGCGCCGTGGCCGGCCGCTTGCACGACGAGCTGCTGTCCGCGGCGAGCCGCCGCGACGGCCGCGGCGACCTGCATGTCGCCCGCCTTGCCCCCGGCTTGACGGTGCCTGCCGCGCTGCAGGCCCTGGCGCGCCATCCGGCGATCGATTTCGTCGAGCCGAACTGGATCCTGCGCCGCCAGGACTTGTCGAACGACAAGTACTACACCAGCGGCCAGTTGTGGGGCATGTTCGGCGACGACGCCTCGCTGACGCAGAACAACAGCTTCGGCTCGCAGGCGGCCGAAGCCTGGGCCAGCAAGGGCACGGGCTGCGGCTCGGTGGTGGTGGCCGTCATCGACGAGGGCTACATGATCACGCATCCCGAACTGGCGCCCAACGTCTGGACCAACCCGGGCGAAGTCGCGGGCAACGGCGTTGACGACGACGGCAACGGCCTGATCGACGACGTGAACGGCTGGGACTTCGCCGGCAACAACAACTCGGTGTTCGACGGCGTCGGCGACGACCACGGCACCCACGTCGCAGGCACGATCGGCGGCGTGGGCGGCAACAGCGCCGGCGTGGCCGGCATGTGCTGGAGCATCAAGATGATCGCTGTGAAGTTCCTCGGCTCGAGCGGCGGCACCACGGCGAACGCGATCAAGTCGGTCGACTACGTGACCGACCTGAAGACGCGCCATGGGCTGAACCTGGTCGCAACCAACAATTCCTGGGGCGGTGGCGGTTTCTCGCAAGGCCTGCAGGACGCGATCACCCGCGCCGGCGATGCCGACATCCTCTTCATGGCCGCGGCCGGCAACAGCGGCATCAACACCGATTTCAGCCCGCACTACCCGTCGAGCTACGACAACGCCAACATCATCTCGGTCGCGTCGATCGAGAAGACCGGCGCGATCTCCGGCTTCTCGAACTTCGGCGCGACCAGCGTGGACCTCGGTGCACCGGGCGGCGACATCTGGTCGACGGTGCCGCGGCGGTTCGTGCGCTTCCCGAATGGCTACAACTCGTACAGCGGCACGTCGATGGCCACCCCGCATGTGACCGGCGCCGCGGCGATGTACTCGGCCCGAAACGGCGGCACGGCGGCGCAGATCAAGGCCGCGATCCTTGGGACGGCAGTGCCGACGCCGTCGCTGGCCGGCAAGACGGTGACCGGCGGTCGGCTCGACGTGAGCAGCTTCTGAGCGCCCCCAAACCTGCCGCTTCGCGTCAGACCCCCCGAGGGCCACGAAGGGTCCCCTTCGTGGCCCTTGGGGTCAAGGAAACTTGGGAGCGGCCCGGCGTTTCCTTGCGAACGCCAAGCCTCGCTTCACCGCATGACAAGCCGGGCCGCGCGCCCGGCTTTTTCCTGGCCGCGCCACCGGGAAAGGGGCTTTCTGCTACGGTGGCGCGCCATGCCCCGCCTCCTGTACCTGCTCGCGCTGTGCAACCTCGTGATCGGCACCGGCGCATTCGTCATCAGCGGGCTGCTGGTGCCGGTGGCGCAGTCGCTAGAGGTCAGCGTGGCGCAGGCGGGGCAGACGATGACGGCGTATGCGCTCGCGACCGCCGTGCTCGCCCCGCTCGCGCTGGTGCTCACGGGCCACTGGCCACGCAAGCGCGCCTTGTGCACCGGCATGGCGGTGTTCGCGCTCGGCAACGCGCTGTGCGCGACCGCGAGCGACTTCTCGCTGCTGCTGATCGGACGCGTGATGATGGGGGCCGGTGCGATGTTCACGGCTCTCGCCGCCGGCATCGCGGTCGCGCTGGTCGATGCCGAGCGACGCGGCCGCGCTTTGTCGCTGACCTTCCTCGGCATCAGCCTGAGCTACGTGATCGGCCTGCCGCTGGGGGCCTGGCTTGGATTCCGGTTCGGCTGGCGCTGGCCGGTCGGCCTGGTCGCGACGCTCGCAGGGGCGAGCGTGGTGGCGCTGATCGTGCTGCTGCCGAAGGACATCGCAGCACCGGGCGCGAGCTTTCGCGGGCTCGGCGCGCTGCTCACGCAACGTGCGGTGCAGTGGACGCTCGGACTGACCCTGCTGTACTTCACCGCGATCTTCCTCGTCTTCTCCTACATCGGCCCGGTGCTGCAGGCGCTGGTGCCGATGTCGGCCGAGCGGCTGTCGGTCACGCTGATGCTGTTCGGCCTGTCCGGCGTGGCCGGCACGCTGCTCGGCGGCTGGGCCAATGACCGCTTCGGTCCGCGGCCCACGCTGGTCGTGCAGCTCGCGCTGCTCGGCACGATGATGGCCTTGCTGCCGCTGACGCGCGGCCACTATCCGCTGCTCGTCGCGACGCTGGTGACCTGGGGCGTCGCCGGTTTCGGAATGATGGCGCCGCAGCAGTCGCGCCTCGCGGTGCTGGCGCCGGCCCATGCACCGATCCTGCTGTCGCTGAACACGTCGATGCTGTACCTCGGCACCGCGCTGGGCGCCGCGATCGGCGGCGCGGTATCGGGACAGGTCGGGTTCGCGCAAATGGCGTGGATCGGCGTGCCGTTCGCGCTGGCGGGAATGGCCACGTTGTGGATCAACCCGCGAAAGCCCGGGCTTCTCGCGCAAACCTGAACGAAGGGTGTCTACCCCCACGTCGCTTCGCTCCTGCCCCCCGAGGGGGCTTCAGCCGCCTTGAGGCGGCTCGGCGCCGGCTGAAGCCGCTACAATCCGGCCACCAGCGCAGACACCAGTCACTGCGCTGCCGTCGTTTCCGACCTCGAGCCCCGCGCTCAACCCACCTTCTGCCTGCGACTGGCGCTTGAACCCCGAGCGACAGGCCGATCTCGTTGGATCCCCCATGTCTTTTGACACCCTCGGCCTGGCCGAGCCGCTGCTGCGTGCCGTGCACGATCAGGGCTATACCGTTCCCACTCCTATCCAGCTGCAGGCGATTCCGGCCGTGCTGTCCGGTGGCGACCTGCTTGCCGGCGCGCAGACCGGCACCGGCAAGACGGCCGGCTTCACGCTGCCGATGCTGCACCGCCTGGCCGCAAAACCGGCCGTGCGCGACGCCCGCGGCCGCTTGCCGATTCGCGCGCTGGTCCTCACACCCACCCGCGAACTCGCCGCGCAGGTCGAGGAAAGCGTGCGCACCTACGGCAAGTACATGAACCTCACCTCGATGGTGATGTTCGGCGGCGTCGGGATGCAGCCGCAGATCGACAAGCTGCGCCGCGGCGTCGACATCCTCGTCGCCACGCCGGGCCGTCTGCTCGACCACCACCAGCAGCGCACGCTGGACCTGAGCCACGTCGAGATCTTCGTGCTCGACGAGGCCGACCGCATGCTGGACATGGGCTTCATCCACGACATCAAGAAGGTGCTCGCGATCGTGCCGGCCCAGAAGCAGAGCCTGCTGTTCTCCGCAACCTTCAGCGACGAGATCAAGACGCTCGCCGACCGCCTGCTCAACAAGCCGGCGCTGATCGAGGTGGCTCGCCGCAACCAGACCGCCGACAACATCGCGCAAAAGGTCCACCCGGTGGGCCGCGAGATGAAGAAGGACCTGTTGACGCACCTGATCAAGACCAATGACTGGCACCAGGTGCTGGTGTTCACGCGCATGAAGCACGGCGCGAACCGCCTCGTGGAGCACCTGCTGAAACAGGACGTGACGGCGATGGCGATCCACGGAAACAAGAGCCAGAGCGCCCGCACGAAGGCGCTGGCTGAATTCAAGAGCGGCGACCTGCGCGTGCTCGTCGCCACCGACATCGCGGCCCGCGGCATCGACATCGACCAGCTGCCTCACGTCGTCAACTTCGAGCTGCCCAACGTGCCGGAAGACTACGTGCACCGCATCGGTCGCACCGGCCGCGCCGGCGCGCAAGGCGAGGCGGTGTCGCTGGTCTGCGTGGACGAGGACGGTTTCCTGCGCGACATCGAAAAGCTGATCAAACGCGAGATCCCGAAGGAGATCGTGGCCGGCTTCGCGCCGCATCCGGGCGAGAAGGCCGAGCCCATCGTGCTCGGCCGCATGGTGATCGGCGCCGGTGCCGGGCGCGGCGGCCATCGGCATGCGTCGGGCGGCGGTGGGCGCGGCGGCAACGGCGGTGGTCATTCCGGTCGGGGTCGGCAGGATTCCCGTTCGGCGCCGCCGGCGCGTGCACCGGCGGCACACGGCAAGGCGCCACATGGCGGCGCGCCGCGGCATGCCGCACCGGCGGCTGCGCCGCGCGGAACCGGTTCCGCCGCGGCACCGCGGCCGGCGCCGTCGCCGTCGGGCCATGCGCCGGGGCCGCGGCCCGAAGGGCGCCGCGAGCAGAAACCGATGCCGAGGCTGACGCAGCCGAAACGCTGACCGGCCGGCGTGCCTGCGCCGCCCAACCGTTTCATCGTCCTTGCAAAGGATGCGTCTGGACACACCTTCGGGCCGCTCACCGCGTTAGCGTGTGCGGTTCTGGAGGATTGCGATGAACAACTCTTGGCGGACCGCCTGGCATGGCCAGGACATCGTCGTCTACCGCGACGACGCCGAAGTGGATCGGGTCGGTGCAGAGCAGATCGAGCGAGTGGTGTTCGTCTATGCAGGCAGCGGCGAATCGCCCGGCGACCTGCAGTACGCGATCGTCGAAACGCACGACGACTGCATCGTCTTTCCGGCGGACACCGGCTTCGCCGGCCGCGTGAACTTCGAACGGGTGGACTACTGGGCTGGGCGCAACTGCGTCTACTGGGTCCAGCAGGGCCGCGCGCCGCTGCCGATGCGGCTGCGCTTGCGCCGCGCGCGCTGGTGGGCCCGCTTGTCGACCGCGCCGGCCTACACACGCGTGCCGCGGGCCGAACTCGGACCGCTGATCGACCAGTGGCCGCTCGAAGGGCCGCAGACGTGGGAGCAGCGCAAGTGGCGGCGCATCGAGCAGAGCCGGCCGTTCGCCGGCGGCCGCGACGGGGACCATCGGGCCAGGGCCTGAATCGCAGTTGTAGCCCGGATGAAATCCGGGCTACGTGAAGAGCGGGTGGGCGTGCGCTTCGTCGAGGCGGAGTACCGGGGTCACGCAGCAGTCCACGGTATCGAACAGCTTGACCCAGTGATTCAGCGGCTGGGACGCGAAAAGCGCCGCCACGTCGGTGCGCAGCCTCATCGCCTCGTCCCCGCCGGGCCGCTCGCCGAGCGACCAATGCCGGTGAGCCCACCGTGGCCGGTCCAACGCGCCGCACAACGCGCGCCAGAACTTCAGCTCCAGCGCGCCGACCGCGAGGTGGCGGCCGTCGGCCGTGCGGTAGACCCCATAACACGGGGCCCCGCCCGACAGCATGTCGCGGCCCGGAAGCGGCACGCGGCCCGTTGCGGAGAGCGTCGCGGCAGCGAGCACATGGTGGCGCAGCACCTCGTGCGCCATCGAAATGTCGACGAAGCGCCCACGGCCGGTGCGCAGCGCCCCGACCAGCGCGGCGAGCACGCCGCAAAGCGCCGCCTGGGTGCCGCCGAGCAGGTCGCCGATCTGGAAGTTCGGCACGGCGATGTCGCCGTCGCTCGTGGCGATCTGCTCCAGAACGCCGGCCATCGCGATGTAGTTGATGTCGTGGCCGGCACGCTGCGACCACGGGCCTTGCTGCCCGTACCCCGTGATCGCGCAGACGACCAGCCGGGGGTTCGCCGCGTGGAGCACGTCCCAGCCGAGCCCCAGGCGCTGCATCACACCGGGGCGAAAGCCCTCGATCAGCACGTCGGCGTCGCGCGCCAATGCGAGCGCGGCGTCGCGGCCGGCCGCCTCGCGCAGGTCGAGCTGGCGCAGCTGCTTGCCTTCGTTGAGCAGGCGAAACGTGAGGCTGTCGCGGTCTTGCGCGATGTCGTCTGCCGTGCGGCCCATGTGGCGGGTGCCGTCGTCCTGTCCCTGCTCGGGCGGTCCCTCGACTTTGATGACCTCGGCGCCGAGTTCGAGCAGGTGCCGGGTCGCCAGCGGGCCGGGCAGCAGCCGCGTGAAGTCGATGACACGCATGCCGGCCAGCGGCAGCGTCATGACAACACCCCGATCGCCGGGTACGGCGACCCTTCGACAAGCTCAGGGCGATCGGGGACCAGGGTCGGGCCTTGCTTGGGGCGGCCCGGCGCTGCGGCCCGAGGCTGGCGATCGATCACTCGAAGCGCCCTTCCCGCAGCCATTTCGTCGCCACCCATTTTTCGCCGTCGAGCACTGGCGCGCCGCCGTGCAACGAGCGGGTCATCGGGTGCGGGCGGTCGTAGCTGAAGAACACGGCGTTGCCCTTGATCGGGCCGACGTCGAAGTGCACGTCAGGAAAGATCGTCGCGCCGCCGCGCTTGGGCGTGTTCAGGTACATCACGAGCGATGCAACGCGCTGACCGCCGCGCTTCAGGATGCTCGGCGTTCCAGGTTGCGCGGGATCGAAGTAGTCGTAGTGCGGCTTGTACTCGGCTCCGGGCCGGTAGCGCAGAACCTGCAGCCCTTCGCCGTTTTCGACCGGCCATTGCAGCAAGGCCGCGATGCGCGCCTCGATGCGGGCGCAGACCGCGTTCTCGCCGCGCGCGAAGAACATGCCTTCGCTGGTGCGGGCCTCGTTGACCTCGCTGCCGCCGGTGTCGAGCTGCACGGTTTCGGAGCGGACCAGGCGCTGTTGCGCCGCCTCGACGATCTCGTCGCATTCGTCGGCCGACAGCAACCCGCCGAAGACGACGACCCGTGGGTTGCGGATGCTCGCGAGCACATGCACTTCGCGGTCCCCTGCCTGCAGCAGGGTTTCGCCTTCGGTGGCCATCGGCTCCGGCACCACGGCGGGCACCGGCAGGCCGTTGGCCTTGGCGTGGTCGACGAGGAAGCCGCGCAAGGTGTCCTCGAGCGCGACGATGGCGATGTCCTCGGCCCAGCCGCTGGCAATCATCGACTTGAGCACGGCGTCGGGCGGCTGCCCGGCGGAAGCCTGCGCGACAATCCACTGCCGAAGTTCGGGGGTGATCTCTTGAGCAGTCATCCGGCGATTTTGCCGGATTCGACCCTGCGGCGAAACACCAGGCGGTCCGGATCGGACGCCGCGGCGTCGAAAGCGTAACCGTCGGCCTGAAACCTTTCGAGCGACCTCGGTGCGGCGACGCGCTTCGTGATCGCGTAGCGCGCCATCAGCCCGCGGGCGCGCTTGGCGAAGAAGCTGATGACCTTGTAGCGGCCGCCCTTCCAGTCTTCGAAGACACACTCGATGATGCGCGGCTTCAGCGACTTGCGGTCGGCCGCGCGAAAGTACTCCTGCGACGCGAGGTTGACGATGACCGGCGACGGGTCGGCGGCGACACGTGCGTTCAGGTGCTCGGCAATCGAATCGCCCCAGAACTCGTAGAGGTTCCTGCCGCGCGGCGTGGGCAGCGCCGTGCCCATCTCGAGCCGGTAGGGCTGCAGCCGGTCGAGTGGGCGCAGCACGCCGTGCAGGCCGGACAGGATGGCGACGTGCTGCTGCGCCCAGGCGAGATCGGCTTCGCCCAACGTCTTGGCGTTCAGGCCGTCGTAGACGTCGCCGTTGAAAGCCAGAACGGCGGGCTTGCTGTTCTTCGCGTTGAACGTGCGCGACCAGGCGGCGTAGCGCTGCGCGTTCAGCGATGCGAGCGCCGGCGAGAGGTTCATCAGCTCGCCGATCTCGTCGGCGGTCCGGGTCTTGAGGATCTCGATCAGCGCGGCCGATTCGGCGATGAACTTCGGCCGGGTGGCGGACCGGAGCGTGGCCGGCGTGTCGTAGTCGAGCGATTTGGCGGGGGACAGGAGAAAGAGCATGGGTTCTCGGTGGGCACGGACCCGGCGATTGTCCACGTCAGCGGAAGTTGCGGCTCTTGCTGGACAGCCCCGTCAGCAGGTGCGAGTGGTCGATCATCTTCATCGCGACGATGTGCATCACGTCGCCCTCGCGCTGCCACTGGCCGTACACGGTGAGCAGCGTGGCGCCGAGCAGCGGCAGGCGCTGCGACTCGACGACACGCGGCCAGACGATCACATTGACCTGGCCGGTCTCGTCTTCCAGCGTGACGAACACCGTGCCGTTGGCGGTCTCGGGGCGCTGGCGATGGGTGACGAGCCCGCTCGCACGCGCCAACCGACCGCTGGGGTAGGTGCGCAACACGGCCGCGGGCTGCACCTTGTACGCCGCCAGCTCGTCTCGCAGCAAGGCCAGCGGGTGGCGATTCAGCGTGAGGCCGAGGGCGCGGTAGTCGGCCAGCGTGTTCTCGATTTCGCTCGGCGGCGCGAGCGCCACCGCCGCCTCGTTCACGCGCGTGGAACGCAGCATCTCGGTGGGCCGGGTGTCGATGCCTCCCACGGCCCAGGCGGCCTGATGGCGGTTGCCGGTGAGGCCTTGCAACGCATCGGCCTCGGCCAGCGCGCGCAAGTCATGCGCGTTGAGCTTCGCGCGGCGGGCGAGGTCTTCGGCGTTGGTGAAGGGAGCGTCGGCGCGCGCTTGCACGACGCGCTTGCCGGCGTCTTCGGACAGGCCGCTGATGCGGTCGAGGCCGAGGCGCACGGCGCACAGCCCATGGTCCGCCTCGGGTTCCAGCGTGGTTTCCCATTCGCTGACGCGCACGTCCGCCGGCAGCACCGTCACGCCATGCTCGCGCGCGTCGCGCACCAGTTGTGCCGGCGCGTAGAACCCCATCGGCTGGCTGTTGAGCAGGCCGGCCAGAAAGGCATCAGGGTGGTGGCGCTTGATCCAGCTGCTGTCGTAGGCCAGCAGCGCGAAACCGGCGGCGTGGCTCTCGGGGAATCCGTATTCGCCGAAACCCTGGATCTGCTTGAAGATGCTCTCGGCATACACCTTGTCGTAGCCCTTCTCGACCATGCGGCCCACCAGCCGATCGTGAAAAGGCGCGAGCCCGCCCTTGCGCTTCCAGGCTGCCATCGCGCGGCGCAGGCGATCGGCTTCGCCGGCGGTGAAATCGGCGGCCAGCATCGCGATCTGCATCACCTGCTCCTGGAAGATCGGAACGCCCTTCGTGCGCATCAGCGCCGGGCGGATCTCTTGCGGGCAGTCGATCTCCTCATCGGGCAGCGTGCGATTGCGCAGGTAGGGGTGGACCATGCCGCCCTGGATGGGGCCGGGCCGCACGATGGCCACCTCGACGACCAGGTCGTAGTAGGTGCGCGGCTTCAGGCGCGGCAGCATGCTCATTTGCGCGCGGCTTTCGATCTGGAACACGCCGATGGTGTCGGCCCGGCAGATCATGTCGTAGGTGGGAACGTCTTCGTCGGGAATGTCCTGCAGTGCGAATGGCTGCCCCTTCTTGCGGCCGATGAATTCGAGCGAACGGCGCAGTGCGCTCAGCATGCCCAGGGCCAGCACGTCGACCTTGATCAGGCCCAGCGTGTCGAGATCGTCCTTGTCCCATTGCACGACGCTGCGGTTGTCCATTGCCGCGTTCTCGACCGGCACCAGCTGCTCGATCTGCTCGGAGGCGATGACGAAGCCGCCGGGGTGCTGCGACAGGTGCCGCGGAAAACCGATCAGCTGGTGCGTGAGCTCGGCCCACAGCCGCGTCACCGGCGCCTCGGGATCGAAGCCGTTTTCGCGCAGCCGTTCGGCGCTGATGCTGCGCCCGTCGAACCAGTGCTGGCTCTTGGCGACCGCGTCGATGCGCTGCAGGTCGATGCCGAGCGCACGGCCCACGTCGCGCACGGCCGAGCGCGGCCGGTAGCTGATGACCACCGCCGTCAGCGCGGCGCGGTGGCGGCCGTACTTGCCGTAGATGTACTGGATGACCTCCTCTCGCCGCTGGTGCTCGAAGTCGATGTCGATGTCGGGCGGCTCGTTGCGCTCGGCGCTGATGAAACGCTCGAACAGCAGCTTGGCACGCGCGGGGTCGACCTCGGTGACCTGCAGGCAATAACACACGACCGAATTGGCGGCGCTGCCGCGGCCCTGGCACAGGATGTTCTGCTCGCGCGCCCAGCGGACGATGTCGGCCACCGTGAGGAAATACGGCTCGTAGCCGAGCCGCTCGATGAGGGCCAGTTCGTGCTCGATCTGCCGGCGCAGGTCGTCGGGCAGCCCGTTCGGGAAGCGCTTGGGCACACCGGCGTAGGTGAGCTTGCGCAGATGGCTGGTGGGCGTTTCGCCGGGCGGCACGATCTCCTGCGGGTATTCGTAGCGCAGCTCGTCCAGCGAGAACGTGCAGCGGCCGGCCAGCCACAACGTGTTCTCCAGCCACTGCGGCTCGTACAGGACCGCGAGTCGGCCGCGCGAGCGCAGGTGCTGCTCGGCATTGGGGGCGAGCTGCCAGCCGCACTGGTCGACAGGGATATTCAGGCGCGTGGCGGTCAGCGTGTCCTGCAGCGGTTTGCGGGAGCGCAGGTGCATCAGCACGTCACCCGCCGCAACCATGGGCAGGCCGGTGAAGCGTGCGACACGCTGGATCATCTCGACCAACTCGTCATCGCCGGCGCGGTGCAGCAGCTCGATCGCGATCGCCGCGCGGTCCTGGAACCAGGTCTTGAGCCACATCGCGTGGGGGAAGACCTCCTCGAAGGGCTGTGAGGCATCGGGGACGAGCAAGGCCAGGCAGTCGGGCAGACCCGCGAGTGTGGGCGCGTTGGGCACCTTGCCTTCGATGTCGCCCGGATGCGCCAGGTACGAACCCTTCTCGGCACGCCGACGCGCGACGGTGATCCAGTGCGACAGGTTGCCGTAGCCGCGCCGGGTCTGGGCGAGCAGCAGGAGGCGGGCGTGCGGCGCGCCGTTGTCCGCCGAGACGAGGCGCATCTCGCTGCCGATGATCAGGTGCAGCTTGCAGCGCTTGGCTTCGCCGTGGGCCCGCACGACGCCCGCAACCGAACACTCGTCGGTGATCGCCAAAGCGCTGTAGCCGAGTTCATGCGCACGCTCGACCAGTTCTTCAGGGTGCGAGGCGCCGCAAAGGAAGCTGAAGTTGCTTCGGCAGTGGAGTTCGGCGTAGGCGGGGAGCATGGATCGCTACGGCAGGAACGAACGCGAACCGGACGATGATCAAACGACCCCATGCGCAAGTTGGCAGCCTGGAGGTGAGGACAGGTCGTCATGAGTAGCAGCGAGACTCTCACGAACAGGCACGGCTTCGCCACGCGGCGGCAGCCACCCTGCCAAAGCGTCCAGCGGGCTTCGAACCGCCCCACCGCCGAGCTTGAGAACGTGGGTGTAAATCATGGTCGTGCTCACATCGGCATGGCCGAGCAGTTCCTGCACGGTGCGGATGTCATAGCCGCTTTGCAGTAGATGGGTCGCAAAGGAATGACGCAGGGTATGCGGCGTAGCAGGCTTGGCAATACCGGAGCTTTCGACCGCGCGCTTGAAGGCACGCTGGATCACTTGCTCCTGCAGATGATGACGCTGTTCAGCGCCGCTGCGAGGATCGACGGAAAGACGCTGCTGAGGAAAGACCCAGAACCACGCCCATGATGCGCCCGCGCGAGGGTACTTGCGGCTGAGCGCATTGGGCATGTGCACGCCGCTGCGAGCTGCCGCACGATCATCCCCCCACAGAACGCGGGCGCGAACCAGCTGTTCGCGCAAGGCAGGCACCAACGCCAGCGGCAGCATGACAACCCGATCCTTGAAGCCTTTGCCTTCACGCACAATGACCGCTCGGCGCTCGAAATCGACATCCTTCACCCTTAGGCGCAGTGCTTCCAGGATGCGCATGCCGGTGCCATAGAGCAACTGCATCACGAGGCGCTGTTCGCCCTGAGCGACCCTGTCGAACAGGCGCAACACTTCGTCGTGTGAGAAGAACACGGGCAAGCGCCTGTGGCCCTTGGGGCGACCAATCTGATTCATCCATGGGAGGTCCTGTCCCAGCACCTTCTGGTAGAGGAACAGCAGCGCCGATAGCGCCTGCTTGTGCGTGGACACCGCCACGTTTCGCTCAGCGGCGAGCCAGGTGAGAAAGGCTTCGACCTCAGACCCGCCCATCTCCTTCGGGTGACGCATGCTGTGGAAGCGGATGAAGGCCTGTACCCAATGGGTATAGGCCTGCTCCGTTCGGATACTGTAGTGAAGATATCGAATGCGCTCGCGCAACTGATCGAGCAGGCGCGTGGACTGCAGCGGGGGCAAGGCAGGGGCGGGCAAGTGACTTGGCTTCATGGCTGTATGGATGTACAGTCTATTGATGAGGACACGTAAATACAAGGCATGGAAGGAGATGCCCTCGCACGGCGGGGGCGATTCTCTATCGCAGCCTGGGGCTGCCGCGCTGTACAACCCTGCGGGGCGCAAGTTGGCGGTCAACGCCGATGCCAGGGCGGCGGGTCCAGCGACGCGTGTCATGAAGAAGCTGAATCCTTCCCAGCCCGGAGCGCGAAAGCTCGCGCGAATCTATGGCGATGCACTGGTTTGCGTACGCTACCGGCACGACGAGACGAGCGTGCTCCGCTACACGACTGTCGAACTGGTAGTCGAATGCATGCCACTGGTCGGGCGCACCCCAAAGATGGTGGCGGTACGAATCGGCTTCGACGAAGCAGGCCTGCAACGCTTGGCCCAACGCCACGGCGCGACCTGGGATGGTCAAGCCTGTGTGTGGCATATGACGATGGAAACGGCCAAGAAACTGAAACTGTCCGACCGAGTCGTGCAAAACTAGCTACTTGTGGAATCCACCATTGGGCAGTTCGGCCCGGATGTGAGTGCTTCTGACCAGAGGTGGGCATGCACAATAATGTCGAAATCACGTTAGACCTCACACCTATGTCACCCAATTCTCCATCCATCGCTCGTCTGTTCAGCTTCGTCGGAGATAGCTCCGGTCCCTGGCTCGTCGACAGCATGCACTGTGTGGCCGGAGAAC
>DATKCI010000325.1:0-28384 GCA_035513255.1 Piscinibacter sp. | reverse complement strand
GCTCAGCCGTTGCGTTGGAGGCTCACTTCGCGAAGCGAAGTTAAGGCGCGGCGGGCGCCGGCCGTAGACATAATAGGGGATGCCTGCCATTCAATTGACCCCCTCCGAGCGCAAGGAAAAACGCGCTGATGCCCATCATCTCGACCCGGTGGTGCTGATCGGCGGCGAGGGACTCACGCCCGCCGTGCAGAAGGAAATCGACGCCGCGCTGAACGCCCACGGGCTGATCAAGGTGCGCGTGTTCTCCGACGACCGCCAGGCGCGCGACGACATGTTCGTGTCACTCGCCGAGCGGCTCAACGCCGCACCGATCCAACACATCGGCAAGCTGCTCGTGCTGTGGCGACCGATACCCGAGAAGTCGAAAGCCGAGCGCGAGGACCGCATGCCGGGGCCCAAGGTCGTCAAGGTGCTGAAGTTCTCCAAGAGCGGCAACCATCGGCCGCAAGTCAAGAAGATCAAGGTGCTCGGCAACCAGCGTCTCGCCGCGGGCGGGCAGTTGAAGCGGGCGAAGAAGCGCCTGACCAGCGTCAAGAAGGCGGCGGCCGACTGACAGTCAGCCGCCAGGCCAGCGCCGAAACCAGTATCGCCTTCAAGCCGTAAAGGCCCGCAGACACGCCGTGCAGCGTGCCGAACGACAGTGTTCCGTGCCCGGCCCGAGCCGCGGCCAGCATCGGCTGCAGCCCGAAATAACCGGCCACCGTGCAGAACAGCGCCCCGAACACCAGCAGCAGGTTCGCGCTCATCACCGAGCCGGACCCGGACGCCGCCGCCGCACGGGCCTGCCGACGCAGCATCAGGAACATCACGACGGCGAACAGCAGGCTCAAGTAGGCCTCCTGCATGAACATGCGCCCCGCCACGCGGCCGGCCGTTTCGGGCAGCGCCGCGGCGAAGCCCGCCGGGGCGCCGATCAGGCCGATGCCCCACAGCAAACCGGCCCAAAGACCGGCGAGCCAAGCCGCAAAGCGCGTCGCCGTCATGCCTGGCAGTGCCACCGGCTCACTTGTACCTGACTTCGACGACTTCGTAGCTCTTCACGCCGCCGGGGGCCTGCACGTCGGCCACGTCGCCGGCCTGCTTGCCGATCAACGCGCGCGCGATCGGCGAGCTGATCGAGATCAGCCCGTGTTTCAGGTCCGCCTCGTCGTCGCCGACGATCTGGTAGGTCACCTGAGCGCCGCTGGACTGCTCTTCGAGGTCGACCGTCGAGCCGAACACCACGCGGCCGTCCGCATCCAGCGCCGCGGGATCGATGATCTGCGCCGCGGCGAGCTTGCCTTCGATCTCGAGGATGCGCCCCTCGATGAAGCCCTGCTTGTCCTTGGCGGCCTCGTACTCGGCGTTCTCCGACAAGTCGCCCTGCGCCCTCGCTTCGGCGATCGCCTGGATCACGGCATGTCGTTCGACCGATTTCAGTCGTTGCAGCTCGTCCTTGAGCTTTTCTGCGCCTCGTGTGGTGAGCGGGATGGTGGCCATGTGAAACCCTGCAGCAAAAATGAAGCCGCCGCCAGAGTCACCGGCGGCGGCGGATTGTGGGTGTGTTGCGTGGAGTTTAGTGCAACTCGGGCTGCAGTTCGCTATGCAGCTCCTGCAGCGACACCACGACGAGGTCGTCCTGGTGCTTCATGCCCTCCACCGCCGCCTCGCAGCCCGCCATGCTGGTGTAGTAGGTCACGCGGTTGGCCAGCGCCGCCTGCCGGATGTGGCGCGAATCCGCGATGGCGGTGCGGGTTTCGTCGACGGTGGTGAAGACCAACTGGATTTCGCCGGCTTTCACCATGTCGACGATGTGCGGCCGGCCGTCCTTGACCTTGTTGACGGCCTTGACCGGCACGCCGCCTTCGGCGATGGCGGCTGCCGTGCCCTTGGTCGCGACGAGGTTGAAGCCCAGCGCATGGAGTTCGCGCGCCACCGCAACGGCACGCACCTTGTCGCCGTTCTTCACGGTGATGCACGCGGTGCCGCGCTCCGGAAGCCGGGAGCCGGCGCCAAGCTGGCTCTTCAGCATCGCCTCGCCGAAACTGCGGCCTGCGCCCATCACTTCGCCGGTCGAGCGCATCTCGGGGCCGAGAATCGGATCGACGCCGGGAAACTTGTTGAACGGGAACACGGCTTCCTTGACGCTGAAGTACGGCGGAATCACCTCGCGCGGCGGCTTTCCATCCGCTCCCTTCTGGTCGGCCAGCGTCTGGCCGACCATGCAGCGCGCAGCGATCTTGGCCAGCGGCTGGCCGGTGGCTTTGGAGACGAACGGCACGGTGCGCGAGGCCCGCGGGTTGACCTCGAGCACGTAGACGACCGCGTCGCCGCCGTCAGTCTGAATTGCGAACTGCACGTTCATCAGGCCCTTGACCTTCAGTGCGCGCGCCATCAGCGCTGTCTGGCGGCGAAGTTCGTCCTGCAGTTCCTTCGACAGCGAGTACGGCGGCAGCGAGCAGGCCGAGTCGCCGGAGTGGATGCCGGCCTGCTCGACGTGCTCCATGATGCCGCCGATCATCACGCCGTCAGGCCGGTCCGTTCCGTCGGCGATGCAGTCGACGTCGACCTCGATCGCATCGTCGAGAAAGCGGTCCAGAAGCACCGGCGACTTCTCCGACACCTTCACCGCCTCGCGCATGTAGCGCTCGAGGTCGCGGTCGCCGTGCACGATCTCCATCGCACGGCCGCCGAGCACGTAGCTCGGGCGTACCACCAGCGGGTAGCCGATCTCCTGCGCCAGCAGCAGCGCCTGTTCCTCGGTGCGCGCCGTGCGGTTCGGCGGCTGCTTCAGGCCGAGCGATTGCAGCAGCTTCTGGAAACGTTCGCGGTCTTCGGCGATGTCGATGCTGTCCGGTGTGGTTCCAACGATGGGGACGCCGGCGCGCTCCAGATCGAGCGCCAGCTTCAGCGGCGTCTGTCCGCCGTACTGCACGATCACGCCGACCGGCTTTTCCTTGTCGACGATCTCCAGCACGTCTTCCAGCGTCACCGGTTCGAAGTACAGGCGATCCGAGGTGTCGTAGTCGGTCGACACCGTTTCCGGATTGCAGTTGACCATGATCGTCTCGTAGCCGTCTTCGCGCATTGCGAGCGCGGCATGAACGCAGCAATAGTCGAATTCGATCCCCTGCCCGATGCGGTTCGGCCCGCCGCCCAGCACCATGATCTTCTTGCGGTCGGTCGGATCGGCCTCGCACTCCTCGTCGTAGGTCGAGTACATGTAGGCGGTCTGCGTCGCGAACTCGGCCGCACAGGTGTCCACGCGCTTATAGACCGGGCGAATCTTGAGTGCGTGGCGCTGCGCGCGCACTTCGTGCTGGTTCGTTGCAAGCAGCTTCGCGAGGCGCCGGTCCGAAAAGCCCTTCTGCTTCAGGTAGCGCAACTCGTCGGCGGACAACGAAGCGAGCGTGCGTCCTGTCACCTGCGCTTCGGTCTGCACGATCTGCTCGATCTGTGCGAGGAACCACGGATCGATCGCTGTCTCCTCGAACACCTCGTTCAAGGACATCCCGATGCGGAAGGCGTCGCCCACGTAGAGGATGCGCTCGGGTCCCGGCTCGCCGATCTCCTGGACGATCTCCTCCCGGTCGGTGCTGCGCTCGGTCAGCCCGTCGATGCCGGTCTCCAGCCCGCGCAGCGCCTTCTGAAAACTCTCCTGGAAGGTGCGGCCGATCGCCATCACCTCGCCGACCGACTTCATCTGCGTGGTCAGGCGCGAATCGGCGGCCGGAAACTTCTCGAACGCAAAGCGCGGAATCTTCGTGACGACGTAGTCGATGCTCGGCTCGAAGCTCGCCGGCGTGGCCCCGCCGGTGATGTCGTTGCGCAGCTCGTCGAGCGTGTAGCCGACCGCCAGCTTGGCGGCGACCTTGGCGATCGGAAACCCGGTCGCCTTTGACGCCAGCGCCGACGAACGCGACACCCGCGGGTTCATCTCGATGACGATCATCCGGCCATTGACCGGGTTGATCGAGAACTGCACGTTGGAGCCGCCGGTGTCCACGCCGATCTCGCGCAGTATCGCGATGCTCGCGTCGCGCAGCAGCTGGTACTCCTTGTCGGTCAGCGTCTGCGCCGGCGCGACGGTGATCGAGTCGCCGGTATGCACGCCCATCGGATCGAGGTTCTCGATCGAGCAGACGATGATGCAGTTGTCCGCGTTGTCGCGGACGACCTCCATCTCGTACTCCTTCCAGCCGATCAGCGATTCCTCAATCAGCAGCTCCTTGGTCGGCGACAGGTCGAGACCGCGCTTGCAGATCTCCTCGAACTCTTCGGGGTTGTAGGCGATGCCACCGCCGGTGCCGCCGAGCGTGAAGCTCGGCCGGACCACCATCGGGAAGCCGGTGCCGCCAATCTCCTGCGTGATGCGCCGCTGCACGGCCAGCGCCTCTTCCATCGAATGCGCGATGCCGCTCTTCGCCGAATGCAGGCCGATGCCGGTCATCGCGTCCTTGAACTTCAGGCGGTCTTCGGCCTTCTCGATCGCCTTTTCGTTGGCGCCGATCATCTCGACGCCGTATTTGGCGAGCACGCCGTTCTTGTGCAGGTCGAGCGCGCAATTCAGCGCGGTCTGGCCGCCCATCGTCGGCAGCACGGCATCGGGCCGCTCCTTCGCGATGATCTTTTCGACGATCTGCCAGGTGATCGGCTCGATGTAGGTCACGTCGGCCATCTCCGGGTCGGTCATGATCGTCGCCGGATTGCTGTTGACGAGGATGACGCGGAAGCCCTCTTCGCGCAGCGCCTTGCAGGCCTGGGCGCCGGAGTAGTCGAATTCGCAGGCCTGGCCGATGATGATCGGGCCGGCGCCGATGATGAGGATGCTGTGGATGTCGGTGCGCTTGGGCATTTATTTCTTCTCCATCAGCGCCGTGAAACGATCGAACAGGTACGCGATGTCATGGGGTCCTGGGGAGGCTTCCGGGTGGCCCTGGAAGCAGAAGGCGGGCCGGTCGGTGCGGGCCAGGCCCTGCAGCGTGCCGTCGAACAGCGAGACGTGCGTCGGGCGCAGCTTGGCCGGCAGCGACTTCTCGTCGACCGCGAAGCCGTGGTTCTGGCTCGTGATGCTGACGCGGCCGTTGTCGAGGTCCTTCACCGGGTGGTTCGCGCCGTGGTGGCCGAACTTCATCTTGAAGGTCTTCGCGCCGGAGGCGAGCGCCAGGATCTGGTGGCCGAGACAGATGCCGAAGGTCGGGATCCCGGTGTCGATCAGGTCGCGGGTCGCGCGGATCGCGTAGTCGCACGGCTCGGGGTCGCCGGGGCCGTTGGACAGGAAAATGCCATCGGGCTTGTAGGCCAGCGCTTCGGCAGCGGACGTCGTCGCCGGCACCACGGTCACCTTGCAGCCGCGGCTGGCCAGCATGCGCAGGATGTTGTACTTGACGCCGAAATCGAAGGCGACGACATGGTGGCGCGGCGCCTTCAGCGTGCCGTAGCCGGTGCCGAGCGCCCACTCGGTCTCGGCCCATTCGTAGGGCTCGGTTTCGCTGACGACCTTGGCGAGGTCCAGGCCCGACATGCTCGGAGCGGCCGACGCCTTCTCGACCGCATGGGCAACGTGCTGAGGTGTGATGACAGTTCCCGGCGGCAGCGTCAGGATGCAGCCGTTCTGCGCGCCTTTCGTGCGCAGCACGCGGGTCAGCCGTCGCGTGTCGATGTTGGCGATGGCCACCGTGCCTTCGCGCTGCAGGTACTCCGGCAGCGTCATCGATTGGCGGAAATTGGACGCGAGGACCGGCAGGTCCTTGATGATCAACCCGGCGGCGTGCACCTTCTTCGCTTCGACGTCCTCCGTCGCGACGCCGTAGTTGCCGATGTGCGGATAGGTCAGCGTGACGATCTGCCGGCAGTAGCTCGGGTCGGTGAGGATTTCCTGGTAGCCGGTCAGCGCGGTGTTGAACACCACTTCCCCGACCGTCTCACCGGGGGCTCCGATGGAGCAGCCTCTGAAAACGGTGCCGTCTGCGAGTGCGAGAAGAGCGGGAGGCAGAACAGGCAGCAAGTGAAACTCCATCGTTGCGCCCAGCTCTGCCTCGCGAGGACCCGATCGATCGTGTCGGGTCTTGTCGCGGCTCGAATCCGGTGGGGAAACTGCAGGAGGTTTCGCTGAAGGCGGTGTTTGCGGGTAAACCTTCGAAGTATACCCGAGGAGGCCGACACCTCCCCTCGTTTTTCCTGCAACCGACGGTGGCCGACGCCGTGTCAGAGACCGAGTGCGCTGATGCCTGCCCGCGCGATCTGCGCGTCTTCCGCCGACTTGACCCCGCTCACGCCGACCGCGCCGACGCACTGGCCGTCGACCATCACCGGCACGCCGCCCTCGAGCAAGCCGTCGACGGCAGGCACGCTGAGAAACGATGCGCGCCCCTGGTTGATCATCTCTTCGTAGACGCGGCTTTCGCGGCGGCCGAGCGCAGCGGTGCGCGCCTTGGCCGGCGCGATGTGCGCCGAAAGCGGCGATGCGCCGTCCAGCCGCTGCAGCCACAGCAGGTGGCCGCCGTCGTCCACGATGGCGATGCTCACCGCCCAATGGTTCGCAGAGGCCTCAGCCTCGCTCGCGGCGGCAATGCGTTTCACGTCTTCCAGGGTCAATATGGGCTTCTGATTCATGGCGGCGGATTCTGCGCTCAGCCTATTCCCGAGCGATTGGGTGGGGAACTAGAATGCCGGCAGTGGGTCTGAGCCCACGTTCATCTCAACCTGGAGGTCTCATGAACGAAAGACTGCAAACGGTCTATTCCGGTGCAGCAACAGGCGTCGCGTTGGAACAGCGCAACCGCGTGCTGCGCAACACCTATTGGCTGCTGGCTCTGTCGCTCGTGCCCACCGTGCTCGGTGCATGGATCGGCGTGAGCACCGGCATCGTGGCGTCGATGGGCGCCGGGATGAGCATGATCGTTTTCCTGGTCGGCGCCTTCGGCCTGATGTTCATGGTCGAAAAGACGAAGAACTCGTCGACCGGCGTGCTCTTCCTGCTCGGCTTCACGTTCTTCATGGGGCTCATGCTGTCGCGCATGTTGACGGCGGTGCTCGGCTTCAGCAACGGCGCCACGCTGATCATGACGGCCTTCGGTGGCACGGCGGCGATCTTCCTCGCGATGGCATCGCTCGCCACGGTGATCAAGCGCGATCTGTCGTCGATGGGCAAGTTCCTGATGGTCGGCGCGTGGATCCTGTTCTTCGCCTTCATCGCGAACTTCTTCCTGCAGTCGTCAGCCCTGATGCTGACCTTGCTGGTGCTTTGCCTGGGCGTGTTCTCGGCCTTCATGCTGTACGACGTGAAGCGTGTGATCGACGGCGGCGAGACCAACTACATCAGCGCCACGCTCGCGATCTACCTGGACATCTACAACGTGTTCCAGAGCCTGCTTGCGATCCTCGGCATCTTCGGCGGCGAGCGCGAGTAGCGAGACCGCCTGTCGGCGAGGCGGACGGCGGGGCCCCTCTGGGGCCCCTTCTCTTTTGGCCTATTCGCGTCCGAAGACTGCGATGCTCTCGACATGGGCGGTGTGCGGAAACATGTTCACCGCACCTGCGGCCGTGCAGCGGTAGCCGGCCTGGTGCACCAGCAGCCCGGCGTCGCGGGCCAAGGTTGCCGGATTGCAGCTCACGTAGACGATGCGCCTGGGCAGTGCGTAGCCGGGCGTCAGCGACGGATCGGCATGCAGGTCGGCCGCGGCCTTCGCGAGCGCGAAGGCCCCCTCGCGCGGTGGATCGACCAGCCACTTGTCGGCCCGACCGTGGCCGGCCAGTTCAGCCGACGTGAGCTCGAACAGATTGCGCGCGAGGAACCTCGTCTTGGCCGCGAGGCCGTTCAGTTCGGCGTTCTCCCGCGAGCGCGCGACCAGCGCCTCGCTGCCTTCCAAACCAAGCACCTCGCGCGAGCGCCTCGCGATCGGCAGCGTGAAGTTCCCGAGGCCGCAGAACCAGTCGATGACGCGTTCGTCGGCGCCGGGATCGAGCAGGCGCAGCGCGCGACCCACCAGCACGTCGTTGATCTGGTGGTTCACCTGCGTGAAGTCGGTGGGCTTGAACGGCATCGTGACTCCGAACGCCGGCAGCGCGTAGTCGAGCGGCATGCCGCCGGTGTCCAACGCATGCACCGTGTCCGGTCCTTTGGGCTGCAGCCACCACTGAATGCCGTGTTCGGCGGCGAATTCGCGCAACCGCGCCAGGTCCGCGGTGCTCAGCGGCTCCAGATGGCGCAGAACCAGCGCCGTCACGCGCGAGCCGACGGCCACTTCGATCTGCGGCAGGCGATCGCGCTGATCCATGCCGCCGATCAGGTCCGCAAGCGGCTTCAGCAAGGCGCTGACGTGCGGCGGCAGCACCTCGCAGCTGTCCATGTCGGCCACGTAGCTGGACTTGCGCTCATGGAATCCCACCAGCACCTTTCCCTTCTTGGCCACGTGGCGCACGGACAGCCGGGCGCGATAGCGATAGCCCCAGGCGGGACCTTCGATCGGCCGCAGCACCTGCTCCGGCTTGACCTTGCCCAGATGCCACAGCGCGTCTTCGAGCGCACGCTGCTTGGTCGCGATCTGCGCGCCGATGTGCAGGTGCTGCAGCTTGCAGCCGCCGCAGACGCCGAAATGGCGGCACTGCGGCGTCACGCGCTGGGCGCTCTCGCGCCGCAGCGCGCTCACCGACGCCTGCTCCCAGTTGTTCTTCTTGCGGTGCACATGCACCTGCACTTCTTCGCCGGTCAACGCGCCCTCGATGAACACGACCTTGCCTTCGGCGTTGTGCGCCACGCCCTGCCCTTCGAGATCGAGGGACTCGACCTTCAACCACTCGTCGTTCGCTGTCATGGGCCGAATTATCCGGTCACGCTTCACGGACCTCGCTGCGCGCCGCGGTGGATACTGCCGGCTGGCCGAGCCAAACCGCACGCCCCATGACTTCTCCACCCCCACTCAGACTGCCGTTCCGGCCGCGCAAGCTGCTGCTGTTCTCGGGCCACATGATCGACGCCCCGCACCGGCGCACGCCGCGCTTCCCCGCGGCGGTCGCGCCGGCAGCGCAGCGGCGGATCGACGATGTCCTGGACGATCTCGACGCCGGCGCCGGCGACATCGGCTTGACGCAAGGCGCCGCGGGCGGCGACCTGCTATTCGCCGAAGCCTGCGTGCGCCGCGGCGTGCCGCTCCAACTGCTGCTCCCTTTGCCCGAACCGGACTTCATCGCCGCGTCGGTGCTCCCGTCGGCCGACGGGGAGCGGTGGAAAGAACGCTACTTCGCGGTGAAGGCCGCCCTGCGCTGGCCCCCGCAGGAAATGCCCGCGGCCGAGGGCGATCCCTTCGAGGCCTGCAACGAATGGCTGCTCTCGACCGCCGTGCACAGCGGCGCGGCCGAACTGCACTTCATCTGCCTGTGGAACGGCTCCGGCGGCGATGGCCCTGGCGGCACGGCCCACATGGTGCGCGAGGTTCAGCAACTGAACGGACGGGTCACCTGGATCGACACGCGCACGCTGCAGCCGTGACCGCAGAGGGTCTCATGCCGCGTCCGGCGTCCATGCCTGGAGGTACTCGCTCCAGTGCGGTTCGGCAATGCCGGAAAGCGTCTCGCGCACGAACGTGATCTCGCGTTCATACTCCGCCTCGGTGAAACCGCCGCGCATTTTCTGGAACCGGCAGTACAGCAAATAGGTGTTCATCACGTCCGTTTCACAGTAGCGCCGGATTTCGTCGATCTTGCCGTCGAGGTAAGCGCGGTAGACCAGCGACCCGTCCATGCCGAGCTTGCCCGGGAAACCGCACAGCTTGGCCATCGCGTCCAGCGGCGCGCTGGCCCGCGGCTGGTACATCGCCAGCAGGTCCATCAGATCCAGATGGCGCAGGTGGTAGCGGCTGATGTAGTTGTTCCACTTGAACTCACGGTCGTCTTCGCCAAGGTCCCAGTACTTGTTTGCGACGACGCCGTGGCGCAGGCCGCGGTAGTGCAGCACCGGCAGATCGAAGCCCCCGCCGTTCCAGCTCACGAGCTGCGGCACGTGCCTTTCGAGCGTGCCGAAGAAGGTCTGGATGATCTTGCCTTCCTGGCTCTTGCCGTCGACCTCGCGGTCGACGAAGGAGTGCACGCGCAGGCCTTCGGCGTTGCGGAAAACGCAGGAGATGACCAGCACCCGCTGCAGATGCAGCGGCATGAAGTCGGTCTTGCCGGCCTCCTTGCGCTCGGCCATCTCGAGCGCGTAGACGTCGTCGTCGCAGACAGCGGCGTCGAGCCCACGCAGCGCGCGCAGTCCCGCCACGTCAGGGATGGATTCGATGTCGAAGACGAGGACCGGCCAAGCCCTCAGAAGATCGAGTCCCGGTCGACGCCGTTGCGGATCATCCGGCGCTTGAGCTTCAGCAGCGCCTCTTGCTGGATCTGGCGGATGCGCTCGCGCGTGAGGCCCAGCCGCTCGGCCAGCACCTCGAGCGTCTCCGGCTCGCGGTCGCGCAGCCCGTAGCGGCCGGCCAGCACCTCGCGCTCGCGGTCGTTGAGCTCCTCGAGGCCATGGTTCAGCAGCTGTTCGACCTCGTTGCTGAGCGTGAGGCTCATCGGATCGGTGGCGCCGTCGTCGGCCACGCTGTCGAGCATCGACTCGGCGTTGTTGTCCGTCGGGTGCCGCTCCAGCGGCGCGTCGAGCGAGGTTGGCAGCTCGGAGAAGCGCAGCAGGTCGCTCACCTCCTGAACCGGCCGGCCGACGGCGGCCGCGACTTCTTCGACTCGCACCGGCTTGTCCTGCTGGCCATTGCGGCCCGAGGCCGCCTCCAGCGCGCGGCGCGCCTTCAGCACCTGGTTCAGCTCGCGCACCACGTGTACCGGCAACCGCACCAGCCGCGCCTGGTGCATGATCGCCCGCTCGATGTTCTGGCGAATCCACCACGACGCATACGTGGAGAAGCGAAAGCCGCGCTCAGGCTCGAACTTTCCGATCGAGTGCATCAGGCCGAGGTTGCCTTCTTCGATCAGGTCGGTCATCGGCAAACCACGGCCGAGGTAGTTCTTCGCGATGCTGACGACGAGCCTCAGGTTGTGTTCGATCATCGCCTGGCGCGCCTCGAAATCGCCGGAACGCGCCCGCGTGGCGATGTCGAACTCCTCCTGCGGCGTGAGCAGGGGCGCCCGCCGGATCTCGCGCAGATAGGTCTGCAGCGTGTTGCCGATCTCGCCGTCGCCGGCGGCCAGTTCCACCGGCACCGGACCGTCGGCGCCCGCCACGGAATCGGGCGCGTCGGCCTCCATGCCGTTGGCCAGCACGATGTCCATCATCGAGATGGGCGGGTCGCGCTCAGCGCGCGGCGCGACCACGGCGGGCTGCACGTCGCGCGCATGCCCGTTCGGAGTGGTGCGCCGCTTCGTCATGATGGCCCCGTGATCGCACGTGGGTGGATCGCCGTCAGCGTGGCGGCAGCAGCTTGGCCGGATCGATCGGCTTGCCGAGCTTGCGGATTTCGAAGTGCAGTTGCACCCGCTCGGCGTCGGTCGCACCCATCTCGGCGATCTTCTGGCCGCGGCGCACCGACTGCTCTTCCTTCACCAGCAGCGCCTGGTTGTGCGCATACGCGGTGAGGTAGGTGTTGTTGTGCTTGAGAATCACGAGATTGCCATAACCACGCAAGCCGGATCCGGCGTAGACGACGCGGCCGTCCGCCGCGGCAAGCACCGCATCGCCCGGCTTGCCGGTGATCGCGACGCCCTTGCTGCGCGTTTCGTCGAAGGCACTCGCCACCGGGCCGCTGGCCGGCCACATCCAGTCGATGTCATCGTCGCCCTGGCGCGCGGGAGCCGGTGCGGGCGCAGGGGCAGGGGCCGGTGCAGGCGGCGGGCTGCCGAGCGGCCGGGTTTCGACCTTGGCCGTCGTCACCGGCTTGGTGCCGGCGGCTGCGGGGTCGGTGGCAGGGGGTACGACGCGAACCACCTGGCCAACCTCGATGACACCGGGGTCGGTGAGGTCGTTCCACCGCGCGAGGTCTTTCCAGTGCTGGCCGTTCTCCAGCGCAATGCGGATCAGCGTGTCGCCGGGCTTGACGGTGTAGTAACCGGCCTTGCCGGCGTTCTCGGCGCCCGGCTTCGGCGGCTCGAGCACTGGATCGGCCGGCGGCGGGATCACGGCCACGGCGGGCGCAGGGGTGCGCGGCATGCCGGCGCGGTCTTCCACCGGCGCCTGGTTCTTCGACGTCGCGCAGCCCGCGAGCAGCAACACCGCGACCGCCGCGGCGGCGCCGAGTCGTATGTCCATCGAGCGATTCTTCGTCATCACCATTCGCTGTGCCATCCCTATCGCTTTATCGAACTATCGAACGAGTCCCGATTTTAGGGGGACGAACTGCACCACTTCATGCACGCTGCGTTCGCATCCCTGCTCGGTGCGATCGACGACCACCAGCACCTGCCGAACACCGTTGTCGCTCACCGGCGCGACGATGCGCCCACCGACCGCGAGCTGCTCGATCCATGCCGCGGGCAGCGATTCGCCGCCCGCGGCGGCAATGATGGCGTCGTAGGGTGCGTTCGGCGGGTGCCCCAGCATCCCGTCACCATACACGAGCCTCACGTTGCCGATGCGCAGCGGCGCCATCAATTCCCGAGCCTTGTCGTGCAGCGGCTTGACGCGCTCGACCGAATACACCTGCCGCGCGAGCCGCGCCAGCACTGCCGCCTGATAGCCGCAGCCGGTGCCGATCTCCAGCACGCGGGCGGGCTGTCCCGACGTGCGCGCGTTCGCACCGCCCATCAACAGCTCGATCATGCGCCCGACGACCGACGGTTTGGAGATCGTTTGCCCGTGCCCGATCGGCAGACTGGTGTCTTCGTAGGCCTGCGTCGCGAGGGCCGCATCGACGAACAGGTGCCGCGGTACGTGGGCGATCGCGGCAAGCACCGCTTCGTGGCGCAAGCCGTCCTGGCGCAGGCGCTCGACCATGCGCCGCCGCACGCCGGCGGAGTCGAGTCCGAGGCCGGTGGGCATGGCCTTGCGCGCCGACGTGGCCGCCGCGTGCTGCAGCGGCTGCTGCGGGCGCAAGACCTCGCGGGCGGGTGGCGCCGACGCCGCCTTCTGCTTTGCGACGGACATCTGGTCGAGGCGCAGCGGAAACTTCGGCGTGCGCCGCGCGCCATCGGTCATCGTGCAACCCCCGACGCCAGCCAGGCCTGCCACTGCGGCAGCGCGGCGTGGTCGGTCAGATCGACCTGAAGCGGCGTGACCGACACGCAGTCGTTCGCCGTCGCGTGGAAGTCGGTGCCCTCGCCGGCCTCGCGCGCGTCGCCGGCGGCGCCGATCCAGTACATCGTCTCGCCTCGCGGGCTGACCTGGCGTATCACCGGCTCGCTTGCGTGGCGGCGGCCGAGACGCGTGATCTGCCGCGGCAGCCGTTCGGCATCGGCGCGGTTCGGGATGTTGACGTTGAGCAGGAACGGCGCCGCCGCCGGCGCGCGGCGCAGCACCTCCTCGATCACGCTGCGCGCGACGCGTGCCGCGGCATCGAGGTGGGCCCAGCCCTTGTCGATCTGCGAAAACGCGATCGCCGGAATGCCGAACAGGAACCCCTCCATCGCGGCGGCCACGGTGCCGGAGTACAGCGTGTCGTCACCCATGTTGGCGCCCTGGTTGATGCCGGAGACGACCAGATCGGGTCGGTGCTCGAGCAAGCCGGTGAGCGCCACGTGCACGCAGTCGGACGGTGTGCCGTTGATGTAGCGGACGCCGTTGGCCGCTGTGTACACCGACAGCGGCCGATTCAGCGTCAGCGAGTTCGACGTGCCGCTCGCGTTCTGCTCCGGCGCGACGATGTCGAGTTCGCCGAGCCCTTCGCAGGCCTGCACCAGCGCCGCCAGCCCGGGAGCGAGATAGCCGTCGTCGTTGGCGATCAGAATGCGCATGGCGGCGATTGTAGGGAGCGGCAGACCGATGCTCCGCGAAGCCCTCGCCGGCGTCACCTGGGCGACTGGAAGCGCCGGCCTCGCTGCTTATCATCCGGCCCCCGCACACCAACGGAGAGACCCGCCATGCACGCCTGGATATGCGACAACCCGATCGGCCCCGAGGCGCTGTCGTGGAAGGAAGTTCCGACTCCTGAGCCCCGACCCGGCGAGGTGCGCGTGGCGATCCGCGCCGCGAGCCTGAACTTTCCCGATCTGCTGATCGTGCAGAACAAGTACCAGATGAAGCCGCCGCTGCCTTTCGTGCCCGGCTCCGAATACGCCGGCGTGGTGGACGCCGTCGGCGACGGCGTGACGCAGTTCAGGGTCGGCGACGCGGTCGCGGCCTTCGGCGGCATGGGCGGCTTTGCGACGCATGCCTGTGTCGATGCGCAGCTCGTGATGCCGCTGGCCCCGGGATTCGCTTACGAGGACGCGGCGGCCTTCATCTGCACCTACGGCACCAGCCACCATGCGCTCGTCGACCGCGCCGAACTGAAGTCCGGTGAGACCGTGCTCGTGCTCGGCGCGGCCGGCGGCGTCGGAACGGCCGCGATCCAGATCGCCAAGGCGGTCGGCGCGCGCGTGATCGCGGCCGCGTCCAGCGACGAAAAGTGCGCGCTGTGTCGCGATCTCGGCGCCGACGCCACGATCAACTACGCCAGCGCCAACATCCGCGACGAGCTGAAGACGCTGACCGGCGGCAAAGGGCCCGACGTCGTCTACGACCCGGTCGGCGGCGACTTGGCCGAACCGGTGTTCCGCTCGATCGGATGGCGCGGCCGCTACCTCGTGATCGGATTCGCACAAGGCGGCATCCCCGCGCTCCCGCTGAACCTCGCGCTGCTGAAGGGCGCCTCCGTCGTCGGCGTGTTCTGGGGCGAATTCGCGCGCCGCGAACCGCAGCGCAATGCCCAGGCGCTCGCCGAACTGGCGCGCTGGTATGCGCAGGGCCGCATCAAGCCGGTGCTCGACCAGACGCTGCCGATGCCCGAGCTGCAGGCCGCGTTCGCGCGCATGGGCAGCCGCCAGGTGCGTGGCAAGCTCGTCCTCACGAACACTTGAAACTGCGGGTCATCCTCCACGTATCGGGCTGCGCGTTGCACCGATAATCCGCGCGTTGGGATCAGCGCCGCCGCGGAGAACAAGAGAGTGCGCCGTCTGTTGCTGAAGTTACCTTTGCTCGCGGCCATGCCGGCTTCGCTGCTAGCGTCGCCACGTCCTCGGACGCCGAGCCTGTTCTTTGCCGTCATCACCACGACCACTGTCGACGAGACACGCGCCGCGTGGGATCCGTTCTTTGCCGACATGCGCGCGGAGACCGGCCTGGATGTGCACGGCTTGTACCCGCCCAGCTACACGGCCGCGATCGATGCGCTCGTGTCGAACCGTGCGCATCTCGCCTGGCTGTCGAGCAAGGCGGCGCTCGACTGCATCGAGCATGCCAACGTCGAGGTGTTCGCGCAGTTGGTCGACGCGGCCGGTTCGCCAGGCTACCGGGCGCTCATCGTCACACGCCGCGACGCACCGGTCTCATCGCTGGGTCAGCTGCTGTCCAAGCCCGGCAGCTACGGGTTCGCGATGGGCGAACCGTCGTCGACCTCCGGCCATGCGCTGCCGACCTATGCGCTGTTCGTGCCCCGCGGCATCCGCCCCGAGGAGCATTTCGTCCCGCTGATCCGCGGCAACCACGCGCAAACGCTCGACGCCGTGCTGCGCGGGCAGGTGCATGCGGGCACCTACAACACCGAGGAACTGCAGCGGCTGCGGGCGACGCAGCCGGCACGCGCGGCATCGCTGCGCGTGCTCTGGGAATCGGCGCTGATCCCGAAGGACCCGCTGCTGTGGCGCAAGGACTTGCCGCTGTCGATCCGGTCCCGCCTCACGAGCTTCCTGTTCGGCTACGGCAAGACCGCGCCGCAGAAGCGACGCCTCGAACAGATGTTCAGCCTCGCGGGGTTCCGGCCGTCGACCAACCAGCAGCTGAGGTTCATGCTCGAGATGGACGACTTCAAGCAGCGTTCCGAAGTGCTCGTGGACCCGACCCTCTCCGAGGCGCAGAAAAGCGAGCGACTGGCCGACTTGCGCGACCGCTACAACCGCCTGGCGAGGCTGCTGCAGGCCTCGGCGACCCTGCCGCCGTAACGGGCCCACGAATTAGGTCTGGGCGTTCGGCGACAGGCTGCTAGGATTCGACACTTCGCCTGAGAGAGTGCCGAGCATGGCCGTCAAGGTTCTGATCGTCGAAGACAACCCGGTTGCCCGCAGCTTCTTGTGCCGCGTCGTGCGCGAGAGCTTTTCCGACACCATCGTCATCACCGAAGCCGGCGACCTCGAGTCGGCGCGCCGGCATATCGCCACGCAAAGCGGCCAAAGCGCCATTGCGCCCAGCGATCCGTTCAAGCTGATCATGGTCGACCTCGAGCTGCCCGACGGCAACGGCATGGAGCTGCTGGCCGAACTGGCGCGCTACCCGGCCACCAAGATCGTCACCACGCTGTACTCCGACGACGACCATCTGTTTCCCGCGCTGCAGTGCGGCGCGGACGGCTACCTGCTGAAGGAAGACCGCTTCGAGGTGCTGGTCGAGGAGCTGCAGAAGATCGTACGCGGCCAGCCCCCGTTGTCGCCGGCGATCGCGCGCCGGCTGCTGACCCACTTCCGGCATGGCATCGGCGGCGCCGCCGTCGGCGATGCGGCCATGGCGCCGCTGCCCTCCGGGCTGCAAAGCAGCCGCCCGATGCCGTTGGGCAAGGGCGCGCCGCTGGACCACGAACGGCTCACGCCGCGCGAGAGCGAGGTGCTGACCTATCTGAGCAAGGGCTTCACGATCAAGGAGATCGCGAGCCTGATGGGCATCAAGTGGTTCACTGTCAACGACCACATCAAGTCGATCTACAAGAAGCTCAACGTGTCCAGCCGCGCCGAGGCGGCTGTCCTGGCCAGCAAGCAGGGCCTCGTCTAGGGCCTGTTCACACCAAATGCGAGCCCACGTGACTCAGGAAACGCTCTCCGTCGAGGCGCAAAGCACAGACGTGGTATTTCCCACGTCGAGCATTTGCAACGCTGAGGGAGAGCGTTTCCTGAGATCACCCGAAGGGCCGGTACCTGACAGTCCACAGGGCGTCGTTGCGCGCTCGTTGTGTACCGAAGGTACACGGCCTCGCCCGCGCCTAGCCCTGTGGCCTGCCAGGTACCGGCGTGGGCTCGCATTTGGTGTGAACAGGCCCTAGCCATCCGCCGCGGGTGAGCCGGAGGAGCAAGGTGGCCGTCACGAGTTCGAGCCTCTCGCCCGCCGATGTCCCGCCGCGCGACCAGGAAGCTGCCGCAGCGGACGGCAGCCTCGGATCCGAGTCGGCCTTCGATTCCGGGCTGTTCGACCGCAGCTTTGCGCGTGAGCGCAGTCTGTCGCGCTGGATGGGCTGGCGCATGCGGCTGCTGGTCGGCGCCGCGCTGCTGGGCTGCCTGGGCCTGTTCTTCCTGGCGCGCTGGCTCGGCGATCCGCAGCACATCGACGCGGCCTGGCGCGCCAATCCGCAAGGCCAGCTCGAGCTGGCTTCCACCTCCGACCCGTTGCTGCGACCGCACGTCGGGCGTGCCCTGATCGGGATCGTCGGCGGCGACGTTTCGGTCGCCGTGGCCGACGTGCTCACGCTGCAGCGCTCGTCGCGCTGGATGATTTCCGACGCCGATCGAGAACGCCACCGCGCGATGCACGAGCAGATTGCCGCGTCGCTGTCGCAGTCGAGCGTGAAGCTCTTCTTCTCCGATGGCGACATGGTGGAGCTGCAGCTGCAGCGGCGCGGCTTCTCCGGGCTGGGCGGCATGTTCTGGCTGCTCAGCGCGTTGGCGCTGGTGCTGTACCTCGTGTCGATGGTCGTGCTGCTGGCCCGGCCCAACGGCTTGAACCTGCTGTACTCGGTGATGGCGCTGAGCCAGACGGGCAACCTCGTCTTCATCGCCGTCGAATCGACGCTGGAGCTCGCGCTGCCGATGCCGTTCCCGGCGCTGGACATGCCGTTGCGCATGGGCTTCGACCTCGTCACCGCCGCGGCACTGGTCAACGCTGTCTGCCTGCACCCGAGACGGCTGCCGGGCGCCGGATGGATCGCGCTGGGCGCCTGGGCTTACGCCCTGGCGCTGATCGGACTCGAACTGCAGGACGCCCTCGCAAACACCTGGTGGTGGACCCAGGCCAGCGCGGCAGGGCTCGGCTGGCTCGTCGTCGTGCTGCTGAGCTGGTCGTACCGCGTCGAGCCACATCCGTTCGCGATCGTGCTGCGCCGCTTCTGTGTGGTCGCGATGAGCACCTGGGTGCTGCTGACGGTGGCACTGGCCGTCGCCGGCCGTGCACCGGGCGTGCAGCACAACATCGCCGCCATCGGGTCGATGATCTGGTACGTATTCCTCGCGTCGCTGCTGCTGCTGGTGCCCTTCCTGTCGAAGTCGCAGCAGATCATGCGCGAGTTCTCGCTGCTCGCGGCGATCAGCACCGTGGCCACCTCGCTCGATCTGCTGTTCGTCGCGGTGTTCTCGTTCGGACAGTTCGCATCGCTGACCCTGTCGCTGTTCCTGTCGCTCGGGGTCTACGCCGGCGCGCGGCAATGGATCCTGAACCAGCTGCTAGGCAACAGCATGCTGACCACCGAGCGCATGTTCGAGCAGCTCTACCGGATCGCACGCGAGGTCGAGGCGCGCCCGGAGCGCGCACCCAGCTTGCTGTCGCGCCTGCTGCGCGAGTTGTTCGAGCCGATGGAGGTCGTCGTCGTCGATGGCCGCAGCGCCGCCACACGCGTCGTGGCCGACGGATCCGCGATGATCCTGCCGGTGCCGCGGCTCGGCGCCGATGCGGATGCCGCCGCGGAAGCGGACCTCGCGGAACGCTCGATCGTGCTGCGCTTCGCGCACCGGGGACGGCGCCTGTTCACCTCCGAAGACGCGCGGCTCGCCGACCGCATCGTCGAGCAGCTGCGGCGCGCGGTCGCCTTCGACAAGGCCGTCGAACAAGGCCGCAGCGAGGAGCGTGCGCGGCTCGCGCAAGACCTGCACGACGACATCGGCGCACGTCTGCTGACGCTGATGTACAAGGCCCACTCTCCGGAGATGGAGGAGTACGTGCGGCACACGCTGCAGGACCTGAAGACGCTCACGCGCGGGCTGGCCGCGTCCAACCATCGCCTGTCGCACGCGGCCGCCGAATGGAAGGCCGACCTGACGCAGCGCCTCACCGCCGCACACATCGAACTCGGGTGGAACTTCACGTTCGACGACGATGTCCTGCTCACCGTCGTGCAGTGGTCGGGGCTCACGCGTGTGCTGCGCGAACTGGTCAGCAACATCATTTCCCACGCGCAGGCACGGCGCGTGGACATCGACTTCAACCTCGAAGGCGACCGACTGGACCTGTCGGTCATCGACGATGGTATCGGCCGCAACCCCCTCGCCTGGTCACACGGCCTGGGCCTCGGCGGCGTGCGCAAGCGGGTGAAGCAGCTCGGCGGCGAGGTGGAATGGCGCGAACTCTCCCCGCACGGCATCGGCTGCCGCGTGATCATCCGGGAGTTCTCCGCCCGGAATTGAACGCGGGCCACGGCGGGCACGGCAAGCGCGCACGAATGGCTCGGAGGGAGCCGAAGGTGCCGCTGCAACCGGGCTCGAAAGCGCGATCCGCTACTTCGACGGGGCGCTGGCGCGGCGCAGTTGAAGCCCAGGCAGCCGCGAATGGAAAACGGCCTGCGGGTTGCGCAGGCCGTTGTTCAAATAACTGTGGGGTGGCTGATGGGACTCGAACCCACGACGACAGGAATCACAATCCTGGACTCTACCAACTGAGCTACAGCCACCGCAGAGCCGCAGATTATATGCGATGCGTCATCCGGCGCACCGGGCGGGACGGCGCTTCAGTTGACCGGTGCGGCCGGCGCGGCGGGCGCGGCGGGCGCGAAGATCTCGACGCCGAGGCGGCCTTTCAGTGCCTCGTAGTAGGCCTGCGTTTCAGCGTCGCCCCAGGCTTGCGCGTACTGCGTCTGGCCGCGCGCGGTGTCTGCTGCGACGGGATCGCGGCCGGTGATCTGCATGACGCGCGCCACCGCGTAGCCCGCGTCGCCGAGGTTCACGCCGACCGCCGTGGGCAGCGCGGACGGATCGGCGCCCAGCACGGCGTCGATGACCTCGCGCGGCAGCTCGCGGGTCTGCACGCGCGACACCATCTGGGCGGCCACCGCAAGCGCCGCCTTCGGGTCCTTCTTCGCCTCGGCCAGCCGGGCCTCGCCTTCTTTGCGTGCCTGCGCCGCAGCCTGCTGGCGTGCCACCGCCGCACCGACCTTGTCCTTCACGTCGGCCAGCGGCAAGGTGCGCGCCGGCGTGTGCTGGACGACGCGGCCGGAGACCAGCTGGTTCGGCGACGTCTCGACCGCGTCGGTGTTGCGCTTGTTGCGCAGCGCCTCGGCGGAGAACAGCGCCTCGAGGAATTTGGCATCGTTCAGCGGCGCCGCGGTGCCCGGTGCCGGCGTTCGCGTCACGCCCTGCGCCGTGCGCAATTCCAACTTGAACTTGTCGACCACCGGCTTCAAGCTGTCGGGCTGCTCATAGACCATGTTGCTGAAGTCGACCGCGATCTCGGAAAACTTCTGCTGTGCGAGCTGCTTGCGCACCTCTTCCTCGAGCTGCGGCCGAACATCTTCGAAACTGCGGCGATCGCCGCCGCGAACGGCGGTGGTCCGGATGATGTGGTAGCCGAAGTCGCTCTCGACGACGTCGCTCGTCTCGCCGGGCTTCAGCGCAAACGCGGCATCCTCGAACGGCTTGACCATCGCGCCGCGGCCGAAGAAGTCGAGGTCGCCGCCGCGCTCGGCCGAGCCGGGGTCGTCGGAGTGCTTCTTCGCCAGTTCGGCGAACAAGGCCGGGCTCTTCTTCAGCTCGGCGAGCAGCGACTCGGCCTTCGCCTTGGCCTTCTCGCGCACCTCGGCCGGCGCGCTCTTGTCGGCCTGCACGAGGATGTGGCTGGCGCGACGCTCCTCCGGCGTGCTGTAGTGGGCGATGTTCTGGTCGTAGTACTCCTTCAGCTTCTCGTCGGTGACGACCACGTCTTTCTTCAACGCCTCGACGTCGAGCACCACGTATTCGATGGTCGCCTGCTCGGGTGCCTGGAACTGCGCCGCGTGGGCGGGGTCCTTGTAGTACTGCTCGATCTCGGCGTCGGTCGGCGACACCTTCGCGAGGTAGTCCTTCGTATCGAAGCGCAGTACCTGCGCCTCACGCTGCTGGAAGAATGCATCGAGCGTGGCCGCAGCCACCGCCGGCGGCGCGAGCGCCGTGTCGCTCACGCCTTGCAGCACCTGCCGCTTGGCGAGATCCTGGCGCAGGCGATAGGCGAACAGATCCGACGACATGCCTTGCGCGGCGAGGATGTCCTTGTTGACGCTGCCGTCGGGATTGCGCAGCGCGGCGAACTGCGGATCGGTCTTGAACAGACGGTCCATGTAGTCGTCGGTGATGACGAGGTTGGCGTCGTCGGCGGCCGCGAGCAGCACGCGATCGCGCACCAGCAAGTCGAGCGACTGCTGGCGCATCTGCGGCGTGTCGAACAGCTTCGCGTCGACGCCGGGCATCTGGCGGCGCACGCGCTCGATCTGATCGCGGTGCATCGCATCCCATTCCGCCTGCGTGACGGGGCGGCCGGCGACCTCGGCGACCTTCGCGTTGCCACCTGCATCCATGCGGTCGTAGCCCTGAATGCCGAAGAACACGAACGACGGAATGATCAGCACCACGAGGATGAAGAGGAACAAGCGGGTGTGCGTGCGAACGAATTCAAACATCGGAGGCCTCGATCAGGAGCCGCGGAAACAGACAATTGTCTTGCGCAAACGCAACAAAGGCGAACCAAGGTTCGCCTTTGTTTTTGCGGGCTTGCCGGGATTCTAGCCGACCGTGCCCCGCGTGGATTGGTGGGTGCTGAGGGGCTCGAACCCCCGACCTACGCCTTGTAAGGGCGCCGCTCTACCAGCTGAGCTAAGCACCCGATCACTCGTGTTTCAGTTCACCGCGTCCTTCAGCGCTTTGCCGGGACGGAACTTGGGCACCTTCGCTGCCTTGATCTTGATCGTCGCACCGGTGCGCGGATTGCGGCCGGCACGTGCGGCGCGCTTGCTGACGCTGAAGGTACCGAAGCCCACCAGCGACACGCTGTTGTTCTTCTTCAGCGTGGTCTTCACGCCGCCGATGACCGCCTCCAGCGCGCGAGTCGCCGCCGCTTTGGAGATGTCGGCCTGCTTGGCGATGTGCTCGATCAGTTCAGATTTGTTCACGAAGGTGCCCCCTCTCAAGGTGTCTCACAAGGAATCCGGGATGGTGGTTTGGGCCGCGTGCGGCAGCTCCACGACTCGAAATCATTACAGCCGTGCGCTCCCGAGGTGTCAAGCGCGGAAGCGGATTCTATGCGTAATCACTGCCTCCATTCGTGGGGAACGCGCGTGCTTCCTCCCTTGACAAGCGACCGCCCCGTGCATAGTTCCGCGGTCGAAAGTCCGCGCACAGGCGTGGATGTCCGCAAATGCTGCAATCGCACGAAGCCACGCGATGACCCTAGTCTTGCATCAAGCTGACAGCGGGCTTCAACGGTTCGCAGTCCGCACGACCAAAGCCACACCGGCCGCGGTGAGCGCCATGCCGAACAGCGTCAATGCGGAAAGCGATTCGCCGAAGATGGCCCATGCCATCACAGCCGTGCACGGCGGCACGAGGTACAGCAAGCTCGTGACCTGTGTGGCCGCACCGCGCTGGATCAGCAGGTACAGCAGCGAGCTGCCGCCCAGCGTGAGCACGAGAACCGACCACGCCATCGCGCCGATGAAGGCCGGGTGCCAGACGATGGTTTCGCGCTCGAACAGAGCGATCGGAAGAGTGACGATCAATGCGGCCACCATTTGCACAAAGCCTGCCGTGCGCGCATCGCAGGGCGCCACATGCCGCTTCTGGTAAAGCGTACCGGTGGTGATGGCAAGCAGCGCGACCGCCGCGAGCAACAGATTCCAGGCGGTGACTTCGCCGACGCCGAGTTTGCGCCACACCACCAGCATGAGGCCTGCCAGACCGAGCAGCAGGCCCCACCACTGCCTCGGCTCGACGGCGTGATGCTTGTCAGCGCGCGCCGACGCGGTGAGCCACACCGCAGTCAACACCGGCTGCAGCCCGACGAGCAGCGCCACGGTGCCGGCGCCCAAGCCGGCCTTCACGGCCGCCCACACGCCGCCGAGGTACCCGGCCTGCATCAGCACGCCCGTCACCCCGAGATGAAACCACTGGTCCCGCCCGCGGGGCCATCCGGCTCGCGCGATCGCGATCCACAGGCCGAAGCACAGCACCGACAGCGCAAAGCGCAGCGACAGGAAGCTGAACGGCGGCGAATGCGGCATCCCGAAGCGTGCGACGACGAATCCCGTGCTCCAGATCAGCACGAAGACCCAGGGCATCGCACGCAGCAGCGGCGCGTGGCGGTGATCGGCCAACTCAGCGCGCCTTGGCGCGAATTTCAGGCAGCGCCTTCTGCAGGTAGTAGACCATCGACCAGATGGTCAGCACCGCCGCGATCCAGATCAGCCCGGTTCCCCAGCGGTGGGTGTCGATCACGCCGAAAAGCACGCCGTCGAAGAGCAGGAACGGGATCGCGACCATCTGCACGGTGGTCTTCACCTTGCCCAGCATGTGTACCGCGACGCTGCGCGAGGCGCCGATCTGCGCCATCCACTCGCGCAGCGCCGAGATCGCGATCTCGCGGCCGATGATGACCAGCGCCACCAGGGCGCCGACGCGGCCCATCTGGACCAGGATCAGCAGCGAGGCGGCGACGAGGAACTTGTCGGCGACCGGGTCGAGGAAGGCACCGAAGGACGAGGTCTGGTTCAGCTTGCGCGCGAGGTAGCCATCGGCCCAGTCGGTCAGTGCGACGACGATGAACAGCACCGTGGCGATCAGGTTGCGCGCCGGCGGCGCAAGGTCCAGGTAGAACACGCCGACGATGAGGGGAATCGCGACGATGCGCGCCCAGGTCAGCAGCGTGGGGAGGTTGAAAAACATGCCGCATTGTGCCCAAAGCGCGCAACGGACGCATGTCACTGCGGCAGGGCGCCGCGGATTGGCTAGTCGTCCAGCGTGCGAGGTTTGAACTTGCGCTCGTCGTTGAACAGAAAAGTCTCGGTGAATATCCAGGGCTTGGGCAAGCGCGACACGTCGCCGAACGGCGCGGCCCGGCGTACCGCGTCGATGGCGATTGGCACGGTGTCCAAGGCCTGCTTGGGTTGCCTCAACACCTCGATGCGGCGGATGCCGCCGTCCGCGTTCAGTTCGATCTCGAGCACCGGAATGGCCAGCAGCACGTCGGGCACGACGCCGACGTACGTGTCGGCCGGGTTGGCCGCCACCAGGCGCCGCGCTGCCTGCAGCCGCAACTCGCCGGTACTGCGCACGGCGCCGGGTGCCGGCAGTTCGACACGTGGAGGCGCCGGCCCGGCGCGTGGCGGGGTCCGGCTCGGCCACAACGTGGAACAGGCGCTCAACACGAGCAGCCCGCCCAGACTCAGCCATCTTCGCCCGGATTCAATGAAGCGCACGATAGATCTCCTCGGCGAGTTCATGCGAGACGCCGTCGACCGTCGCCAGGTCTTCGACGCTTGCGCTTGCGACGCCACGCACGCCGCCGAAGCGCTGCAGCAGTTTCGCGCGCTTCTTCGGGCCGACGCCGGCGATGTCTTCGAGCCGGCTGCCGCCGGTGCGCACACTGGCGCGACGCGCGCGCATGCCGGTGATCGCAAAGCGGTGCGCCTCGTCGCGGATCTGCGCCACCAGCATCAGCGCCGCCGAATCCTTGCCGAGGTAGACCTTCTCGCGCCCATCGGCGAAGACCAGTTCCTCGAGGCCGACCTTGCGGCCCTCGCCCTTTTCGACGCCTACGATCAGCCCGAGGTCGATGCCGAGTTCCTCGAACACCTCGCGCGCCATCGCGACCTGGCCGCGGCCACCGTCGACGAGCACCAGGTCCGGCAGGCGCGCACCACCGGCCGCGCCCTGCTCGGCCATCGCCGCGGCGATCTTTGCGTAGCGGCGCGTCAGCACTTGGCGCATCGCGGCGTAGTCGTCGCCGCCGACGATGCCTTCGATGTTGTAGCGGCGGTACTGCGCGTTCTGCATCTTGTGATTCTCGAAGACCACGCACGAGGCCTGCGTCGATTCGCCGGCCGTGTGGCTGATGTCGAAGCACTCGATGCGAAAGCCGTCGAGGTTCTCGACCGCGATGTCGAGCACCTCGACCAGTGCGCGCGTGCGTGCCTGTTGCGATCCCTCTTCGGCCAGCAGCTGGGCGAGCTTGATCTCGGCGCCCTTGATGCACATGTCGAGCCAGGCGCGGCGCGGCTCGCGCGGCTGGTGCTGGGCGGTGATCCGCACGCCGCTTTGCTGCGACAGCGCGTCGATCAGCGCCTTGTCCACCGGGTGGCTCAGCACGAGCAGCGGCGGCACGCCGCCTTCGAGATAGTGCTGAGCGATGAAGGCCTCCAGCACCTGCGCCTCGGGCTCGGGTGCGTCGCCGCGCTCTTCTTCGCCGGTCAGCGCGGTCGCGTCGTCGACGTGGGTCGGGAAATACGGCCGGTCGCCGAGGTGCCGCCCGCCGCGCACCATCGCGAGGTTCACGCAGGCGCGCCCGCCCTGCACTTTCACCGCGATGATGTCGGCGTCCTTGCTGGTCACGCCGGTGTTGTCTTCCACGGCCTGCTGGTGCAGCACCCGCGACAGCGCGCCGAGCTGGTTGCGGATTTCCGCCGCCTGCTCGAACTGCAGCGCATCGGCGTGCGCCATCATCTGCGCCTGCAGCGCGTCCATCACCTCCTGCTGCTCACCGAGCAGGAAACGTTCGGCATGGCTCACGTCGCGAGCATAGTCTTCGGCCGACACGCAGCCGACGCAGGGCCCCGAACAGCGCTCGATCTGGTACAGCAGGCACGGCCGCGTGCGGTTGTTGAACACTGTGTCCTCGCAAGTGCGCAGCTTGAACACCTTCTGCAGCAGGTGGATCGAGTCCTTGACCGCCCAGGCGCTGGGGTACGGTCCGAAGTAGCGGTGCTTCTTGTCGACCGAGCCGCGGTAATAGGCCATGCGCGGAAAGGCGTGCGACGCGATCTTCAGGTACGGATAGCTCTTGTCGTCGCGGAACAGGATGTTGTAGCGCGGCTTGAGCGACTTGATCAGGTTGTTCTCGAGCAGCAGCGCCTCTGCCTCCGAGCGCACGACCGTGGTCTCCAGTCGGGTGATCTTCCCGATCATGTGGCCGATGCGGGTGCCTGCGTGATTCTTCTGGAAATAGCTCGAGACGCGCTTCTTCAGGTCGCGCGCCTTGCCGACGTACAGCACGGCGTCGCGCGCGTCGAAGTAGCGGTAGACGCCGGGCAGGCTCGGCAGCGCCGCCACATCGGCGAGCAGCCGGTCGTGCACGGCGGCGTCCGCAGGCGCGGCGTCGGTCGGATGGACTTCGGAGTCGGTCATGTCGAAGGGATTGTGCCGCCGTCGCGCCCGGGATAATCCGCAGATGCTTTGGGACCTCTTCTGCCGCGTCGTCGACAACTTCGGCGACATCGGCGTGTGCTGGCGGGCCGCTGCCGACCTTGCGTCGCGCGGCGAGCGGGTGCGCCTGTGGATCGACGACCCGAGTGCACTGGCCTGGATGGCGCCGAGCGGCTGCGCCGGCGTCGCGGTCCAGCCTTGGCAGGACGGATCGGCCGAGATGCAAGCAAGCGATGTGGTGATCGAGGCCTTCGGCTGCGATCCCTCGCCGGGTTTCGTCGCCCGCATGGCGACCGCCCCGCAACCGCCGGTGTGGATCAACCTCGAATACCTGAGCGCCGAAGACTATGTCGAACGCAACCATGCCCTGCCGTCGCCGCAGCTGAGCGGGCCGGGCCGGGGGCTCACGAAGTGGTTCTTCTACCCCGGGTTCACGCGCAGCACCGGCGGGCTACTGCGCGAGCCCGGCCTGCTGACCCGCCAGCAGCACTTCGACGCCACCGCATGGCTCGCGGATTGGGGGGTGCAGACCCAGCCGGGCGAGCGCATCGTCAGCTTGTTCTGCTACGACAACCCGTCGCTGCCCGCGCTGATCGACACCCTCGCGGATCGCCCGACCCTGCTGCTCGCCACGGCCGGTGCCGCGACGGCCCAGGCTACGTCGCTGCTCGGCCCGTCGCTGCGCCGCGGGGCGCTGCGCGCCGTGCTGCTGCCGGCCCTGCCGCAGACCGAATTCGACGCGCTCTTGTGGGCCGCCGATCTGAACTTTGTTCGCGGCGAAGACTCATTCGTTCGCGCGCAGTGGGCCGCCAAGCCGTTCGTCTGGCACATCTACCCGCAGGACGACGGCGCCCACGCGGTGAAGATGACGGCGTTTGCCGAGCGCTTCCTCGCCGGCGTGCCCGCGGGACCGGCCGGCGAAATGCGCCGACTGTGGGCCGCGTGGAACGGTCTCGGCGGGGAACTGCCGCCGTTGCCGGCCCTCGCGCCCTGGCGCAGGCACTGCGAGGACTGGCGTGACGGGCTGCTCGCGCAGCCCGACCTGATCACCCAGCTGATGGGCTTCGTCGACGAAAGACGCTAAAATTCGAGGCTTTGCGCGTTCCGGGTGGACCTTCGGTGCGCGCTTTTACAGCGTCGGGCCCTGCCCGCAAAGACGCAACGCACACGGAAATTCGCCATGAAGATCGCACAGGAAATTCGCGCCGGCAACGTCATCATGCAGGGCAAGGACCCGATGGTCGTGCTGAAGACGGAATACAGCCGCGGAGGCCGCAACGCCGCCACCGTGCGCATGAAGCTCAAGAGCCTGCTCAACAACTCGGGCACCGAAGTCGTCTTCAAGGCCGACGACAAGATGGACCAGATCATCCTCGACAAGAAGGAGTGCACCTACTCCTACTTCGCCGACCCGATGTACGCATTCATGGACGCCGAGTACAACCAGTTCGAGGTTGAAGCCGAGAACATGGGCGACGCGATCCAGTACCTCGAAGACGGCATGCCGGTCGAGGTGGTGTTCTACGAAGGCAAGGCCATTTCGGTCGAGCTGCCTACCAGCCTGGTGCGTGAAGTGACCTACACCGAGCCGGCCGTCAAGGGCGACACGTCGGGCAAGGTGCTGAAACCCGCCAAACTGAAGACCGGATTCGAAATCTCGGTGCCGCTGTTCGTCGAAACCGGCGACAAGATCGAGATCGACACGCGCACGCACGAGTACCGCAAGCGCGTCTGAGCTTGATCCGTTGAGGGGAACTCGTAGCCCGGATGCAATCCGGGAGCGGCGTTCGTTCGCAACCACCCCGGATTTCATCCGGGCTTGTATGTTCTGTCTGCACCCACAGACGCAGCGGATGGGGGTGTCGAGGTGGAGGGACCATCCGGGCAATCTGCCGTTCACAGCGGACAGACTACAGGTAGTGAACGTCCCATCTCGTTT
>DATKCI010000324.1:0-5238 GCA_035513255.1 Piscinibacter sp. | reverse complement strand
CCGGCGAAAGCCGGGGTCCACTGGTGGAGTGCCTCCTGCGGAAGCACCTCCAGCAGAAGGCACCTCACCAGTGGACTCCGGCTTTCGCCGGGGTGACGGCAAAGAGTGACGCCAGGCTGGTGCACATGCGCTATCGCCGGGTGATGGCCGGTTAGCGCACAGGGGATGAAATCCGCGATTCGGTGCCCCCACTCGCCACCCCGTCTTTCGGCGGGCTACAAGTCCGTCCGATGCGGCAAATCAGCGCCGCGCCGGGAGCACGTGATCGCGGCGGCACGTGACGCGAACGTGAGGGCGGCCGTCAAGCGGTCGGAACGCAGCTCTCGCATCGCCGCCGGCGAAAGTGCATCGTTCTCGGCCAGCCAGGTCAGCAGCGCGGCCTGGAAGGTGTCGCCGGCGCCGACCGTGTCGACGAGCGTGGTCGGAACGCCGGGAACGGCCAGATGCGCCTGCGCCGTCCACGCCCAGGCGCCGTCGCCGCCACGTGTGATCACCACCAGCGGCACCCCGTGTTGCGCCCACTGCGCGCCGAGCGTCTGCGGCGACTGGTCGGGGTAGAGCAGGGCGAGGTCTTCCTCGCTGACCTTCAGCAGGTGGGTGCGCGGCAGCATCCACTGCAGCACCTCGCGCCAGCGCGACAGGTCGGGCTCCACGTTGAGTCGGATGTTGGGGTCGTAGGCGATCAGGCTGCGCGTCTGCTCTCTTTCGACCAACGCACGCAGCGTCGCCGCCACCGGCTCGACGACCATCGTGTACGAGCCGAAGTGGAAAGCCCGTGCGGACGGCGGCAGGCGCGACAGCGCTGCCGGCGTGAGCTGGCGGTCCGCGCCGCCGTGGCCGTAGAACGAGTACGACGGCACGCCGCGCGCATCGAGGCCTACCAGCCCGAGCGTCGTGGGCGCGTCGACCTCGATCACGCTGCCGGTGCCAACACGCTCGGCGCGCAACGCGGCCAGCAGCCTCTCGCCGAGAAAACCGCGCGACACGCCGCCGAAAAAGCTCACCGGCTGTGCCAGACGCGCCAGACCGAGCGCCACGTTGAACGGCGAACCGCCGATGCGCGCGTCCAGCGTGAAGCCGGTGCCGGTCTCGCCGGCCGCAAACACGTCCATCAGCGCTTCGCCGCAGACCACGAACATGCCGATCCTCCTGTTGTCGATGCCACACAGCATGAAGCCGGCTTCGCGATCACACCACCGGGAAAACCATTAATCAATCAACTTGATTTATTAACTTGCACCGACCAGAATTGCGTCATCCCGATTCCGATTCCTTCAGCCAGGAGACAAACCATGCTGCTCAAGACCCCCGTGGCGCTGATCGCCGCTCTTGCCACCGGTGCCGCGATGGCCGCCGACCCGCCGGTGATCGGCCTGATCACCAAGACCGAAACCAACCCGTTCTTCGTGAAGATGAAGGAAGGCGCGCTGCAGGCCGCCGAGGCCAAGGGCGCGCGGCTGCTGTCCGGCGCCGGCAAGGCCGACGGCGACAACGCCGGACAGGTGACCGCGATGGAGAACATGATTGCCGCCGGCGCGAAGACCATCCTCATCACGCCAAGCGACTCCAAGGCCATCGTGCCGTCGATCAAGAAAGCCCGCGCGCAGGGCGTGCTGGTGATCGCGCTCGACAGCCCGACCGAGCCGATGGAGGCGACCGACGCGCTGTTCGCGACCGACAACTACAAGGCCGGCGTGCTGATCGGCGAATACGCAAAGGCCGCCTACGCCGCGCAGTCGGGCGGCAAGCCGGTGAAGATCGCGACGCTCGATCTCTTCCCCGGCCACCCGGTCGGCGCGCAGCGCCACAACGGATTTCTGAAGGGCTTCGGCCTCGCCGCGCCGGACGCGAAGAGCAACGAGCTCGGCAGCTCGGCCGAAGTGGTCTGCATGGCCGACAGCTACGGCGACCAGGCCAAGGGCCAGACCGCGATGGAGAACTGCCTCCAGAAGAACCCGGACATCAACCTCGTCTACACGATCAACGAGCCGGCGGCCGCGGGCGCGTTCAAGGCCTTGCAGCGCGCCGGCAAGGACAAGGGCGTGCTGATCGTCTCGGTGGACGGCGGTTGCCAGGGCGTGAAGGACGTGGCTGCCGGCGCGATCGCCGCGACCTCGCAGCAGTACCCGCTGCGCATGGCCGCGATGGGCGTCGAGGCCGGCGTGCAGTACGCGAAGACCGGCGCCAAGCCGAGCGGCTACACGGACACCGGCGTCACGCTGATCGCCGCGAAGGCGCTGCCGGGCGTGGCGAGCAAGGACACGCAGGTCGGCATGGACCTGTGCTGGGGCAAGAAATGAGCTTGCGGCACGCCGCCCCGCATACCGTGGGCCTGTCGCCGACGATGCCGCGCCCGCACCTGCCCCTGGCCACGCTCGGCCCGCTGCTCGCGCTGGTCGCCGCCTGCGCGTTCTTCGCGACGCAGAGCGACCGCTTCCTGACCGGCGGCAACATGTCGCTGGTGCTGCAGCAGGTGATGGTGGTGGGTGTCATCGCGATCGGGCAGACGCTGATCATCCTCACCGCCGGCATCGACCTGAGCTGCGGCATGGTGATGGCGCTGGGCGGCATCGTGATGAGCAAGTTCGCGACCGACCTCGGCCTGCCACCGGGGCTCGCGATCGCCTGCGGCATCGGCGTGACGGCGCTGTTCGGCCTGGCCAACGGCCTGCTCGTCACGAAGGTGCGACTGCCGGCGTTCATCGTCACGCTGGGCACGATGAACATCGCGTTCGCGATCACGCAGCTGTACTCGGGCTCGCAGACGGTGACCGACCTGCCGGGCACGCTGACGACCTTGGGCGACACCTTCTCGGTGGGCGGCACGCAGATCGCCTACGGCACGGTGCTGATGCTTGCGCTGTACGGCCTGGTCTGGTTCGCGCTGCGCGAAACCGCGGCCGGCCGCCACGTCTACGCCGTCGGCAACAACCGCGAAGCGACGCGCCTGACCGGCATCTCGCCGGACCGCGTGCTGCTCGGCGTGTACGTGCTCGCCGGCGTGTTCTACGGCATCGCGTCGCTGCTGTCGGTGGCCCGCACCGGCGTCGGCGACCCCAACGCCGGCCAGACCGAGAACCTCGACGCAATCACCGCGGTCGTGCTCGGCGGCACCAGCCTGTTCGGCGGGCGCGGCTGGATTGTCGGTTCGCTGATTGGCGCGCTGATCGTCGGCGTGTTTCGCAACGGCCTCACGCTGATGGGCGTGTCGTCGATCTACCAGATCCTCGTCACCGGCATGCTCGTGATCCTCGCAGTCGCGGTCGACCAGTTGTCGCACAAGAACTCACGATGAAGGGCGCACGATGAACACCGAACAACCCCTCGTGATGCAAGCCCGCGGCCTGGTCAAGCGCTACGGCCAGGTCGTCGCGCTGGACGGCGCCGACTTCGACCTTCGCGCCGGCGAGATCCTCGCGGTGATCGGCGACAACGGTGCCGGCAAGTCGTCGCTGATCAAGGCGCTGTCCGGCGCCGTCGTGCCCGACGAAGGCGAGATCCGGCTCGACGGCACGCCGGTGCGCTTTCGAAGCCCGAGCGACGCGCGCGACGCCGGCATCGAAACCGTCTACCAGGACCTCGCGGTCGCGCCGGCGATGACGATCGCCGAGAACCTGTTCCTCGGCCGCGAGCTCAGGCGCCCGGGTTTCTTCGGCCGCTTCCTCGGCCTGCTCGACAAGCCGCGCATGTTGCGCGACAGCGTGCAATACATGGCCGACCTGAAGATCGGCATCCGCTCGATGACGCAGCCGGTCGAAACGCTGTCCGGCGGCCAGCGCCAGGGCGTTGCGGTGGCGCGCAGCGCGGCGTTTGCGCGCCACGTGGTCATCATGGACGAGCCCACCGCGGCGCTCGGTGTGAAGGAAGGCAACATGGTGCTTGAGCTGATCCGCCGCGTGCGCGACCGCGGGCTGCCGGTCGTGCTGATCAGCCACAACATGCCGCACGTGTACGAGGTGGCCGACCGCATCCACATCGCGCGGCTCGGCAAGCGGGCCGCGGTCGTGAACCCGAAGAAAATGGGCATGAGCGAAACGGTCGCGGTGATGACCGGCGCGATGAGACCCGAAGAAATTCCGGCCGACTGCCTGGCCTGAACGATCGAGAGGAAGGGAATCTTGGACCACGACCCGGCGGCGCTCGCCGCCGCCCCGCTCCATCTGCGCCCGCGCGGCTCCAGCCAGGGCGGGCTGCGCCAGTACAACGAGCGCGTGGTGCTGCAGGCGATCCGCCTGAACGGCAGCCTGCCGGGCGCCGAGATCGCGCGCCTGACCAACCTGACCGCGCAGACGATCTCGCTGATCACCAAGCGGCTGCTCGACGACGACCTGCTCGTCAAGGGCCTGCCGCAGCGCGGCAAGGTCGGGCAGCCGTCGGTGCCGCTCGCGCTGAACCCGGACGGTGCCTACTCGGTGGGCATCAAGGTCGGCCGGCGCAACATGGATGTGCTGCTCGTCGACTTCACCGGCGCGGTGCGCGAGCGCTGGGCCATCGACTACGCCTTTCCCGATCCCGACGTGCTGCGCAGCGAAATCGACCAGCGCCTGCGCGAGATCCGCCGCAAGCTGGGCCCGGCGCGGCGCGAACGGGTGCAAGGCGTCGGCATCGCGGCGCCGTTGTCGCTGGGCGGCTGGCAGACGCTGCTCGGCATGCCGCCGGAGGTGGCGCACAAGTGGCACCGAACCGACCTGCGCGCCGAGGTCGCCGAGCTGACCGACTGGCCGGTCGTGCTGCTGAAAGACACGGCCGCCGCCTGCGTGGCGGAACTCGTGGCGGGGCGCGGGCGCAGCGTGAAGAGCTTTTTGTACGTCTTCGTCGACACCTTCATCGGTGGCGGGCTGGTGATCGACAGTCACCTGCGCGGCGGCGTGCACGGCAATGCCGGTGCGATCGGCTCGCTGCCGCTCGGGCTCAACACAGCCGGCGGCCCGGCGCCGGCGCAACTGCTGAGCGTGGCGTCGCTGCTCAACCTCGAACGGCTGTACGCCGGTGCGGGGTTGGACGCCGCCGCAGTGGTCGACGAGCGGGCCTTGGAGGCGCCGTGGCGGCCGCTCACCGACGCGTGGCTCGCCGACACCGGCACCGCGATGGCGCTCGCGATCAACAGCGCCGCCTGTTTGCTCGACCTCGACGGCGTGATCGTCGACGGCTCCTTTGGCCGCGGCCTGCTGGCCGAGGTGCAGGCCAGCGTGGTGCGCGCGCTCGACCGCTACAGCTGGGAAGGCGTGGTGCGCCCGC
>DATKCI010000323.1:0-9141 GCA_035513255.1 Piscinibacter sp. | reverse complement strand
CCTTCGCAGCCGAGAAAGTCTGGCGCGCGTGGACCGAGCCGCAAACGCTGAGCCGCTGGTTCGGCACCGCGCGGCCGGGCGCTGTCACCCAAGCCGAGATCGACCTCCGCGTGGGCGGGCGCTACCGCATCGTCTCCAAGCTGCCCGATGGCGAGACGCACGACGTTTCAGGCGTTTACCAGGAAGTGGTTCCGCACAGCCGCCTGGTCTTCACCTGGGCCTGGCGAAGCACCCCTGACCGCGTGTCGCGCGTGAGCATCGACTTCGTTGCATTGAACGGTGGCACCGCGCTGCGCTTCGTCCACGACCGCTTCTTCGACGACCACGCGCGCATCAACCACGAGCGCGGCTGGCAGCCCACGTTCGACCAGCTCGACAACTTTCTTCAACTCGCCACGGAAGACGCCTGACATGACGCACCAAGGAAGCTGCCACTGCGGCCACATCAAGTTCGAAGCCGAGGGCGACATCACCTCGGCCACGTCGTGCAACTGCTCCATTTGCCAGCGCAAGGGAACGCTGATGTGGTTCGTGCCGCGCAGCGCCCTGCGCCTGCTCACGCCGGACGACAACGCGAGCACCTATGTGTTCAACAAGCACGTGATCAAGCACCGCTTCTGCCCGATCTGCGGCATCCACCCCTACGGCGAAGGCACGGCGCCGTCGGGAGACGAGATGGCAGCCGTCAACCTCCGCTGCATCGAGGGCATCGACCTGCAAGCCATTCGCGTCACGCATTTCGACGGGCGGTCGCTGTAGGCGCCGCGGCCCACCTGCCTCTTGTCGCCAGCCGAGCCGGCTTGGCGTCTATTGCCGCAGCGATTGCCGGTGCATATCCAAGGTGCCACCGTGGCGGCCGCCCGGCCCGCCCGCCGGGTCGTCGAGCCGTTCGTCGTTCTCGAGCAGGCAAAGCAGCTGATCGAGGGCCGCATCGCCGTCGTCCGCCGCTGGCACATCGGGCCGATGGGCGAGCAACCGGTCACATTCACGGATCGCCGCTTCAAGTTTGGCAATTGCACGCTCAATTTCGTTCAGGGCCATGACACCTCCACTGCTTTCATGTGACGGTGCGAGGGCAAACGGCGTGCCGGCGCCTTCGAGGTGAGCAGCGATTCACTTGCGGATGGCGCTGTACAGCTGCCTGTCGATTTCCATCCCCGTGGATCGTCGTACAGTCAGAGGGCCGTCCTCTGCTTCACATCCTGATCACCATGGCCGCCAACACCGTCCAACTTCATCGTGTGCTTCGCGCCGCCCCCGAGCGGATCTATCGTGCCTTTCTCGACGCCGACGCGATGGCCAAGTGGCTCCCGCCCTACGGCTTTGCCTGCAAGGTCCACCAGATGGACGCCCGCGTCGGCGGGACGTTCAAGATGTCGTTCAACAACTTCTCGACCGGCCACGGCCATTCCTTCGGCGGCGAGTACCGCGAGCTCGTGCCGCACGAGCGCATTCGCTACTCGGACAAGTTCGACGACCCGAACATGCCGGGCGAGATGGAGACCACCGTGGTGCTGCGAGCGGTGTCGTGCGGGACGGACGTGACCATCACGCAGGAAGGCATCCCCGAGGTCATTCCGGTCGAGATGTGCTACCTCGGCTGGCAGGAGTCGCTGGCGCAGCTCGCGACGCTGGTCGAGCCGGTGATCCCCGACTGACCGCCGGTTACTGCGGGCCGCAGGCCAACTGCGCGGCATACAGCGCACGCACGGTCTCGATGGATTGCGACGCAGCCCGAGCGTTCAACCGTGCTCGCCGCGGTTGGTTTGCCAGAAGCCCTCGAAATCGAAGGACAGTTGCCGATGGTGCTTGATGGCAAGCAGGTAGATCGTCAGCCCCGGCTTGCGTGTCCCACCTTCCGTCACGATGCCGTACAGCAGCAGATAGTCACCGCATAGGTATTCGCGTACTTCGGTTGCACCAAGCCGATTCAGCAATGCCGCCATGCGTTCGCGCACTTCGACGGACTTGGCAATGCGCGCGAGGAAGTTCCTGCCGATTCGGGGATGCTCCTCCAGACGGGTGATGACGGTACCGGCCAGTTCATTGAGCAGGCTCGCATAGGCTGCCGCAGCGCCAAGTTCGCTCCAGAACGCAGCGATCTGCGAAAGGTTGGCTTCGAAGTTGGCGGTAATCCGAACGGTGGTCTTGGTCGACGCCATTCTTCAGCGCCCCTTGTTTCCTCCGGAGCCTGATCGTTTCGCGGTGCGCTTCAGCTCTTCAAGCGCCTGCCGTGCGTCGCGGGTGCGACCGGCGGCCACATCGGCAAGACCCTTTTCGATGTCGTCCAGAAGGATCAGGTGGATTCGTTCCCGCTCGAGCCGGTGGTAGTAGTCGAGGCGGTCCGAGTCGATCAATGCGACATAGCTCTCACCGTTCTTGGTGATGATCTTTTCGGCGCCCGCCTTGACCTCATCGGCGAGTTCCGAGAGGTTCGCGCGTGCTTGGGTCAGCGGGATCACATCGGAGGCGGCGATTGTCATGGTCGGTTCCAAAATGTTCTGGCGTGAATTCTGTACATCTTAACGCGGGAATGACGACGAGCCGGTCCGAGCCTGTCATGACAACTCGGCTTGCCTTACCTTCCGCATCACACCTCCTCCGTGTCGCACGGCCCTTCAAGGCAGCGGCTTGTTGGCCGTGCCGTCGCCCTTGTCCTTCACGTCCCCGACATAGATGTAGACGATGGTCCCGGTGCCCGCACCGCTCGCATCCAGCACCTCGGCTTCGATCATGCCTTCGGTGCCGCCCTTGATCGCGCGTATTTGCTCGAGCAGCGTGCCGGCGGCCAGGCGCTCGTTCTTGCCGGTGGTGACGTTCTGCACGAAGGCGTCCTTCTTGTTCTGGCGTGACGCCGGCGCCACGACGAGCGTGCCGCGTGCGGTTCCGGTGTTCCACAGCTTGGCGGGCGCGGTGAAGTTGGCGGTCGGTGTGCCGGCGGAGGCCTTGGCGATGTCCGTGCCCACGGCGACGAGTGCGCCGGCCTTCTTGGCCATCTTGTAGCTCCACTTCACCGAGCCGTAGTAAGTGTTCTTGTCCGCGCCGTCGATCGCGAGCGCGGTGGTCTCGAAGGCCATGCCCGCGCCCTTCGTCGCCATGCCCTCGGGTTTGTCGTGCAGCCCTGCCGGGTGCGTGCTCTTGTCGGCATCGGTGGGCTTGAGCTTGTAGCAGTGGCCGAAGTCGTAGTGCGTGTTCACGCCCACCTGGGGCTGGGCGGCGCTCGGGCCGGGCGTGTCCTTCAGGTCCTGGCTCGGGCTGAGGTTCGGCAGGTCGAAGTAGAGCGGGTTGTTGGTCTCGCCCGACGCGTCGATCGCGAAGCCGGCGCCGGGCTTGCCCTTGGGGACCATCCGGCCGGCGATGCTCGGGTTCACGGCATACGCCTTGCCTGACTCGTTCGTCGCCTTCACGCTTTGCACCATCGCGATCTTCGTCGCGTCGACCTTGGCCTTGTCGGGGTGGAACAGCAACGTGATCTCCACGCCGCTTGCGTGCGCCGTGAAGTTCGTCGACTCGAATTCGCCGAAGTCGGTGCCGACCTTCTTGCGATGGATGACTGGGCCCGACGCGTCGGCGGTCATGCCACGCGCTTGCTGCGCCACGTGTGCGAGCTCGTGGGCCAGCAGCCGCCTGCCGGCCGGCGTGCCCGGCACGTAGCGTCCGGCGCCGAAGACGATGTCGTTGCCGGTCGTGTAGGCGTCGGCGTTCAAGCCGCGGGCGGACGCCGCAGCGGCAGCGTCGGAATGCACGCGCACTTGCGAAAAGTCGGCGTTGAACCGCGGCTCGAAAAAGCGCCGCGACTCGGTATCGAGAGGACCACCGGAGACAGCAGGCGCCACAGAACAGCGTGGACAGCCGCCACCGCATGCGCAAGGGAGGCTGTCGCGCGTTGGCGGCGAGCGCAGCGCCTGTTCGGCGGCGCGGTCGGCGTCGCGCTCGAGACGGTCACCGGGTTCGCTGACCGTCAGCGAAACTTGCGCGCGACGTCCGACGGCGGCCCGGGCCGGCGGCGTAAGCGACGCGGTCTGCTGCCTCAGGACGTGCATTGCGACCTCCTTGCACGGCGGAACGGTCATCTTAGGCTTCCCGACCGCGCAACGCAGCCCCTACGAACGAGGTGGCGCGATCAGGTGGAGGTCGTGCAGGCCGAAGCAGGTCGTGTGTGAAGGCGTGACGCTTCGCCGTGCATCGAAGCATCCCGGCCGGTAAACGCGGAACAATCGCCGCCATGACCCGGACACGAGAGGAGACCATGGCCCCGAGCGACCCCGTCGGTGCGGCGACACACCTGAACCCCTACCCCTATTACGCCGAACTGCGTGCACGCGACCCGCTCGTCTTCGACCCCGGACTGAAGATGTGGGTGGCCGCGCAGGCAGGGGCCGTGTCGGAGGTCTTGCGCAGTGCGCATTGCCGTGTCCGCCCCGTCCTGGAGCCGGTTCCGCACGCGATCGCAGGCACCGCGGCCGGCGCGGTCTTCGGCCAGCTCGTGCGGATGAACGACGGCGGCGGGCACGAGGCCGGCAAACGCGCCATCGAACACGGATTGAACGGCGTGGACCTTGGCGGCCTCGAAGCGCTCGCCGTGGAGCAGGCGAAGGCGCTCGGTGACGTGCATCGCATCGACGAACCCGCTCGGCTCGGCGACTGGGCCTTCGACGTTCCGGTGGTCTGCATCGCCCGCCTGCTCGGCTGGCCGGCCGAAAGCGCCGTGCAGGCCAGCCGCTGGATGCGCGACTTCGTCGCCTGCCTGTCGCCACTGAGCACGGCCGAGCAGCTCGCCGCGGCGAGCGATGCGGCGAAGGAACTACGGCAGCGCATGCACGGGCTGCTGGCCGCGCAGGCAAGGCCCGCTGACCTCGTACAGGCGATCCGCCAGGGCGACTGGCACAGCCCCGATGCGCTCGTTGCGAACCTCATCGGGCTGCTGTCTCAGACGCACGATGCCACCGCCGGCCTCATCGGCAACAGCATCGTCGCGCTGATCCAGCGGCCCGAGCTGCTCGAGCGGCTGCGCGCCGCCCCGTCGCTGGTGCCGGCATTCGTGCGCGAGGTGGGCCGCTTCGACCCGCCGGTGCAAAACACACGGCGCTTCGTCGCCGAGCCGACGCGGGTGTGCGGTGTCGACCTTCCGCCGGGAGCGACGATCCTCGTCGTGCTGGCGGCGGCAAGCCGCGACCCGGCGCTGCATCATGACGCGGAGGTCTTGAATCTGGAGCGAGACGGCGCCGAGCTCATCGGCTTCGGCGCCGGGCGACATGCCTGCCCGGGGCAACGCATCGCGCTGGCGATCGCGGCGGGTGCAGTGGCGCATCTCGTGCAACGTACGGGCGCACTGAACGCGCAGGCGATCCGCTGGACCTATCGGCCATCGGCGAACGCGAGGATTCCGTTGTTCATCACGAAGAAGGAACTTCCATGATCGCAGTGATCTTCGAAGTGACGCCCGCGCCGGGCCGAAAAGTGGCCTACCTGGACATCGCCGCGTCCTTGCGACCATTGCTCGACGGCATCGACGGATTCATCTCCATCGAGCGGTTTCAGAGCCTGTCCAACCCGGACAAGCTCCTGTCGCTGTCCTTCTGGCGCGACGAGGCGGCCGTCGCGCAGTGGCGAAGCACCGAAGAACACCGCCATGCCCAATCGCTGGGCCGCAACGCCGTGTTCGCGGACTACCGCCTGCGCATCGCCGCCGTCGTGCGAGACTACGGCATGACCGAACGCGACGAGGCGCCGCCGGACAGCCGCGCGGTTCACGGGTAGGTGCAACGCAATTCCCCACCGGCGCACGACACCGCCGTTCGCGGTGACACTTGCCGGCATGACGACCGCCACGCCGCCGACCATCTCTCTTCACCAGCTGTCGCTGCACTACACGCTGGGCGCCTCGCGCATCGAGGTGCTGCGCGACGTCGACCTGCAGATTCCCGCCGGCCAGCGCGTGGCAGTGGCCGGGCCGTCGGGCTCCGGCAAGTCCTCGCTGCTGTTGCTGCTGGCCGGTCTCGAGCGGCCCAGCAGCGGCCGAGTGCAGGTCGACGGCGTGGACCTCGCCTCGCTGGACCGCGATGCGCTGGCCGACCTGCGGCGCGACGCGATCGGCATCGTCTTCCAGTCCTTCCACCTGCTGCCCAGCCTGACCGCGCTGGACAACGTCGCGCTACCGCTGCAGATCGCCGGCGACCCGCAGGCCTTCGACCACGCGCGCGAGTTGCTGCAGCGCGTGGGGCTCGCGCCGCGGCTCACGCACTACCCGAGCCAGCTCTCCGGCGGCGAACAGCAGCGTGTCGCCATCGCCCGTGCGCTGGTGCACCGCCCGCGGGTGCTGCTGGCCGACGAGCCCACCGGCAACCTCGACGACCACACCGCGGCGCTGATCCGAGAGCTGCTGTTCGAGCTGCACCGCGACAGCGGCTCGACGCTGGTGCTGGTCACGCACGACCTCGAATTCGCCGCGCGCTGCGACCGCGTCTTGCACCTGCACGACGGCCGGCTGCACGAGCGGCCGCGCCCGGTGGCCCAGCCGCATGCGCTTCCTGCTTAGCCTCGCCTGGCGCGACCTGCGCTCCGGCGGCCGCCCGCTGTGGGTGTTCGCTGCCTGCCTGATGCTGGGCGTTGCGCTGGTGGGCGCCGGCGGCGGCCTGTACCGGCAGGTGGCCGGCTCGCTGCAGGCGGACGTGCGCGCGCTGTTTGGCGGCGACGTCGAAGTGCAGGGAGACCGGCCGCTCGACGAACAAACCCTGGCCTGGATGCGCGAACGCGGCGAGGTGTCACTGCTCGTGCAGCTGCGCACGATGCTGCGCAGCGCCGACGGGCGATCGCAGCTCGTCGAAATGCAAAGCGCCGACGACCGCTATCCGCTGTACGGTGCGTTGCAGCTCGAGCCGGCAGCGCCGCTCGCCGAGCTGCTGGCCCGCCGCGACGGCGCCTTCGGCATCGCGCTCGACGCCGTGCTCGCGCGACGCATGGCGCTGGTGCCGGGCGACCGGGTCGAGGTTGGCGATGCCGAACTGGTCGTGCGGGCGCTGCTGCGGCACCAGCCCGACCGCAGCCTGCGCGCCGACTGGGGGCGCTCGCCGGTGCTGGTGTCCGACGATGCGCTCGCCGCCACCGGCCTCGTGCAGGACTTCAGCCGCGTCGGCTACCGCTATCGCGTGCGCACCGCGCAGCCGCCGGCGGCGTGGCGCGATGCTTTTCTTGCTGCGTTCCCGAAGTCCGACGCACAGGTGCGCAGCGTGGACGACCGCAGCGACCGCATCGCCCGCCTGCTCGGCCAGGTCGGTTCCGGGCTGCTGCTGGTGGGCTTCTCGGCACTTTTCATCGGCGGGCTGGGCGTGTTCAACAGTGTGCAGGCCTATCTCGGGGGCAAGCTCGGCAGCCTCGCCACCTTGCGCGCGCTGGGGCTGCGCGACGCGCGGCTGGCGGGCCTCGTGCTCCTGCAGGTGCTGCTGCTGGCGTTGGGCGCGAGCATCGCAGGCGCTCTCGCCGGCGCGCTGCTCGCGATCGGCGGCGTGCAACTGGCGGCCGATCAGCTGCCGATCGCGATGACGCCGGGTGCGTTGCTGGTGCCGCTGGTGGTCGCGATCGGATTCGGCGTGCTGACGGCACTCGCGTTCGCGTTGCCGGCGGTCGGACGGGCGGTCACCGTGAGCCCGGCTGCGCTGTTCCGCGGCATCGACGGCGGTGCGCTGCGCACGCCGCGCCTCGCGTGGGCGGGCACCGCGCTGGTGGGTGCGCTGCTGCTGGGGCTGCTCGTGCAGGTGATGCCGGAACCGCGCCTCGGCTTGGCGTTCATCGGGGTGAGCATGCTGGTGTTGGCGCTGCTCGAAGCTCTGTTGCGCATGCTGCGCGCGCTGGCGTCGCGGCTGCTCGCCCACCCGGGCCGTTGGCGGCCCGGCTTCGAGCTGCGCGTGGCGCTGTCCGGGCTGCAGCGGCCGGGGTCGCCGCTGCGTGCCTCGCTGCTGTCGCTGGGCTCTGCGCTGACCTTGCTGGTGGCCTGCACGCTGGTTGTCGCCGCGCTGCTGCGCACGGTCAACGAGACGGTGCCGCAGCAGGCGCCCGCGCTGGTCTTCCATGACGTGCAGACCGACCAGTTGGCGACGCTGAAAGACGTGCTGCAAACGGCGCCCAGCTTGCAGAGGTCGCAGACCGCGCCGCTGGTGCTGGGCCGGCTGGCGGCCGTCAACGGCGAGCCGCTGCGCGACAGCGACGACGCCCGGCGCCGCCGCGAGGCGCGCGACGAGCACAAGCTAAGCCACCGCGAAGGCAACATTGACGACGTGATCGTCACCCGCGGCGCCTGGTGGCCCGCCGGCCACCGCGGCCGGCCGCTGCTGGCGATGGAAGACCGCGAGGCCGACCAGCTCGGGCTGCAGATCGGCGACCAGATGCGCTTCGAGATCATGGGAACGGCGGTGGACGTGGAGCTCGCGGCCATCTACGCACAGCGGCGTTTGCAGGCGCGGCTGTGGCTGGAGGGCATCCTCAGCGACGGCGTACTCGACCCCTTCGTCACGCGCCACGTCGGCGCGGCCTACCTGTCGGCCGACGATGCGATCGCCGTGCAGGACCGGCTCGCGGCGGCGGCTCCGAACGTCGTCACCGTGCGCACCGAGGCGCTGCTCGAGACCACGCGCGGCCTGATGGCCCGAGCCAGTGCCGGCCTCGTGGTGATCGCCGGCGCCTGCCTGGCGGCCAGCCTGCTGGTGCTGGCCAGCGTGGTGGCGGCCAGCCGCGCGCGCCAGGTTTATGAAGCGAGCGTGATGCACGTGCTGGGCGCGCGCGTGAGCAGCCTGCGGCGTGTGCTGCGCTGGGAGTACGCGCTGCTCGCGCTCGTCACGGCGGCGTTCGCGATTGCGGCCGGCAGTGCGCTGGCGTTCGCGTTGCTGCGTATGCGGATGGAGCTCGATGCCGCCGGGCTGTACTGGACCGGGGCGCTGACGGCGGTGGGCGTCAGCGCCATCAGCCTCGGCGCCGGCGCGCAGGTGCTGCTCGCGCAACTGAAGATCGCGCCGGCGCGGCTGCTGCGCAGCGGCGGATGACGGCGAGGCGTCGCCGTTCAGGCTACGATGGTTGCTTCGCTTCTTTCGTCCTTCATCGACTTGCGGAGGACCGTCACCCCGGCGAAAGCCGGGGTCCACTCGTGGA
>DATKCI010000322.1:0-3334 GCA_035513255.1 Piscinibacter sp. | reverse complement strand
GCCCAGGCGCGCGTTCTTGGTCTCGACGAAGTTGCCGATGTGCACGCCGTCGGCCAGCACCGTGCCCGGTCGCAGCCGCGCGAACGGCCCGATCGTTGCCGCACCTTCGACCACGACGCCATCGAGGTCGCAATGGGCACGCACCTCGGTGCCGGGTCCCAGCTTGACGTTCCGCAGCCGGCAGAACGGGCCGATACGCACGTCGTCGGCCAGTTCGACATCGCCTTCGAGCACGACGTCGACATCGATCTCGACATCAATGCCGACCTGCACCTGGCCACGGATGTCGATCCGTGCCGGATCGACCAGGCGCGCGCCCTGCTCGCACAGCCCGCGCGCGGCGCGACGCTGGAACGCGCGTTCCAACTGCGCGAGCTGCCACGGGTCGTTGGCGCCCTCGACCTCGACCGGGTCGCGCACGTACACCATCTCGGCCGCGGCGAACTCGTCCGCGGCCGAGGCGAACACGTCGGTCAGGTAGTACTCGCCCTGCACGTTCTCGTTGTCCAGATTGTCCAGCCAGCGTCGCAGCGGCTCGCCGTCGGCCACCAGGATGCCGGTGTTGACGGTGCGGATATCGCGCTGCGCTTCGTCGGCGTCCTTGTGCTCGACGATACGCGCGACATTGCCTTCGGCGTCGCGGACGATGCGGCCGTATCCGGCCGGGTCCTCCAGGTCCGCCACCAGCACCGCAACCCGCCCCGGCGCCTCCAGCAGCCGCTGCAGGGTTTCCACCGCGATCAACGGCACGTCGCCGTACAGCACCAGCACGCGCACGTCATCGGCCACACCGGGCATCGCCTGCTGCAGCGCATGGCCGGTGCCCAGACGCTCGACCTGCTCGGCCCAATGCAGGTCGGGCTGGCCGGCAAACGCGGCGCGCACTTCCTCGCCACCGTGGCCGTAGACGATGTGGATGCCGGCCGGGTCGAGCGCGCGCGCACTGCTGATCACGTGGTCGAGCATCGGTCGCCCGGCAATCTTCTGCAGCACCTTGGCGGACCGGGACTTCATGCGTTTGCCCTCACCGGCGGCGAGGATGACGACGTGCAGCGGTGCGGGCATGGGGACTCCGGGAACTGGTTGGGATCGAGCTGGCCCGATCTGGCGGAATTTGATTCTAGCCGTGGCCGGGCTGCTAGGATGCCGCCTTGCCGGATGCGACGAGCACTGCGCCGCGACGGCCGCGCGCTTGCGTCGACGCCATCCATCGTGCCGGTTACCGCCACGTCGCGATCGCAATCAAGGCATCACCCGAACCACGGCGCGCAGGAGGCCACCCGCAGTGAGTCTCACCCGCCAGGGCCGACACTACCTCACGATCGGCATTGTCCAGTGGCTGCTTGACTGGGGCGTGATGGTGATGCTCAGCCACCTGGGCATGCCGGTGCGCCAGGCCAACGTGGTCGGTCGGATCAGCGGTGCGCTGCTGGGGTTCTGGCTGAACGGCCGCATCACCTTCGCCGCCGAAGGCCACAGCCTCGGGCGCACCCAGTTCGCGCGCTTCCTGGCGATGTGGCTGGTGATGACCTTGGTCAGCACGGTCGCGATCGGCACGATCGACGACTATCTCGGGCTGAAGTGGGCCTGGCTGGCCAAGCCAGCGGTGGAGGTCGTACTGGGGTTGGTTGGATTCCTGATTTCGCGGCACTGGATCTATCGCCGGTGAGCGCCGCCGGGCGGTGATTGGGTGCCGAGTAGCCCGGGTAAGCGAAGCGCACCCGGGGCAGCCGGGTCCCCGGGTGCGCTTCGCTTACCCGGGCTACGACAACCAGTCGCTCGGAGCTGCGCCGCAGCGCTGCCGATGACGGCCCATGCAAAACGCCGGCACGAGGCCGGCGTTGCATATCGTGCAGTGTCTGCTGTGCGGTCAGTGCTTGATGTTCTTGCGCAGTCGCTCCAGTGCCTGCAACTGCGCCATGACCTCGGCCAGCTTGGCCTGCGCCTCGGCGACATCCATCTGCTCGCCGCGGTTGGCCAGGATCCGCTCGGCCTCCGCCTTCGCAGCCAGCACCGCAGCCTCGTCGATGTCCTCGGCGCGGATCGCGGTGTCGGCCAGCACGGTCACGACCTGCGGCTGCACCTCCAGGATGCCGCCGGAGACGGCGAAGTCCAGCTGCTCGCCATTGGGCAGGGTCACCACCACCTTGCCCGGCTTGAGCCGGGTGATCAGCGGGGCGTGGCGCGGCGAGATGCCGAGCTCACCGATCTCGCCGGTCGCGACCAGCATGGTCGCCTCACCGTGGAAGATCTCTTCCTCGGCACTGACGATGTCGCAACGGAAAGTGCTGGCCATAAGTAAATGCTCTTCTTCATTATCCCCCTCTCCCGTTCACGGGAGAGGGCAGGGGTGAGGGCGCGCGAAACGAGCTTGCACTCTCGATCGTGCGGGCCCTCTGCGTCCGCGCTGCGGGCACCTTCTCCCGCCCGGCGGGAGAAGGCACAGATCAATCAGCCGACGCCCATCTTCTTGGCTTTCTCGACCGCTTCCTCGATCGCGCCGACCATGTAGAACGCCTGCTCCGGCAAGTGGTCGCATTCGCCGTCGACGATCATCTTGAAGCCGCGGATGGTGTCCTTGAGCGACACGTACTTGCCCGGCGCGCCGGTGAACACTTCGGCGACGTGGAACGGCTGCGAGAAGAAGCGCTCGATCTTGCGCGCGCGCGACACGGCCTGCTTGTCCTCTTCCGACAGCTCGTCCATGCCCAGGATCGCGATGATGTCCTTGAGCTCCTTGTACTTCTGCAAGGTCGACTGCACGCGGCGGGCAGTGTCGTAGTGCTCGTGGCCGATCACGTTCGGGTCCAGCTGGCGCGAGGTCGAATCCAGCGGATCGACCGCCGGGTAGATGCCCAGGGATGCGATGTTGCGGCTCAATACGACGGTGGCGTCCAGATGGGCGAACGTGGTTGCCGGCGACGGATCGGTCAAGTCATCGGCGGGCACGTAGACGGCCTGGATCGAGGTGATCGAGCCGGTCTTGGTCGAGGTGATGCGCTCCTGCAGCACGCCCATTTCCTCGGCCAGCGTCGGCTGGTAGCCCACGGCCGACGGCATGCGGCCCAGCAGCGCCGAAACCTCGGTGCCGGCCAGGGTGTAGCGGTAGATGTTGTCGACGAAGAACAGCACGTCGCGGCCCTGGCCGGACTCGTCCTTCTCGTCGCGGAAGTACTCGGCCATGGTCAGGCCGGTCAGCGCGACCCGCAGGCGGTTGCCCGGCGGCTCGTTCATCTGGCCGTACACCAGCGCCACCTTGTCGAGCACGCCGCCTTCCTTCATTTCATGATAGAAGTCGTTGCCTTCGCGGGTGCGCTCGCCGACGCCGGCGAAC
>DATKCI010000321.1:0-32846 GCA_035513255.1 Piscinibacter sp. | reverse complement strand
GACGGCCCGCGCCGCGTGCTGACGCGCGGCTCGCCCGGCCTCAGCGAGGCCGCGCAGCGCGCATCGCGCCTGCCGGCGGGCCACCCCGAGGGTTTCATCGAGGCCTTCGCCAACCTCTACCTCGGCGTGGCGGCGGACATCCGGGCGCGCGACGCCGGCCAAGTTGCCGATCCGCTGGCTGCCGACTATCCACGTGTGGAGGACGGCGCTCGCGGCGTGCGTTTCATCGAGAAAGCCGTGGAGTCGGCGGCCAGCGAACGGAAGTGGACGCGCTTCTAGACCGTTTCCGTGGCATTCGCCACACGATGGGTTGACAACCCCTGCGCCGCTGCGCATCGAACGGCGTGAGAATCGGGCGGCGCTCGGGTCGAGCGTTCGGAGGGCCTCCATGAACCGTCGTGATGCAATCGTCCACTTCACTGCAGTGGGGGCATCGATGGCCTTCCCGGCGCTGGCCCAGGCACGGCCGATCGTGCTCGGCCAGTCGGCTGCCTTCTCCGGCCCGGCGAGTGCCCTGGGCGAACAGTTCAAGCGCGGCGCGCTGCTGTACTTCGACCAGGTCAATGCCCGCGGCGGCGTCGGCGGGCGCCGGATCGAGCTGCAAAGCCTCGACGACGGCTACGAACCCGACCGCTGCGCCGAAAACACGAAGAAGTTGATCGACGCCGACGTGTTCGCGCTGTTCGGCTACATCGGCACGCCGACGAGCCTCGCCGCGCTGCCGCTGGCCACCGCCGCGAGAGTGCCGTTCGTCGCGCCGTTCACCGGCGCCGAGGCCTTGCGCGCGCCGTTCAACCGCCACGCCTTTCATGTGCGCGCGTCGTACTTCGACGAAACCGGCGAGATCGTGAAGCAGCTCACCGCGGTGGGCATGAAGCGCATCGCGGTTTTCTACCAGAACGACAGCTACGGCAAAGCCGGGCTGGACGGGGTGACCCGCGCGCTCAAGCGCCTGGACCTCGAGCCGGCCGGACTCGGCACCGTGGAGCGCAACACGGTCGACGTGAATGCGGCGGTCAAGTCCATCCTCGCCGAGAAGCCCGACGCGATCGTGCAGATCAGTGCCTACAAGTCGTGCGCGGCGTTCATCCGTGCCGCACGCAAGGCCGGTTTCGGCGGGACCTTCTACAACGTGTCGTTCGTCGGCACGAAAGCGCTGGCCGATGAACTCGGCGCCGAAGCGCGCGGCGTCGTCGTGAGCCAGGTGATGCCTTATCCGCACGCGTCGGTGACGCCGGTGTCGGGCGAGTACCTCGCGGCCGGCAAGGCCGCGGCCGGCGACAAGTTCGACGCCAACTACAGCAGCATCGAAGGCTACGTCGGCGCGAAGACGATCGTCGAAGGGCTGAGGCGGGCGGGCAGCAACGCCACCCGCGACGGGCTGATCGCCGGGCTGGAGTCGCTGCGCGAACTCAACCTCGGCGGGTTCTTCGTCGACTTCTCGGGACAGAAGCACACCGGGTCGAAGTTCGTCGACCTGACGATCCTGACGGCGGACGGGAAAGTGCGTCGCTGAGCCGTAGCCCGGATGAAATCCGGGGTCGTGCCTTCGATGATGCGCCGCTCCCGATTTTCATCCGGGCTACGAGGGGCGACTCAAAACAGGAAGTACCGCTGCGCCATCGGCAGGCTGGTCGCCGGCTCGCAGGTCAGCAGCACGCCGTCGGCGCGCACCTCGTAGGTCTGCGCGTCGATCTGCATCCTGGGCGTGTAGTCGTTGTGCACCATGTGCTGCTTCTTCACGGTGCGGCACCCCTTCACGCCCGCGACCCGCTTGTTCAGCCGCAGCACGTCGTGGATGCCGCCGTCGAGACCGGCCTGGCTCAGGAAGGTCAGCGAGCCCTTGTGCAGGGCGCCGCCGAAGGCGCCGAACATCGGGCGGTAGTGCACCGGCTGCGGGGTGGGGATCGACGCGTTGGGGTCGCCCATGGCCGCTGCCGCGATGAAGCCGCCCTTCAGGATCAGCGACGGCTTCACGCCGAAGAAGGCAGGTTTCCACAGCACGAGATCGGCCCACTTGCCTTCTTCGATGCTGCCGACCTCGTGCGCGATGCCGTGTGCGAGCGCCGGGTTGATCGTCAGCTTGGCGATGTAGCGCTTGACGCGCGCGTTGTCGTGGCGCTCGGTGTCGCCGGGCAGGGCGCCGCGCTGCTGCTTCATCTTGTGCGCGGTTTGCCAGCAGCGCAGGATCACCTCGCCCACACGCCCCATCGCCTGCGAATCGGAGCTGAAGATGCTGATCGCGCCGAGGTCGTGCAGCACGTCTTCGGCGGCGATCGTTTCGCGGCGAATGCGGCTTTCGGCGAAGGCCAGGTCCTCGGCGATGGAGGCGTCGAGGTGGTGGCACACCATCAGCATGTCGAGGTGTTCGTCGATCGTGTTGACGGTGTAGGGCCGCGTCGGATTGGTCGAGCTGGGCAGCACGTTGGCCTCGCCGACCACCCGCATGATGTCCGGCGCGTGGCCGCCGCCGGCGCCTTCGGTGTGGAAGGTGTGGATCGTGCGGCCCTTGAAGGCGGCGATCGTGTCTTCGACGAAGCCGCTCTCGTTCAGCGTGTCGGTGTGGATCGCGACCTGCACGTCGGTCTCTTCGGCGACGTTCAGGCAGTTGTCGATCGCCGCCGGCGTGGTGCCCCAGTCCTCGTGCAGCTTCAGCGCGATCGCGCCGGCCTCGACCTGTTGGCGCAGCGCCTCGGGCCGGCTCGCGTTGCCCTTGCCGAAGAAGCCGAGGTTCATCGGGAAGGCGTCCGCGGCCTGCAGCATCCGGGCGATGTTCTCCGGACCGGGCGTGCAGGTGGTCGCGAACGTGCCGGTGGCCGGCCCGGTGCCGCCGCCGAGCATCGTCGTGATGCCGGACATCAGGGCGTCCTCGATCTGCTGCGGGCAGATCCAGTGGATGTGGCTGTCGATACCACCGGCCGTGACGATCATGCCCTCGGCCGCGATGATCTCGGTGCCCGGGCCGATGACGATGTCCACGCCCGGCTGCACGTCGGGATTGCCGGCCTTGCCGATCTTCGCGATGCGCGCGCCGCGAAGGCCGATGTCGGCCTTCACGATGCCCCAGTGGTCCACGATGAGCGCATTGGTCAGCACGCAGTCGACGGCTTCGTTGCGGCCGGGGCCGTTGACGCGCTGCGACTGGCCCATCCCGTCGCGAATCGTCTTGCCGCCGCCGAACTTCACTTCTTCGCCGTAGCCGCCGGCGGCAAGCGTCAGGTCGCGTTCGACTTCGATGACGAGGTCGGTGTCGGCGAGGCGCAGGCGGTCGCCGGTGGTGGGGCCGAACATTTCGGCGTAGGCGCGTCGTGGAAGGGTGGCCATGCGGGTCTCGATGTCAGCGCGAAGGCGTTGTGCGGGGCTTCGACAGGCTCAGCCCGAACGGGGAGGGGGGGTGCGCGAATGAATGCGAAGGCAGGCGCGACACCCATGCCGTTCGCACTGAGCTTGTCGAAGTGCCTCGCGCATGCTGGCGCAGGGGCTTCGACAGGCTCAGCCCGAACGGGGAGAAGTGGTGCGCGGGAAGGTGCAAGGTCACAGCGCCCCCTGCACCAGTCCGCGGAACCCGAACACCTGCCGGTCTCCGGCGTAGTCCACCAGCTCGACCGTGCGCTGCTGCCCGGGCTCGAAGCGCACGGCGGTGCCCGACGCGATGTTCAGCCGCATGCCGCGCGCCGCGGCGCGATCGAACTGCAGCGCGCCGTTCGTCTCGGCAAAGTGATAGTGCGACCCCACCTGGATCGGGCGGTCGCCGCTGTTCTCGACCACCAGCGTCGCAGTGCGCCGGCCGGGGTTGAGATCGTGGTCGGGCCCGTCGGTCAACAACTCGCCGGGAACCATCACTTCCTCCTCGAGAACCAGAGCGCGGCCACGGCCAGCGCGCCGACCACGGCGAAGCCCCAGACATCCGTCGCGTGCCAATGCGCGCCAGTGGGGCCGTGACCATCGTGGGCGGCGGCGATCAGCGGCGCAGCGAGCAGTGCGCATGCGGCGAGCGCAGTCTTCATCCTCATCTCCTTGTGGCTCAAGCGATCGGCTGGTGCACGGTCACGAGCTTGGTCCCGTCGGGGAAGGTCGCTTCCATCTGGATTTCGGGAATCATCTCGGCCACGCCGTCCATCACGTCGGCGCGCGTCAGCACCGTCTTGCCGTCGCTCATCAGCTCGGCCACCGTCTTGCCGTCGCGCGCGCCTTCCATGATCGCGGCGCTGATCAGGGCGACGGCTTCCGGGTAGTTGAGCTTGAGGCCCCGTGCACGACGCCTTTCGGCGAGCAAGGCGGCGGTGAAGATCAGCAGCTTGTCTTTTTCTCGCGGCGTCAGTTCCATGCTGGTGCTCGAAGCAGAACGTGTGCCATATCTTGCACCGGATCGAGGCGGACACGAAATGGTGCGGTCGGCATGGCGCTTGCGATGGTTGCCAACCCATGAACCCCGCCCTGCCTCCTGCCGCGACCGCACCCCGCGTCGGCCCGGCGATGACCACTTCGGTGCGCACCGAAGCGGTGCAGCGCGTCGTGAAGGTGCGTCGCGACTACAACGACTGGGTCGCGCGCGAGACGATGGAAGACTATGCGCTGCGCTTCACGCCGCACAGCTTTCGCAAGTGGTCCGAGCTGCGGGTCGCCAACACGGCGTTCGGTGCGGCGTCGTTTCTGGTGCTCGAGGCCGTGGGCGCGACCTTGCTGGTCGAGTACGGCTTCGTCAACGCGTTCTGGGCGATCCTCGTCACCGGGCTGATCATCTTCCTCGCCGGCGTGCCGATCAGCCGCTATGCGGCCGAGCACGGTGTCGACATGGACCTGCTGACGCGCGGCGCCGGCTTCGGCTACATCGGCTCCACCGTCACCTCGCTGATCTACGCGACCTTCACCTTCATCTTCTTCGCGCTCGAGGCGGCGATCATGGCCTACGCGCTGGAGCTGGCCTTCGACATCCCGCCGGCCTGGGGCTACCTGATCTGTGCGCTGGTCGTCATCCCGCTGGTCACGCACGGCGTGACGGTCATCAGCCGGCTGCAGGTCTGGACGCAGCCGCTGTGGATCGTGCTGCTCGTCGTGCCCTATGTCTACGTGTTCCGTGAGAACCCCGGTGTGCTGCGCGAGCTGACCGGCTACGCGGGCGTGCACGGCCTGGGCGGGCAGTTCAACGTCGCGATGTTCGGCGCCGCGATGACGGTGGGCATCGCGCTGATCACGCAGATGGGCGAGCAGGTCGACTACCTGCGCTTCATGCCGGAGCGCACCGCGCAGAACAGGGGCCGCTGGTGGGCCGGCGTGCTGATCGGCGGGCCGGGCTGGGTCGTGCCGGGGGTGCTCAAGATGCTGGGCGGTGCGCTGCTCGCCTACCTCGTGATCAGCCATTCGGTGCCGGTGGAGCGGGCGGTCGATCCGAACCAGATGTACCTTGCGGCCTACGAGTACGTGTTCCCGCGCCAGAGCTGGGCGATTGCCGCGACGGCGCTGCTGGTGGTGGTGTCCCAGCTGAAGATCAACGTGACGAACGCGTATGCAGGCTCGCTTGCGTGGTCGAACTTTTTCGCGCGGCTGACCCACAGCCACCCGGGCCGGGTCGTGTGGGTGATCTTCAACACGCTGATCGCGCTGATGCTGATGGAACTGAACGTGTTCTCGGCGCTCGGCAAGGTGCTGGGGCTGTATTCCAACATCGCGATCAGCTGGATCATGGCGGTGGTGGCCGACCTGGTGATCAACAAGCCGATGGGCTGGTCGCCGAAGGGCATCGAGTTCAAGCGGGCGCATCTGTACGACATCAACCCGGTGGGAGTCGGGGCGATGGGGCTGGCGTCGGTGCTGTCGATCACGGCCTATCTCGGCTTGATGGGGCCGATGGCCCAGGCGTTCTCGGCGCTGATCGCGCTGGCGACGGCGCTGGTGGCCTCACCGCTGATTGCCTGGTACACGAAAGGCAAGTACTACCTGGCGCGCGAACCGAAACCCGCTCATCCTGAGGTATCGAAGGACCTCTTCACCCGCCTCCAAACCTGCACCATCTGCGAACGCGAATACGAGACCGAGGACATGGCCTACTGCCCCGCCTACCTCGGCCACATCTGCTCGCTGTGCTGCTCGCTCGACGCGCGCTGCAACGACATGTGCAAGCCGCAGGCGAGCTGGTCGGCGCAATGGCAGGCCGCTGCGCGCGCGCTGCTGCCCGATGCGCTGTGGCTGCGGCTGAACACCGAGCTCGGCCGCTACCTGCTGCTGATGTCGGCCATCGTGCCGGCGCTGGGCATGTTGTTCTACCTGATCTACCAGCATGAGCTGAACCAGATCGTCGCGCAGGCGGCCGGCGTGCGCGAGGCGACGATGCAGGCGATCGGGCTGGGCTTCATGAAGGTGTTTGCCGCGCTCGTCGTCGTCGCCGCGATCGTGACCTGGTGGCTGGTGCTGACCCACAAGAGCCGGCAGGTCGCGCAGGAAGAAAGCAACCGCCAGACGCACGCACTGAACGAGCAGGCGCAGGCGCTGCGCGACGAGATCGAATCGCACCGCCGCACCGACGAGGCGCTGCAGCAGGCCAAGCGCACCGCCGACCTCGCCAACCAGGCCAAGAGCCGCTACATCTCGGCCATCAGCCACGAGCTGCGCACGCCGCTGAACAGCATCATCGGCTACGCGCAGCTGCTCGACGAGGACGAAGCGGTTCCGCCGCACCGCAAGCAGGCCGTCAGCGTGATCCGCCGCGGCGGCGACCATTTGCTGTCGCTGATCGAAGGCACACTGGACATCGCCCGCATCGAAGGCGGCAAGCTCACGCTGGACGTGAAGCCGATGCGCTTTCGCGACTGCGTGCAGCAGATCGCGCGCATGTTCGAGTTGCAGGCGGCCGGCAAGGGCATTGGCTTCCGCTACGAGGTCGACGGGGCGATCCCCGAAGTCGTGCGCACCGACGAGAAGCGCATGCGCCAGGTGCTGATCAACGTGATCGGCAACGCCGTCAAGTTCACCAGCGAAGGGCAGGTGGTGTTGCGCTTGAGCCATGCGCGCGAGATGGCGGTGTTCGAGATCGAGGACACCGGCCCGGGCATCGCTCCCGACGAAATCGCACAGGTCTTCGAGCCGTTCGCGCGCGGCTCGGCGGCGGGCAGCGCCACCGGCGGCGGCACGGGCCTCGGACTCACGATCAGCAAGATGCTCACCGACCTGATGGGCGGCGAGATGACCGTGCACAGCGTGCCGGCGTCGCGCCAGCTCGCCGGCGGCGGCCCGGGCACGCTGTTCCGCATCCGGCTGTTCCTGCCGGAAGTGCGCGCGGCGGTTGCCGAGAGGGAGCTGCCGCGGGTGCTGCGCATCGGCTACGGCGGCCCGAGGCGCACGGTGCTCGTCGTCGACAACGAGGAGGTCGACCGCGATCTGCTGGTCAACGTGCTGTCGCCGCTGGGCTTCGACGTGCGCCGCGCCGCCTCGGGCCTCGAATGCCTCGCGCTGCTGCGCGAATGCCGGCCCGACGCGATCCTGATGGACCTCGCGATGCCCGGCATCGATGGCTGGGAAACGATTCGCCGCATGCGCGCCGGCGGCCTCAGCGACGCGCCGGTCGCCATCGTGTCGGCCAACGCCTTCGACAAGGGGCTGGACAACGACGCCGGCATCGCGCCCGGCGATTTCGTGCTGAAGCCGGTGCGCAAGGCGGAGCTGCTGGACTGGCTCGGCCGTGCGCTGGCGCTGGAGTGGCTGCACGCGCCGCTGCCGCCTGCCGAGCCGGCGCCCGCCGCGGCGGGCGCCGGGCCTGCGTTCCACTATCCCGCCGAGGAGCGCTTGCGCGCGCTCGCCGAAATGGTGGACCTCGGCTACTACCGCGGCATCGTGCGGCTGCTCGATGCCATCGAAGCGGAAGCGCCGGCCTGCCAGCCGTTCGTCGTCCACCTGCGCGACCTCGCGCGCCGGTTCCAACTCGACGCCATCAGCGGCGTTCTGCGAAAGGCCCGCAATGCGCCCCTGGCTCAGTGACACGCCGGCCGACCTGGGCGAGCGCGACGGCATCGAGCGCCCCGCCGCCGACGTCGTGCTGATCGTCGACGACGTGCCCGACAACCTCTCGGTGCTGCACGATGCGCTCGACGAATCGGGCTACACCGTGCTCGTTGCCACCCACGGCGAGGCGGCGCTCCAGCGCGCGGCGCAGGCACTGCCCGACATCGTGCTGCTCGACGCGGTGATGCCCGGGATGGACGGCTTCGAAGTTGCGCGCCGGCTGAAGGCCCGCCCCGACACCGCGCACATCCCGATCGTCTTCATGACCGGCCTGACCGAAACCGAACACGTGGTCGCTGCGTTCCAGGCCGGCGGCGTGGACTACGTGACCAAGCCGATCCGCCCGCGCGAGGTCATCGCCCGCATCGCCGTGCACATGCAGGGCGCGCGCCAGGCCCGCCAGGCGCGCAATGCGCTCGATGCGTTCGGCCACGCGACGATGGCCATCCACATCGGCAGCGGCCGCGCGGTGTGGCAGACGCCGCTCGCGCGCAAGCTGCTGCAGGCCTATTTCGGCATCGAAGCGGCTCCGTTCGATTTGTCGCAGGTGCCCGCGCAGCTGCTGAACTGGGTCCAGGCGGAGTCGGCGCAAGCCGGGCAGGGGCTCGCACCCAAGCCGCTCGCCCTCGTGAACGGCGCGCGCCAATTGGTGCTGAACCTGCAGGAGCGCACCAGCGATGAAGACTGGCTGATCGTGATGCGCGAGGTGTCCGACACGGCGGTCGTCGAGGCGATGATGGCGAGCTTCAAGCTGACCTTGCGCGAAGCCGAGGTGCTGTACTGGGTGGTCAAGGGCAAGACCAACCGCGACATCGGCGACATCCTCGGCTCGAGCCCGGCCACGGTGAAGAAGCACCTCGAGCACGTGTACGAGAAGCTCGGCGTCGAAACGCGCACGGCGGCCGCGAACCTCGCGATGCGGCGGGTGGCTTCGCTGGCGCAACGGTGACGGTTTTCGCTGCGCGAACTGCGCGCACGGGGCCACGATCCACTAAAAAAGTGACCTACTTGCTTCAAACGTCACAAACCGCCTCGTAAACGCCGCATCATCCTCGGGTCCTGGCGCACATACTCGGTCACTCTCCCATTTACAGGCCGTTTCCATGACTTACATGCGCTCACTGTTGGTGTGCGGTTCCATCGCTTCGGCATTCCTGCTCGCCGCCTGCAACCGCATCCCGGATACCGTGAAAATCGGTGTTGCCCAGCCGATGTCCGGGCCGCTTGGGCCGCTGGGCACCGACATGAAAAACGGCGTCCAGCTCGCCGTCGACGAATTGAATGCCCGGGGCTTCAAGATCGACGGCAAGCCGGTCACGCTCGAACTCGTCGTCGTCGACGACAAGGCCGACGCGGAAACCGGCAAGGCCGGTGCGCAGACGCTGCTCGATGCCGGCGTGGTGGCCGTCGTGGGCCACTTGAACTCGGGCGTGAGCATTGCCGCGGCGCCGATCTACGCGACGGCCCACATCGCGCAGCTCGCGATCTCCACGAAACCCGAATACACGCAGCTCGGTCTTCCGACCACGCTGCGCCTGGTGGCCAGCGACGCGATGCAGTCCAAGGCGCTGGGCTCCTACGCTGCCACGCAGATCGAAGGCAAGAAGTTCGCGGTGGTGGACGACAGCACGCCGTACGGCAAGGGCCTGGCCGACCTGGCCGCGGCCGAGATCAGGAAGAACGGCAAGGAAATCGCGGTTCGCGCGAGCCTGGACGACAAGACCACCGACTTTGCCAAGCTCGTGCCCGAGCTGAAGACGGCCGGCGTCGACGTGTTCGTGACCACGCTCGCCGACTTTCAGGTGGCAGCGCTGATCCAGCAGCTGGTCGCGGCCGGCATGACCGACATGCAGATCGTCGGCGGCGACACGATCAAGACCGACAAGATGCCCAGCGCGGTCGCCGGCATCCGCGGTGTGTACGCCACGTCGCCGATCATCGAGGCGCGCGAGTTCGTCGCCGGCCCGCAGTTCCTCGCCAAGTTCAACCAGGCTTTCAAGGGCGACCCGGTGTACGGCGCGCACTATGCCTACGACGCGGTCTACGTGCTGGCCTCGGCGATGCAGCGCAGCGACAGCGCCGATCCGAAAACGGTGCTCGAAGAGCTCAAGCGCATCGACGCATTGGCGCCGGTCACGAACAACATCCGCTTCCGCGAGGACGGCGAGCAGTACTACGGCGTGGTCAGCGTGTACAAGGCGCGCGCGGGGCGTTGGGAACCGATGACGCGCAGCGATTCTTGGTGAACTGGTGGGCTCCCCTCCCTGGGAGGGAGTTTGTCCCCTCTCCCTCTGGGAGAGGGTTAGGGTGAGGGCGCGGCGGTGGACACGCAAATGAAGTTCGCAGGCGCCGCAGCCCTCACCCCAGCCCTCTCCCAGAGGGAGAGGGAGCAACTCAACTCAGCGAGGCGCGGGCCGATCCTGCTTGCCGGGACGCCTTCCGCCGTCGCGCCGATGCTCGTGCCGTGGCGCCTCTCGCGCCTCTCGCGCCTCCCGCGGCGCCTGCTGCGCCCGCTCCTGCGCCTCGCGCCGCGCCGTCTCCAGCAGCGCGTCCAGCGCCTGTGGCGCAATCCCCTTCAGCACGCAAAAATTCGCCGGCGTGAGCGTCGTCGTTTCGAAGTCGCGCAGCAGCGCCGCGCGTTTCCTGCGGGCGTCTTCCACCTGATCCACCTTCGCCTGGTGGTTCGCCCGCCGGCGGGCCAACTCTTCGACCGCCAACTGACGGTGTTCTTCGCTCACCTCGCCGCTCGCGTTGCCGTCGAGGTCGAAGCGGTTCGGCGACTTCGTCATCGCGATCAGGTAGCCGGTGCTGCCGGTGTAGCGCCGGAAGAACGCCGACAGCGCCTGCTTGCTGAACACACCCGGCGCACGCTCCTGGATGTCGGTCTGGATGCGCAGCTTCAACGGCTTGAAGCCGCTGCCGAACAGCGCCGGAAAGCGCTGCTTGAGCTCCTGCGCGCAGTCGGCGGGGTTCACGGTGGCCGGAGCCGGCGGGGACGTGTCGGTGGACATGGATGGAGCCAGACGCTGAAAGGCCCGTATTGTCGACCGAGACGGACCTTCTCCGCATCGGCCGCCAAGGCATGTCGGTTGATCCCCTACGCCATGTGGCGTATTCCGGGAACGGCAGGCACTCCGTAACCTGCGCTCGTCCATCCCGGAGGGGTTGGAGCCGGTCAACCCAAGGAGCGCCTGTCCATGAAGCACACCCGTCGCACGTTCGCGAAAACCCTAAGCGCCGTCGGCCTCGCCGTCGGCGCGCTCGGCCTGAGCGGCCTCACCCATGCCGCCGACACCATCAAGGTCGGCATCCTGCACTCACTGTCGGGCACGATGGCGATCTCGGAGACGGTCCTGAAGGACGTCGCGCTGATGACCATCGACGAGATCAACGCCGCCGGCGGCGTGATGGGCAAGAAGCTCGAGCCGGTGGTCGTCGACCCGGCGTCGAACTGGCCGCTGTTCGCCGAAAAGGCCAAGCAGCTGATCGGCCAGGACAAGGTCGCCGTGATGTTCGGCTGCTGGACCAGCGTGTCGCGCAAGTCGGTGCTGCCGGTCGTCGAGGAACTCAACGGCCTGCTCTTCTACCCCGTGCAGTACGAAGGCGAAGAGCTCAGCAAGAACGTGTTCTACACCGGCGCGGCGCCCAACCAGCAGGCGATTCCCGCAGTGGAGTACCTGATGAGCAAGGACGGCGGCGGCGCCAAGCGCTTCGTGCTGCTGGGCACCGACTACGTGTACCCGCGCACGACGAACAAGATCCTGCGCGCCTTCCTGAAGAGCAAGGGCGTGAAGGACAGCGACATCGACGAGAAGTACACGCCGTTCGGCCACAGCGACTACCAGACCATCGTGGCTGACGTGAAGAAATTCGCCGCCGGCGGCAAGACCGCGGTGATCTCGACGATCAACGGCGACTCCAACGTGCCGTTCTACAAGGAACTCGGCAACCAGGGCCTGAAGGCAACCGACGTGCCGGTGGTGGCGTTCTCGGTCGGTGAAGAAGAGCTGCGCGGCGTCGACACCAAGCCGCTGGTGGGCCACCTGGCCGCCTGGAACTACTTCATGAGCCTGAAGAACCCGGCCAACGACGCGTTCAAGAAGAAGTGGGCCGACTACGCAAAGGCGAAGAAGCTGCCGGGCGCCGACAAGCCGCTGACCAACGACCCGATGGAAGCCACCTACATCGGCATCCACATGTGGAAGCAGGCGGTCGAGAAGGCGAAGACAACCGACACCGACAAGGTCATCGCCGCGATGGCCGGCCAGACCTTCAAGGCGCCGGGCGGCTTCACGTCGACGATGGACATGAAGAACCACCACCTGCACAAGCCGGTGTTCATCGGTGAAGTGAAGGCCGACGGGCAATTCAATGTCGTGTGGAAGACGCCGGCCCCGGTGAAGGCCAAGCCGTGGAGCCCGTACATCGAGGGCAACGACAAGAAGAAGGACGAACCCGAGAAGAAGTAAGCGTTGGGTTGGGCCGGCGCGCAAGGCGCGTCGGCCGCTTCGTTCTCACCAAGGTTCCGCAGTGCTTGTTTCCCGCATCGCCTTCGCCATAGTCATCTGCCTCTGCGCCCCATTCGCCCACGCACTGACGGCCGAGCAGGTGCGCGCGATGGCCACCGGCGACAACGACGACCGTGCGGCCGCCATCGCGCAGGCCGGAGCGAGCGGCGACCCGCAGGCGCAGCCGTTTTTCGAGGCCCTGCTCGACGATGCCGTGAAGACCGCCGGCGATCGGGTGTTCATCGTGCGCGGCGACGACGCCATCGACGCCGCCACCGGCGAGAAGGCGGCCTTGCCCGACGACGCCGAAGACGTCATCAACAACAACCGCATGCGCAGCGAGATCGAAGCGGCGCTGGCTTCGCTGAAGCTGCTGTCGCCGCACCGCGCCGAGCGCGCCTCCGCGGTGGCGCAGCTGCGCGACGCCGCCGACGAATCGACGCTGCCGCTGATCGAAAAAGCCTTCGCCGCAGAGACTGACGCGTCGCTGAAGGCCGACCTCGGACTGCTGCGCGCGACCGTGCTCGTCACCGCGGCCGACCAGTCCAGGCGCCTCGCAGCCGCCCGACTGCTGGCCGCGAGCGACTCTCCCGCCACCCGGACGCTGCTGCTGCAGCGCCTCGCACCCGGCGCCGAAACCGACGACGAGGTGCGCGCCGAGCTGAAGGTCGCGCTGTCGGCCCTCGAGTCGCGCCTCGCCTGGGGCGAGCGGCTGGGCGTCGTGTTCACCGGCGTGAGCCTCGGCTCCATCCTGCTGCTGGTCGCGCTGGGCCTGGCGATCACCTATGGGCTGATGGGCGTCATCAACATGGCGCACGGCGAGCTGATGATGATCGGCGCCTACGCGACCTATCTCGTGCAGAACCTGTTCCGAAGCTACCTGCCCGGGTGGTTCGACTGGTACGTGCTCGCCGCGATTCCGGCGGCCTTCCTCGCCTCGGCGCTCGTCGGCGCGGCGTTGGAGCGCAGCGTGATCCGCTGGCTGTACGGCCGGCCGCTCGAAACGCTGCTCGCCACCTGGGGCATCAGCCTGATCCTGATGCAGGCCGTGCGCTCGATCTTCGGCGCGCAGAACGTGCCGGTGGAGAACCCGTCGTGGCTGAGCGGCGGCGTGCAGGCGCTGAGCAACCTCACCTTGCCGTTCAATCGCATCGCGATCATCGTGTTCGCCGCGCTGGTGCTGGCCGGTCTTGCCTTCATGGTGGCGCGCACACGGCTCGGGCTGTTCGTGCGCGGCGTCACGCAGAACCGCCCAATGGCGGCGTGCATGGGCGTGAACACGGCCCGGGTCGACACCTACGCGTTCGCGCTCGGCTCCGGCATCGCGGGGCTGGCGGGCTGTGCGCTGTCGCAGGTCGGCAACGTGGGGCCGGACCTCGGCCAGGGCTACATCGTCGACTCGTTCATGGTCGTCGTGCTCGGCGGCGTCGGGCAGCTCGCCGGCACCGTGTATGCAGCGCTCGGACTGGGCGTGCTGAACAAGCTGCTCGAAGGCTGGACCGGCGCGGTGCTGGCCAAGATCATGGTGCTGGTGTTCATCGTCGTCTTCATCCAGAAACGGCCGCAAGGCATGTTCGCGATGAAGGGTCGGAGCGCGGAAGCATGAGCGCCCAGGGTCGTCATCCCGACGAACGTCGGGATCCACTGCTCGCGGACCTCCACCGGTGGACCCCGGCTTTCGCCGGGGTGACGGGGGAGGGTGAATGGGCCGCCCAGGACCGTCATCCCGACGAAAGTCGGGATCCACTGCTCGCGGACCTCCACCGGTGGACCCCGGCTTTCGCCGGGGTGACGGAGGAGGGCGTATGAGTGCGGTACTGAAAGAAGCGGGGGTGACCCCGGTCGAGCCCGTCTCGGCCAACACGCAGCCGCCGACGCGCTTTCTGAGCCCGCGCGCCTGGCTCGCCGTGCTCGCTGCACTGGCCGCCGTGCTCGTGCTGGCGCCGCTGCTCAACCTCGTCGTGCCCCAAGGCCACCCGCTGCACCTGAGCGATTACGCCGTCGCCCTCGTCGGCAAGATCATGTGCTACGCGATCGCCGCGCTCGCGATGGACCTGATCTGGGGCTACACCGGCATCCTCTCGCTCGGCCACGGCGTGTTCTTCGCGCTCGGCGGCTACGCGATGGGCATGTACCTGATGCGCCAGATCGGGCGCGACGGCAACTACCAGAGCGACCTGCCGGATTTCATGGTCTTCCTCGACTGGAAGGCGCTGCCGTGGCACTGGTCGCTCAGCGACAGCTTCGTCGCCACGCTGCTGCTCATCGTGCTCGTGCCCGGCCTGCTCGCGTTCGTGTTCGGCTTTTTCGCGTTCCGCTCGCGCATCAAGGGCGTGTACTTCTCGATCATCACGCAGGCGATGACTTTCGCGACGATGCTGCTGTTCTTCCGCAACGAGACCGGCTTCGGCGGCAACAACGGCTTCACCGACTTCAAGCGCATTCTCGGCATCCCGATCGCGATGCCGTCGACCCGCATGGTGCTGTTCATCGTCACGGGTCTCACGCTGATCGGCTTCTTCCTGTTCGCGCGCTGGCTGGTGACGAGCAAATTCGGCCGCGTGCTGCAGGCGATCCGCGACGCCGAGTCGCGCGTGATGTTCACCGGCTACGACCCGCTGCGCTACAAGCTGACGATCTGGGTGATCTCGGCGGTGATGTGCGGCATTGCCGGCGCGCTGTACGTGCCGCAGGTCGGCATCATCAACCCGAGCGAGATGTCGCCGGCCGCGAGCATCGAGATCGCGATCTGGGCGGCGGTCGGCGGGCGCGCGTCGCTGATCGGACCGATCGTCGGCGCGTTCTTCGTGACCGGCGCGAAGAGCTGGTTCACGCAGGTGTTCCCGGAGTTCTGGCTGTACTTCCTCGGCGCGCTGTTCATCGCGGTCACGCTGTTCCTGCCGCAGGGCATCGTCGGCCTGCTGCGCGGCCGCAAGAAGGAGCCGCGCGAATGACGCCCGATCTGATGGAAGCCGGCGCGCGCAGGCGCGAGGCGATGGAACTCAGAAAGGCCGGCGGCGGCTCCGGCGGGCGCGAAGCGAGCTTCGGCCGCGTCGTGCACGAGGGCGAGCTCGACGTCACGCACGGCGCCATCCTGTACCTCGACGACATCACGGTCAGCTTCGACGGATTCAAGGCGCTGAACGCGCTCACCTTGTCGATCAGCGCCGGCGAGCTGCGCTGCATCATCGGCCCCAACGGCGCCGGCAAGACGACGATGATGGACGTGATCACCGGCAAGACGCGGCCCGACGCCGGGCGCGCCTTCTTCGGCTCCACGATCGACCTGCTGCGCCTGCGCGAGGACGACATCGCGTCGATCGGCATCGGCCGCAAGTTCCAGAAGCCGACGGTGTTCGAGCAGCTGTCGGTGTTCGAAAACCTCGAGCTCGCGTTGAAGGATGACCGCGGCGTCAAGGCCTCGATGTTCTTCCGCTTGAGCGGCGAGCAGCTCGACCGCATCGGCGAGACGCTGGCGTTGATTCATTTGAAAGACAGCGCGCAGCGCACGGCCGGGCTGCTGTCGCACGGGCAGAAGCAGTGGCTGGAGATCGGGATGCTGCTGGTGCAGGACCCGAAGCTGCTGCTGCTCGACGAGCCGGTGGCGGGGATGACCGACGAGGAGACCGAGCGCACGGCGGAGCTGTTCCGTTCGCTGCAAGGGAACCATTCGCTGGTCGTCGTGGAGCACGACATGAAGTTCATCCACGAGCTCACGCACGACGATCCGGGGAAGAAGGTCACGGTGCTGCACGAGGGCAGCGTGCTCGCGGAGGGGTCGCTGGCGGATGTCCAGGCGAACGACAAGGTTGTCGAGGTGTACCTTGGCAGGTAAATGCTCCGTCATCCCGGCGAAAGCCGGGATCCACTCGTTGCGTCTGCACTGTGACATGCAGTGGATCCCGGCTTTCGCCGGGATGACGCTGAGGTGGAACGAGGCGACGCCATGCTGAAGCTCGAAGGCATCAACCAGTACTACGGCGGCTCGCACATCCTGCGCAACGTCGGCTTCGACGCCGCGCTCGGCGAGGTGACCGTCATCCTCGGCCGCAACGGCGTCGGCAAGACCACGCTGCTCAAGAGCCTGATGGGCGTCGTCCCCGTCAAGACCGGCACGATCCGCCTCGACGGCGCCGACATCACCCGCGACACGCCCTACGAGCGTGTGCGCAAAGGCGTCGGCTACGTCCCGCAAGGCCGCGAGATCTTCGGCCGCCTGACCGTCGGAGAAAACCTGCGCATGGGCCTGGCCTACAAGCCGGGCAAGACGCCGATCCCGGCCGAGCTGTTCGAGTTGTTCCCGGTGCTCAAGCAGATGGTGAACCGCCGCGGCGGCGACCTCTCCGGCGGCCAGCAGCAGCAGCTCGCGATCGCCCGTGCGCTGGCGGCCGGCCCCAAGCTGCTGATCCTCGACGAACCGACCGAGGGCATCCAGCCGAGCATCATCAAGGACATCGGCCGCGTGATCCGCATGCTCGCCGACCGCAAGACGATGGCGATCGTGCTGGTCGAGCAGTACTACGACTTCGCCGCCGAGCTCGCCGACCAGTACCTGGTGATGGAGCGCGGCGAGATCGTGCAGCGCGGGCGGGGCAAGGACATGGAAGCGGACGGCGTGCGGCGGCGCATGTCGATCTGAGCGGACGCCCAGAACGAAAGCGTCTTCCGCTGCTCGGAGAGGTGCCCGGCCGCGACGGCGGCACGCGGCACCGCACTCACAGCCCGAAGTCGCGCCGCATGTCGATCTGGCTCGCCGACACGCCGCGCAGCGTGACGAGCGGCAGCGCGGGGAAGCGCCCGGCGCTGCCGTCCGCATCGATCTGCACCCTGGCACCGTGGGCGGTGTCGACGACACGCACCACGCCGTCGTCCACGGCTCGGCCGGGATCGCGCCCGATGCTCGCGAGCAGTGCGAACAGGTCCAGCCGGTCGATCGCGGGCTTGAAATCGGTGATGGCGTCCACCGCGTCGCGCATCGACGTGTAGACGAAGACGTTGCGGCCGCCGCCACCGCTCAGCACGTCGATGCCGGCGCCGCCGGTGATCACATCGTCGCCGGGGGTGCCCACGATGATGTCGCGTCCCGGCGTGCCGGTCAGCGTCTTCACCAGCGACAGGCCGATCAACACGGGGTCATGGTCGGACGAGCGGAAGGGCGTGGGCGTGTACAGGTCCTGCGCCTTGAACTCGAGGTTGTAGTCGATCACCGAGGGCTCGTCGGCGTTGACGTGCCAGGCGGTCACGCCGGTCACCTGCGGGCTCAGCGACGCCGTGGCCAGCGCATGATCGAGCCGGCCGGCCGCGCCGTCGAAGACATACGAGTAGCCGAAACCGTCGAAGCGGCCGATTGCGTCGACGTAGCCGGCGTTCGTGAACACGACGACAGGATCTTCCTTCGCATAGGCGTTCAGGTCGCCGATCACCAGTACGTCCGTGTCGCCGGCGCCGGCCTGCAGCGTCGCGATGAAGCTGCGCAGGGCTTCAGCTTGCTGCGAGCGCCGGGCGTTGAAGCAGCCCTGTCCGTCGCCCTGATCGAGGTCGGCGCCGGTGGCGCCGCTGCAGCCCTTGGACTTGAAGTGGTTGACGACCAGCGTGAACCTTTCGCCGTTGGGCGCCGCGAACGTCTGCGCGAGCGGCGGCCGGTCGTGCACCGGATTCGTGTCCGACAGTGCGCCGCCGGCCAGAGACAGGCGCACCGGCTTGTAGATCATGCCCACGCGGATCGCGTCGCCGCCGGTGCCCCCGGCGGGCAGTGGCAGCGCGGCATAGGTGCCGGCGCCGAGCGTCGCATTCAGGCTGTCCACCAGATTCTGCACCGCGGTGTTGCCGTTGTTTTCGATCTCCATCAGGCCGACCGCGTCGGCATCGATCGCGGCCAGCGCCGCGATGATCTTCGTGCGCTGGCGCGTGAACTCGCTGGCGTTGTCGGCGCCGCGGCAGTCACTGCGCGTGTGGCTCGGGAAGCAGCCGGCCGTGCCGTCGTCCAGCGTGGTGAAGTAGTTCAGTACGTTGAAGCTCGCGACCCTCAGGTTGCCGCCCACGTCCGACGGCGCAGCGCTGCGCGGATGGGCGCGCGTGATCGCCGGTGCGACGGTCGGATGAATGCGGTAGTCGGCCGGGCCCGCGCTGCTGTCGGTGGCGAGGCCGTAGTCGATCACGCCGGTCAGGCTTTGCACCGTGTCGCCGGCGCGCAAGGTGGCGTCCTGGCCGATGTACGGGATGGGGCTGGGGTTCTGCAGGCTCGTGCCGTCGTCGAGCACGATGCTGCTGCGCAGATTGGCGTCGGCCAGCGCCGCGGCCTCCGGCGTGCCGGGGCGGTGGCGGTTGGTCGGCGTTTCCATGCGGCCGCCGGCCGACAGCGTGGCCTGGCCGTAGCGGCCGAGGAAATAGTTCTGCGACACGGTCAGCAGCGTGTCGATGCGAACCAGCATGCCTTCGACCCGCTCCAGCTCGCCGCTCACCGTCTCGGGCAGCGAGATGGCGGTGGGCGCGATCGCAAGGCCGGAGCCGAGCAGCGTTTGCGCCGACACGTCGGTCAACTCGGTGACCGGGTTGGCCGCGGTGACGGGATTGCTCGCCGCGCCGGGGTTGAACTCCGCCACCTTGGCGGTGACCTGCAGCAGTTGGCCCACCGTGGCGCTGGGTGGGTTGCTCGTGAACACGAAAATGCCGTCGGACGTGGCCGGATTGCCGTCCCCGTTCATGTCCTGCAGGAAGTAGCCGTTGTTGGTGAGCTTCGTGACCACGCCGCTGGTGGTCACGGTTTGGCCGACCAGCGGGCTCGTGCTGCCGGAGCCTTGGATGTTGTAGATCGCCGTGGCAACGACACTGCTGACCGTCACATCGACGTTGCAGCTCGCGGTCTGCATCTCGTTGTTCGCAAAGTTCACCGGCACGCTGTAGCTGCCGGCCGGCACCGAGGCACCAATCAGAAGCTCGACGGTGGCGGTGCCTCCGTCGCCAGGCGCCGGCGTGAACGGCCCGAGCGCAAAGCCTGCCGGTACGGGGCCACCGAATGCGCCGCTGGTGACGATGCTGTCGGCATCGGTGGCGTTCAGCGTGACCGAACCCCCCACACCTGCGGGCACGGCCACGCCCGGACAGGTCGGCACGATCGGCTGCTCGCCCGGTACGCCGGCACATGGCGCCAGCGGCGACGCGCTGTTGCGCGGCGCCGGCGCGCCAGTGGCGAAATCGGCGGCGTTGTTGTCGCCGTCGGTGCAGCCGGTGGCCGCGCGCAGCAGCGCCGTCGTGTTGGCGGCGCCGGGTGCCGGCGCGGTCTCGAAGAAATTGGCCGAACCGTAGCCGACCAGGTCGACGATCTGCGCCAGCTGCGCCGGGCTGCACGGCACGGAGCCGCCGTTGCAGTCGAGGCCGGTGCCCGCATTGACCAGCACCACCTTCCCCGCGCTGGCGCTCATGTTGATCGTGCCTGTGGCATCGGCCGGCGGCAGCGGCGCACCCGCCGAACCGCCTGACGCCAGGCCCACCAGCAGCGATTGCCCCGGCTGCAGCGCGAGCGGCGGCAGCAGCGCGGGCGAGTTGGCCGCGAAGGTGCCCGAGCCGGTGGCCGATGCGTACTGCACCGACCAGCCGGTCACGTCGACCGCCGCGCTGCCGGCATTGAACAGCTCGACGTAGTCGTTGCCCAACGGCGCGCCGCTGTTGCCGCCGCCTCCGTAGACCTGGCTGATCACGACACCGCTGGCAGACGCCAGCGACAGCGTGGTGAAGCCGGCAAGGACAGTCGCGGCCAAGCCGCGCCACAGCAATCTCGAAGTCGTCATGAGGAGCTCTCGAAGAAGTGGGCGACGCCGCGGACGCGGGCGTGCGGATCGGTCGGGAGCGTGACTTCGGCGCGTGACGGGCGTGTGTCGTTCACGCGACGGCAAGCGACGAGTGGGGACTCGCGAGGCTTCCTAGAATGGCCCATCACCACCTGCGGAGCCCCACGATGATCGTCGAGCGAATCTGGACCGGCAATGCGTATCGCAACTTCAACTACCTGATCGCCTGCCCCGACACCGGCGAGGCGCTGGCCATCGACCCGCTGGACCACGAGAAGTGCCTGGCCGCCGCGAAGGCGCACGGCTGGCGTATCACGCAGATCCTCAACACCCACGAGCACCACGACCACACCGGCGGCAACGCGGCGGTGGTCGCGGCCACCGGCGCCAAGGTGATCGCGCACCACCGCACCGGCGGGCGCATCGCCGGCGTGGACCGCGGCGTGAAGGCCGGCGACGTGATCAAGGTCGGCAAGCGCGTGGAACTCGAGTGCATGGACACGCCGGGCCACACGATGTGCCACATCTGCCTGCGCTCGCACACCGACCGGCCGGCGCTGTTCTCCGGCGACACGCTGTTCAACGCCGGCGCCGGCAACTGCCACAACGGCGGCGACCCGGCCGTGCTGTACGAGACCTTCGTGAAGCAGCTCGCTGCGCTGCCCGACGACACGCAGGTCTATCCGGGGCACGACTACATCGAGAACAACCTCAAGTTCACGCTCGCGCGCGAGCCGGACAATGCCGCCGCGAAGGCGCTGCTGCCGCGCGTGGAGGGACAGGACCCTGCCACCTCGATGGTGACGACGCTGCGAGAGGAGAAGGCGTTCAACACCTTCTTCCGCCTGACCAGCCCGAGCGTGATCGCGACGCTGCGGGAGAGTTTTCCGGACCTGCCGGAGCAGCCGGATGCGAAGACGGTGTTCGTCAAGCTGCGGGAGCTGCGCAACAGCTGGTGAGCCGGCACTTCCTGTTCAACACCTCTGAACACGCTGATCGCGCTGACCCGCAGCTTCCGGCCCTATCCGAACGGGTTGTTCCGCTGCAGCCTTGCAGACGGTTCCCGTCCACTGCCCGGTCGGCCAAGTGCTGTCGTTCGGGTCGCCCGGTCGAAGGACAGCAACAGACTGGGTGCTGCCAGCCAAGAACGACGTCTGAGTGGCAGCTCTTGCCAGGACCAGTCAGTCAACCAAGTGCGGGATTGCCTTGCATGGCCTGGCTTGCTCAACGCCTGCAAGGTCAAGCAGCGAAGCTCTCGGCAAGATGTAGGAGCGCCACGTCGTCCGTGCGCTTGCCGACAAACATGATCCCGGTCGGAAGACCGTCCTGGCGGAAGCCGTTCGGAACCGAAATCGCTGGCAGCCCCAGGAGGGAGGCGAAGTTGGTGTAGGCCCCCAAACTCGTCGAGCCCCACGCCGGATCGCGATTCACCGCCTCTCGGGTGTGGATCGTTGGCGCGGTGGGGATGCAGAGAAAGTCGACGCGCGACCAAGTTTCCCCTTCGGTCTGGCGCTCCAGAGCCTTCAGTCGATGCAACATTGCGAAGGCGTCGACCGCAGAAAAGTCCGCCGCCTTGACGATGGCGTCACGCACGACGGCGGTGTAGGTAGCGTTCGGATGCGTGCTGATGAACTCCCCAAGGACGGCGGTCCGCTCGGACATCGACGGACCGAAGTAGGTCATGTCCGAGATCTCCTTGAAGGGCGCGTAATCGATGGCGACCGTGGCGTAGCCCAGCGCCTGCAACTGCGTGACGCCGTGTTCATAGGCTGCCCGAGCGTAGTCGTCGCCCAGGAAGTAGTCCTCTTGAGGTTCAAGGACGCCGAAGACGGGGGCACCCACCGGCACCGATCTCGACGCCAACTCGATCGAGTACGGATCATCTTCGTCATAGCCCCCGGCCACGGCGAGCACGCGGCGAACATCGTCCGTGCAGTTGCCGAACAGCGAGACGGTGTCGATCGACCGTGCGCAGGGCACCACGCCCGAGGCGCTCAGCAACCCACTTGAGGGGCGGTAGCCAACGATGTTGTTGAAGCCTGCTGGAATGCGTCCCGATCCAGCCGTATCAGTGCCCAGCGAGAAGTTGACGATGCCGCAGGCCACGGCAACCGCGGAGCCGGAGCTCGATCCGCCCGAGACGTGATCCGCGCTGTACGGGTTGACGGGGCTGCCATAGACCGAACGCATGCCGGTCAGACCGGTTGCGAACTGGTCCAGGTTGCACTTTCCAACGAGCACGGCCCCCGCTGCAAGCAAGCGCTCCACGACGAAGGCCGTCTTGGTCGGCGTGTAGGCGAACTCGGGGCAACCGGCAGTCGTCGGCATGCCTGCGACGTCGATGTTGTCCTTCACTGCGAACGGCACGCCATACAACGGCAGCGCCGCGCGGGTCTCCGGCGGCAGCGCGGCCAGCTCTTCTGCACGCTGCCTAAGCGCCTCGGGCGAGACGGTAGAGATGAAGATCGGATTGGCCTTGTGGTGCTCGAGCCGATGCAAAACTTCATCAACGATCGTCAGCGGATGCAGTGCCCCAGTTGCGGCCTTCCGGGCCAAGTCGCGGATAGTGGGTGCTAGGCTTTGATTCATGGCGGATTTCGTAGGAGTAAGGACGAAGAACACCGCACCGACGCACAGCGCGGTGGCTCAAACATGGCGCCGGCGGGCGCTCTTAAGACTAGGAAGGTGAAAGTGCGCGGCTGTGCAGCGCTCCAACCACCGCGCCAAGCGACAGCCAGAGCACGGCGCTGGTTGCAAACGAGGACAGCGCGAAGGCAGACGTCAGCTGGCCGGCTTCGGGCAAGGGCCCCATGGCTGAGAACAACGGCCGCACGACATGAGGCAGTAGAGCCAATGCCGTGCATAGCGCGAGCCCGGCTGGCCGACGCACCTGCACCGCATCGATGACAAGGAGACATGCGGCAGCCGTGCAACCTGCGGCCAACAGCCACCACAACTGCCATACATGCACGTCGTAGGAAGGAAGACCTGGTGGCTGGGGTGGGGCGCCAAGCGCCGGCGCCAGCTGCATCGATACGAATCCAACTGCGCCGAGCAGCAGGCCGAAACGCCATCCGCGCCTTTGGCTCAGAGCGATCACGCTGCTGAGTATCAGGCCGTAGCCAATCGCGGTACAGACGATCGCGATCACCGTTCCGAGATGGCGCTTCAGGGGATCATCGGAGGGCTCTTCGCTCTGGGGGTGAGTGTGACCTCCGCTCGGATCATCGACCTGATGCACCGCCGCGTCGTGCATGGTCTGTGAGGCTTCGAGTGCCTCTGCTTGAACGATCTGCGGCTGCATCAGTGTGGCCTGCACGGTGGCCGCGACCGCACCCGCGATCGCCCCCGCCGCCAGGCCAATGAAAAGAGTGCGCGTCAGCATGGCCGTCTCAGTGGCAGATAAAGCCGAGCGTGTGCCGGCTATCGTGGGACTGCCCATGGAGGATGCCCGGAGCAAACCCCGCTCCATAGATGATGAGTGCGCCCATCAGCATCGATGCAATCGCGCTCCAAGTCGTGCTTTGCTTGGTCGGGAGGGAGCTGGGGGAGATTGCGCCCGGCCCTTGGCCTACGGCTCGATTCATCGAGAGACTCCTTCCGGTTTGGCGCTAGTCAGCAGTACGTCGAGCAGTGACGCGCTCTCGGCAACTGTGGCGATGTAGCCACCCTCAATCTGAAGCAGCGAGAGCGCGATTTCATGCATGTGAGGATCCGGTTCGGCGCAGCAGTCAGACAACACGAGGACGTGAAAGCCACGATCGGATGCTTCTCGGGCGGTGGTCGAGACGCATACCCCGGTGGTCACGCCCACAAGCACCACCTGCTCGACGCCTTGCACGCGCAACCGGTGCTCGAGTTCCGTAGCGAAGAACGCGCCCGTACCGACCTTGTCGATCACGGCTTCGCCCGCGGCAGGAGCAAGTTCTGGGACGATGTCCCATCCGACCTCACCGCGAACGAGCAAACGGCCCAACGCCCCCGTGGACCCAATCTCGGCACCAGCGCGGCGAGTCTTCGCACGCTTGCTTGCTGGGAGGTCGCCGAGGTCGGAGGCATGCCCTTCTCGGGTGTAGATGACGCGCATGCCTGCCGCCCGCGCAGCGGATCGCAGCGCAGTGATTCGAGGTATCAGCGCCTGTGCCGCGGTCAAGTCGCCGCCGCGCTGCCCCATGTAGCCGCCGGGGTCGCAGAAGTCGCGCTGCATGTCGATCACGACAAGTGCGGCCGACCTCGGGTCGAAGTCGCCCTCGATCGGGAAGGCATACGGCTTGGCCGACACTTGCCTCATCGCGCAGCCTCCACAAAAACTGGCTGTGGCGAACCATCCTCACGATGGTCGTGATCATCGTCGTGCCCGTCGTGGCCGTCACCGTGGGTGTGTGCCGGAGAAGCCAGGCGCTCACGGATAGCCGTTTCCACCCTCTCGAGCTTGGAAGGCGCAACGCCCTTCTTGCCCAGCAGCGTCGTCAGCGACTCGATCCAGCAGTCGTAGTAGGCAGCCTCGTCGCCTATGCATCCGCCCGTGGACTCACGAGCTCGAATGGACTCGATCAGCGCTTGCTGGAAGTCTCGCAGGTCGAACAAGCCCGCCTCTGCAACCGCATTGACGAGGGCAAACGCACGGGCAGCCCACGGGGTCGGGAACGTGGCCGGGAAAGCTTGGAGGGCGGCGTTCACAGCGTCACCTGGGCCACACCGATCATCGCGTCGCGCGTGACCAGCGCGGCAAGTTGCTCTTCGGAGCAGGACTCGGTTCCCGCTGGACGCTCCGGCAGAACCAGGTATCTGATCTCCGAGACGCTGTCCCAGACCCGGATCTCGACCGACGAGTCGAGCTCGAGCCCCATCTCGGCGAGCAGGCGCCGCGGTTCACGCACCATGCGCGATCGATATGCGCTGGACTTGTACCAGGCCGGCGGAATACCAAGGATCGGCCACGGGTAGCAGGAGCACAGCGTGCAGACCACTGCGTTGTGGATCGTCGGCGAGTTCTCCACGACGTGCAGTTTCTCGGTCTCCGGACCGCCCAATCCCAGCTCGGCACATGCGGCCAGGCCATCGGCCAACAATCGCTTCTTGAATTCGGGATTGGCCCAAGCGCGCGCGACGACGCGCGCGCCGCCCTTCGGTCCGACCTTCTCTTCGTAATGCCGCACGATCTCGTCAACACGGGCCGAGTCGATCACCCCGAGCTCGACGAGGAGGCTCTCGACAGCCTCGGTGCGGACCGCTTGCCAAGGCTTCTCTTTGGGAGGGTTCTTGTCCATGTGTAGTCAGGCAGGCTCAAGGTGGTCTTCGCTCAGGTCGATGAAGACGCTGGTGTTGGCTTCGGCTTGCGGGCCCCACAGGTCGGTTGCGGACAGGCGCACGCCGTAGACGGCCTGGGTGTTCTCGCCGCGGTAGTGCGCTCGGGTGTCCGGGAACACCCATGCTTCGGCGTTGACACGATCGACGACGCCGACATTGCCCCGGGCGTAGGAGGTCACGCGCGTGTGGCTCTCCGGGTGGATGTTTCGCACCCGCACGCGGTCACCGACGGCAAACCGTGGGGAGACGGTCTGCTCGTGCCGCCATGCGCCCCAGCGCACCTTGCACTCCTCGCGCAGCGGCCAGCCGCGCGCTCCCGGCGCCGCAGCGGTCAGGGGTGTAGTCCCGTCGTGCATCTCGTCGACGCGACGCTGAACCTCGCCAGCCATCAGGATGCCCTTGCGGTCGAGCAGGCGCTCCATGGCGAACAACCAGCGGCCGTAGTAGCCGGAAGTCAGGTAGTCGGCCGTCGGCATCAACTCGATCTCGTGTCGATGCTCGTCGAGGTTCCAGATCGCCTTGGTGTCGAGCACCTGCGTGATGCAGAAGACGCGGCTCTCCCAGTAGGAGTGGAAGACGGGCTCGTCATCCTCCTGGATCACGGGCCCGAATCCGTGCAGGCCGCCCATGTCGTGGATGCCGTTCATCGCTGTCCTCAGTAGATGACGGCCTCGATGCGCTGCTGCAGCGCCAGGAACTCGGGCGAGTACCGGTCCTTCATCGCGTCCGAACTTGTGTCCACGTCGATCAGCACCTTCGCAGGCCGATCACCCAGCACGATCACGCGATGACCGACCTGCAGCGCCTCTTCGATGTTGTGGGTGACCATCACCATCGTCTTGCCGGTCTTCTCCCACAGATCGAGCACCAGCGTGTGCATGCGCCGGCGCAGGCTGATGTCCAGCGCGCTGAAGGGCTCGTCCAGCAGCAGCACGTGCGGATCCGACACCAGGGCGCGTGCGATCGCCGTGCGCTGCCGCATGCCGCCGGAGAGCTGGTTCGGGTAGCGATCGGCAGCCTCGGCCAGGCCGACGGTGCGCAACATGGTGTCCACCGTCTCCCGACGCGAGCCGGCCGTCGGCTTGAACTTGAGGCCGAACTCCACGTTACCGCGCACGGTCAGCCAGGGGAACAGGTTGTTCTCCTGGAAGATCATCACGATGTCGGGCGTAGGGCCATTCAGGTAGCGGCCCTCGAACAGCACGCCGCCGGTGTCGCGCCCGACGACGAAGCCGCCAAGGGACTTCAGCAGCGTGGTCTTGCCGCAGCCGGAGGGGCCAAGCAGGCATGTGATCTCGCCCTGGCGGATATCGAGCGAAAAGTCGCCCAGCGGACCGCCGTTGTCGGCGCCGTAGTCGACGGTCAGCCGCTCAACCTGGAACGCGTCGACCGGTTCAGTCTTTTTCAGCACCGTCATACCCTCCACCAAAGCACCCGCTGCCCGATGAGCTGCAGCAGCCGGTCGACGATGAAACCGGTGAGCCCAATCACAACCATGCCGAACATCACCAATTCGTTGTTGAAGAGATTGCGCCCCATCATGATGATGGCGCCCAGGCCGTCGCGCAGGCCCACCATTTCGGCGACCAGCACGGCCATCCATGCCGCGATGAAATTGGTCCGCAGCAAGACGAACACGCCAGGCAGGATCGCTGGCAGCGTCACCCACAGCCAACGCTGTAGGGGCGTGGCGCCGAGGTTGCCGGCCACCGTATGGAACTCGGGTGGGATGCGCCGGATCTCGGCCAGCGTGGCGAGCGTCAGAATGAAGTAGACGCCCATGAACACGATGAAGATGGCCGTGACGTCGCTGATGCCGAAGACGACGATGGCCGTGGGAATCCACGCGATCGGCGCGATCGGGGCGAGCAGTTGCAGGATGGGCGACAGGCTCCAAGTCGCGATGCGAGACAGACTGAGCAGCGCGCCGGTGAGGATCGCCGCGACAAAGGCGACGCCCATGCCTACGAACACACGCAGGAAGGTCGCCATCAGGGATTGGGTGACGCTTGCCGCCTGCGAGCCCAGGCCGATGCGGAAGTTGCTCTCGGCGACGCTGCGCAGGAACTGGGAGGGCGGCGGCAGCACGCTGGCCAGTGCGCCGCCGCGCAGACCGGCAAGCTCCCATGCACCAAGAACGGTGCCCACCGACAGCACACCGACGATCAGCGGCGCGGTGAATCGAAACGACTTCCCGTCCATCACGCCGCACCCGAGCCAACAGCCGGTGCACCCCAAACCAGGTAGCGCACCGGAGTGGGGTTGTAGCCGTTGGCCGGATTGTTGAGCTGCGGGCAGTTCGAGATCAGGATCAGGATGTCCATCTCGGCGCGCATCTCGATGTACTTGCCTGGGCCGGAGATGCCGTCCTCGAAGGTCAGTCGGCCGCCGGGCGTCATCGGAACGTTCATGAAGAAGTTGATGTTCGAGACGACGTCGCGCTTGTGCAGGCCGGCAGGGTGCTCGGCGATGCCGAGCATGTAGTTGTCCCGGCAGCTGTGCATGAATCGCTTCTCAAGCGCATAGCGGACCGTGTTGCTCTCGGAGGAACACGCTCCGCCGCCTACGGTGTCGTGCCGGCCGCAGGTGTCGGCAATGATCGTGAGCATGGGCCGGCCTTCGCTGGACATGATCTGCGTGCCGACGCCGAGGTACAGGTTCTCCTGCGCCAGCATCGTGTGGATCAGGCTGTAGCGCTCCTGTGTGTCGCGCGCGTTGTAGAAGATGGTGTCGACGGCCTGGTTGCCCTCCAGGTCGACGATGCGGAACACCTGGCCCTTCTTGATCTCGTGCATCCAGGGCGTGCCCGGCGGATGCTCGGTATCGAGGATCGCGTCGGCCGGGTCGAGATCACTCTCAACGATTCGTACGTTCATGGAGGACCTCTGGTTCACAGGTAGTAGCGTTCGGTGTTGATGAAGCCGCGACCGTTCTCCGGCATGGACAGGCGGCACGGGTCGTCTTTGCCGGCCGTTCCCGACCGCCAGCACAGCAGCTCGACAGCGGTTGGGTCGTAGTTCGGGTTGGGGTCGAGCCGGTGCTGACAGGTGGACAGCACGACGATGGTGTTCATCTCGAAGCGCAGATCGACGAAGTCGCCTTCGCGGCTGTGCTCCGCCACGAAGCGCATGTCGCCGTCGTCGTTTACCTCTACCTTGCTGAAGAAGTTGACGTTCGGCACCAGGTCTCGCTTGCCCAAGCCCCACTTGCCCAGCTGCGTCAAGAAGCCATCGCGCGCGTTGCGGTGCATCGCGTTGCGGTGTTCCTGGTAGCGCTTGATGCCGTGGCGCTTCTCGACGATGGCCGCGTCGGTCATGCCGCCGATCGTGTCGTGCCAGTCGCAGTTCGAGTCCACGACGGAGCAAAGCACCCGGCCCATGTCCGAGTAGCAGACCAGGCTCTTGCGGATGTGGGCCGTGCTCTGCGCCTTCAGCGTGTCCGGCATGTTGTAGCGTTCGGCCCGGTCCTCGAAGTTGTAGAAAAGCGCTGAGACGTTGGCTTGCGGCCCCCGCGCGGTGATGCGCAGGCTGTTGCCTCGCCGCAGCAGCCCTGACCAGTGCAGGCCGCCCGGCATGCGCTCGCGCCACAGCGTCAGCTCCGGCGAAAAGGGCGTCGAATGATCCGGCACCGCCGCACGGGCCAGTGCGGAAAGGCTTTCGAAGGTCGTGACGGCGCTCACGCTGGTGTCGGAGCCGCTCATTGCTTCTCCAGGGCCTTGATCATGTCGAGGCGAAAGATGTCAGCCGCGCCGGTGGTGCCTTTCACGTAGCCCAGCTTCGTCAGCTCGTCGACGACGCTCTGAATGGCGACGACGTCGGGGGTGAAGGTCACGGGCCCCGGCGCCGCCTTCAGGGAGGACAACAGCACCTTGGGCGGAACGCGGTAGTAGTTGCCCTTGGCCAGGTACTCGGTGGCCTTCTCGGGTTGCTTGTTGATGATTGCGGCGGCACAGATGAGGCCTTTCAGGTAGGCCTGGACGATCTGCGGGCGATCCTTCAGGGTCTTCTCGAGGACGCTGACCACGGTGTTCGGCGTGGTCATGGAGTAGGTCTTCGCATTGGTCGTGAGGACCGTCGCCCCTTTGCTGACCACCATGTCGGTCGTATAGGGCTTGATGTGGCTGAGCAGGTCGACCCGGCCGGTGCGGAAGGATTCAACCATCGCCAGAAGGTCGTTGAAGTACACCAGCTCGACATCCTTGTCGGCGATCGAGAGGCGGGCGAATTCGCGCTTGAGAATCAGCTCCAGCGTGTCGCCCTGCAGCGTGGCGATCTTCAGCTTGGGTTTGCCGGCCTTGATATGGCCCTTCAGGTCATCCATCGACTTGAAGCCCAGCTTGCCATGCGCGACGACTTCCATCACTCCCCAGCCGCCTGCGGCGGAGATCACGCGGATCGGAACGCCGCTGTTGGCGGCGAAGAAGGGCAGCGTGAACGGGTTGGTGCTGAAGTCGATCGCACCGCCGGCCAGCGCAGCGTTGTTGTCGCCGGGATTCGCGAAGAACACCGTCTCCACGTCCAGCCCCTGCTGGGTGAAGCAGCCGCTCTCCTTGGCGACGAACAGTGGCGCCATGTCGATGGCGACCAGGTGGCCGGCCTTTACTTTGGTCAGCGGCTTGTCGGCCGCCTGCGCCGCGCCCGCTATGGCCAGCGCAGCTGCGCAAACCGTGACGACGAACCGTTTCATTCGATATCCTCCTGCTGCCAGACGCCCGCTGCGAACTGCTTCGGGACACGTCATGAAAGGGACTCTATCGACGAGGTCAGTCCAGAAAAATCGTCGTGAATCGAACCAACCTACGCAGCCATCGAACTGATGAAGGGGTGCACCTCGGGTGTGCCAACGTCTCGCACCTTTGCGGCGCGTAGGCAGCTGAGGAAGGTGTGAAGTGCTGGCGGCGGGCGCACCTGATCCGCCCTGGTGGCGATAGAGAAGTGGGTGTCGCGATAGAGCTGATTTGGCAACAGCATCACCAGCTCTCCCGTGGCGATCCAAGTCTTGGCGTAGTGCAGTGGCAGGAATCCGATGCAGTCACCGGTAAGAATCATCAGCGCCGCTGCCTCGATGTGGCTGATGCTTGCCACCATCGCCTGCCCTCCCGGGCTAGCGAACGGGAACTCATGTGTGCCCAAGAAGGAGCGCAGGACCTTGTGGCACGATGGAAGCGCGGTTGCCAGCTCGGACTCATCGGTGATCTGGACCAGCGGATGGTCGCGATGACAGACGAGCACATCGCGCTGCAGGTAGAGCGGCTCGTAGGACAAGCCGGGCAATCGGCTATAGAAGATGCCAACCGCGACATCGAGGCGGTGGTCCAGCAGGCCTCGCTCCAGTTCTTGCGGAGAGGTCACTTCCAGCAACAAGCGAGCGTTGTTGCGGGGTTGCTGCCGGAAGCGCTCCAGCGCGGGTCGGAACGGTGAGTTCGGGTCAGAAACGATGTTGTCGATGAACCCTATGCGCAGTTGCCCGTTCATGCCGCCGCGCAGTTCGCCGGCCTGCATCTCGAAGTTCTGCACTGATTGAAAGAACTCGATCACGAGCCGGTAGAGCGCCTCGCCCTTGTCGGTCAGTCTGAATCCGCCGCGGCCACGGTGGCAAACGACATAGCCCAGCCGTGTTTCCAACTGGGACATCTGCGAGCTGATGGTTGAGGCACCTACGTTCAGGATGGCCTGAGCGTTGGCGAAGCCTCCGGCCTCCACCACGGCGCGGAACACCCTCAAGAGACGAACATCGATGTCGCTAACGACCACCACAAGCTCCAAATCCGGCCTCGGCGGAGCCTCGCAAGACAGGTGCCACAGCTAGCGAGCAGGTGCGCACCACATCAGTGCGGTCAGTTGTGCTGCAGGCAGGCGCCGAACACAGCCTGATCGCGCTGTGGCGGCCACGAGTCGATCGAGACAACACAGATCTATCTCGATGAGAACCTCGACATCAAGCAAGCCGCTCTCGACAAGGTCGAACCACACAAGGGGCAAGTTGCTCGCTTCCGGCCCGACGACCAACTGATGGCTTTCCTCAAGGCTCTGTGAGGTCCAGGAATATGCCGAGTTCAAACGTCGTGGCAATCCTTCAGTGCCTCCAGCTGCGAGCGCATTGCCCACGCAACTCGGCATTTCCTTGGACTCGGAATAGTTCCGAAAGGTGTGCGGACTCACCGGGCGAGGGATCTTCGCCGTTCGGGCAGCTTGCGCGACAGCGCGTTGCAGCGTCTTGGGATGGCAGTGGTGTCGCACCGACTGCCCCGTGTACGGACTGACGCAGAGAGCCTTCGACGGAAACACGAACTGCCATGCCCACTGCAATCCAGCGCGTGGGAACTTGCGCTCCAGAGCGAACGGCAGCGAGACGTGGCCGCCCCCGGTGCGCAGATCCGAATCGTGCAGCGCCTGGACCCGCTTCAGGTGCAGGCGAAGCGGCCCGACGAGCGATTCCGGCAAGACAGTGACTCGGTCGCGTGAACCCTTGGCGTCTCGAGTGATCATTTGCCCACGCTGGAAATCGATGTCCTTGACCCGCAGGCTTAGGCACTCCATCAGCCGGATCCCGGCGCCGCGCCCCGGTCCGGGCCGCGCCCGATCCTTGAACATCGCGCGCCTCACCAGTGTGCCGTCGTGCTGCGCATGCCGAATCCGCCCCCCGCGGGGCTCATGCCGTCGCCAGCTGCGGCATCACGCGCCAGTGCGTCGCCTGCTCGAAGTCGTGCCCCAGCGCCAGCAGCGTGGCCTCGCTGAACGGGCGGCCGACGAAGATCAGGCTGAACGGCGCCTTGTTGCCGGCATGCTGCCCGGCCGGCACGGTGAGCCCGGGAAGGCCGGCGATATTGAGCGCCGAGACGGTCGTCTCCGAGATGACGCCGTCGCTGAACAACCCCGGCAACGCCTCGGTGGTCTGCGGCAGCACCATCGCGTCCAGCCCGTTGGCGTCCAAGACCTGCTGGAAGATTTGCCGGTACGCCGCACGCAAGGCCTGGAATTCCGACAGGTCGGGCGGCAGCGACGGGTCGGCCAGCGAAGCCTGCAACACCGGCAGCGCCTCGGCGTACCAGTTCAGCGGCTCGCCGGCATCGAAGGGCGAGGCCCCGGTGAGCTGCTTCAAGGCCGCTAGCGACGGCACGCCCAGCCCCTTCAGATAGAGCTGCAGGTCGTACGCCGCCGATTCCGTGCCGCGGAAGTCATAGGGTTCGTCCACCAAGGCCAGTTCGGCGAAGCCGCTGCCGGCAAAGGGGTCGGCCACCAGCACA
>DATKCI010000320.1:0-10083 GCA_035513255.1 Piscinibacter sp. | reverse complement strand
CGGGGGGCCTGACGCGAAGCGGCAGGTCTGGGGGCACTCTCTACTTCCGCTTCGGCGCCAGCACCATGATCATCTGGCGCCCTTCGAGCTTGGGCATGTTCTCCACCACCGACACATCCGCCAGCTCGTCGCGGATGCGTTCCAGGAGGCGCATGCCGATGTCCTGGTGGGTGATCTCGCGGCCCCTGTACCGCAAGGTCACCTTGCCCTTGTCGCCGTCTTCCTCGATGAAGCGGCGCAGGTTGCGCATCTTGATCTGATAGTCGCCCTCGTCGGTGCCGGGGCGGAACTTCACTTCCTTGACTTCGATGACCTTCTGCTTGGACTTGGCTTCCGCTGCGCGCTTTTGCTCCTGGTACTTGAACTTGCCGTAGTCCATCAAGCGGCACACCGGGGGATCGGCCTGGGCGGCGATCTCGACCAGATCGACGTCCAGCTCGCCTGCCATGCGCAGGGCTTCCTGGGTGTTCACGATGCCCAGCGGCTCGTTCTCGACGCCGTTGAGACGGACTTCCGGTGCCATGATCTCCCGGTTCAGGCGGTGTTTGCGCTCGGCGTTGGGAGTACGGCGGTCAGCAAAAGTAGCGATGTTCAAACCTTTCAGCGGACTCCAAGGCCTTTGGAAATCCAATAGCGATGTTTGCGCGCCCTGCCTTCAGCGGCGTTGTTCACACCTTTTGGGCAATGTCGCCGGCGACCTTCGCTTGGAAGTCTGCCAGCGGCATCACACCCAGGTCCTGATTGCCCCGGGCGCGCACGGCAACGGCCCCGTTGGCCTTCTCCTTGTCACCAACGACGAGGAGGAACGGGACCTTCTGCAATGAATGCTCGCGGATTTTATAGTTAATCTTTTCGTTGCGCAAATCGCATTCGACTCTAAGCCCTTGTTTTTGAAGCGATTTCACCACTTCCAGGGCATAGTCGGATTGCGCTTGGGTGATATTCATGACCACGGCCTGCACGGGTGACAGCCACACCGGCAACGCGCCGGCGTGTTCCTCGATCAGGATGCCGATGAAACGCTCCAGGCTGCCGACGATCGCCCGGTGCAGCATCACCGGTGTGGCGCGCTCGCCGGACTCCGTGACGTATTCCGCGTCCAGCCGGTTCGGCATCGAAAAGTCGACCTGCATCGTGCCGCACTGCCACTGCCGGCCGAGCGCGTCCTTCAGCGTGTATTCGATCTTCGGTCCGTAGAAGGCCCCTTCGCCCGGAGAAACTTCGAAGTCCACGCCGGAACGTCGCAGGCTTTCCATCAGCGCTTCTTCAGCCTTGTCCCAGACCTCGTCGGAGCCGATTCGCGCGTCCGGCCGCGTCGCGACCTTGTAGAGGATGTTCTTGAAGCCGAAGTCGGCATAGACCTTCTGCAGCAGCGCCGTGTAGGCCACGCATTCGGGCAGGATCTGGTCTTCGGTGCAGAAGATGTGTCCGTCGTCCTGCGTGAAGCCGCGCACTCGCATGATGCCGTGCAGCGACCCCGTGGGTTCATTGCGGTGGCACTGCCCGAACTCGCCGTAGCGCAGCGGCAGGTCGCGGTAGCTCTTGATGCCCTGCTTGTAGATCAGGATGTGGCCCGGGCAGTTCATTGGCTTGAGCGCGTAGTCGCGCTTTTCCGACTCCGTGACGAACATGTTCTCGCGGTACTTGTCCCAGTGTCCCGTCTTCTCCCACAGCCCCTGGTCGAGGATCTGCGGACCTTTCACTTCCTTGTAGCCGTTGTCGCGGTAGACCGCGCGCATGTACTGCTCGACCTGCTGCCACAGCGTCCAGCCCTTCGGGTGCCAGAAAACGAGGCCGGGCGCGTGCTCGTCGAGGTGGAAGAAGTCGAGCTCGCGGCCTAGCTTGCGGTGGTCGCGCTTCTCGGCCTCCTCCAGCATGTGCAGGTACTGCTGCAGCTCCTCTTTCGTGGCCCACGCCGTGCCGTAGATGCGCTGCAGCATCTCGTTGCGGTGGTCGCCGCGCCAGTAGGCGCCGGCCACCTTCATCAGCTTGAAGTGCTTCAGCCGGCCCGTGCTCGGAACGTGCGGGCCGCGGCACAGGTCCTCGAAGGCGCCTTCGCGGTACAACGACACGTCTTCGTTGGCCGGGATGCTCGCGATGATCTCGGCCTTGTAGGCCTCGCCGATGCCCCTGAAGTAGGCGACGGCCTCGTCGCGCGGCAGCACGCGGCGCTCGACCTTCTCGTCCTTCTTCGCCAGCTCCGTCATCTTCGCTTCGATGGCCGCGAGGTCGTCGGGCGTGAACGGGCGCTTGTACGAAAAGTCGTAGTAGAAGCCGTTCTCGATCACCGGGCCGATCGTGACCTGGGCGTCCGGGAACAGCTCCTTCACCGCGTAGGCGAGCAGGTGCGCCGTCGAGTGGCGGATGACTTCGAGCCCGGCAGGGTCCTTGTCCGTGACGATGGAAAGCGGTGTGTCGTGCTCGATCCGGTAGCCGGTGTCGACGACCTTGGCCGCATCGCCCGCGCCGATCCGCCCGGCCAGCGCCGCCTTGGCCAAACCAGTGCCGATGGACTGCGCCACTTCGGCGACCGTGACCGGGCCGGGGAATTCGCGTTTCGAACCATCGGGCAACTGAATCGAGATCATGGGAAAAGCTCCGGACAAAAAACAAAAAAGCGCGGGACAAGCCGCGCTTTATAGAAACGAGAAAGGAAAAGACGTGACGAGCCGCGGCCAGCTACACCCGGGTGCTGCTGGTGGTAGTTCGCGGTGTCATAACCGACATGCCTTTCTCGCCCTTGTTCGTGAAGACCGCAGATTGTAGGCCAGCAGGCGTTAGAAGCGGTAGAGCTGGCCGTTCTCGACGCGCACACGGTTGCCGATGCGCAGGCCATGCAGCTCTTCGTAGTCGAAACTGCGGTAGGCGCCGTGGTCCAGGCGTACCGTCACGCGGTAGATCTGGTGGTCGGACCGACTGCGCTTTTCGATTTCGTTGCCGATGATGGCGCCGCCGATCACGCCGACGCCGGTGGCGAGGTCGCGATTGCCGTCGCGGTCGATCTGGCGGCCGACAACGCCGCCGACCACGCCGCCGATCACCGCGCCCGCGCCGGTCGTGCGGCCGTCCACCCGGACGGGGGCGATGTCTTGCACCACGCCGTACTGCACGCCGTAGTAGCCCTGCGGCGGCGGCACCGGCTGCGACGGCGGCCGCGACGCGCAAGCGCCCAGCAGCAAGACGAGCACGGCCACGGCGGCCCGCTGGATGGTCGACCTCATGCGAACTCTCCTTCGATGCCCCACCACGGGGTCCGTGAAGGCCTAACGCACGTCGGATCGGCTCGCCGGACAGGGGCGCCGAACTTTGCAGTCCAGCAACAAGCTTTCAAATGCAGCCCTCAGGGGACGGCTGTCACGTGCATCGCCCGCATGCGCTGCTCGAACTCCTGGCGCAGCTGGCGTCGCGCCTTGGCGGCGTGGTGGCGGCGCCGCTGGTCGTCGGACACCGGCGACAGCGGCGGCACCGGCACCGGCTTGCGCTGGTCGTCGGTCGCGACCATCGTGAAGAAGCAGCTGTTGGCGTGCCGCAGCGTCTGCGTCTGGATGTTTTCGGCGACCACCTTGATGCCGATCTCCATCGACGTCGTGCCGGTGTAGTTGACGCACGCGAGGAAGGTGACCAGCTCGCCGACGTGGATCGGCTGGCGGAACACCACCTGGTCCACCGACAGCGTGACCACGTAGCGGCCGCAGTAGCGGCTCGCGCAGGCATAGGCCACCTGGTCGAGCAGCTTGAGGATGGTGCCGCCGTGCACGTTGCCGGCGAAGTTGGCCATGTCGGGCGTCATCAGCACCGTCATCGAGAGTTCGTGGTTCGGCAGGTTCATGCGGAGCTCCCCACGCGGTGACGCTGATGCTCAAGCTCAAGCCGGCTTGATCACGGCGCAGGCGATGCGCGCGCCGGCGTTGCCGGTGGGCTGCGTCGTGTAGTCGTCCGCTCCGGCGTGCACGATCAGACCGCGGCCGACCAGGTCGGTCGCGCCCGAACCGACGGTCACGCCCTTCAGCTGGAACGTCGCCTGGGCGTTGCCGCTTCCATCGGCTTTCAGCGCCGGCAGGTCGCCGGCATGGTGATCCGCGTCCTGCGGGCCGTGCGGCTTGGCGGTGGGGTTGAAGTGGCCACCGGTGCTCGTGCCGTCGGCGCTCGAGCAGTCGCCCTTCTCGTGTGCATGGAAGCCGTGCTCCTGGTTCGGCTTGAGGCCGCTGACCTTGGCCGTCACCAGCACGTGGTCGGCCTTCTGCTCGAACGTGACGGTGCCGGCCGCCGTGTTGCCCTGGGTCGGCTGCAGCGCAGCGACGGCCTTCGGCCCGGCGGGCTGCATCGTGCCGCAGGCGCTGAGCACGGCGAGCGCGGCCACGGCGGCCAGGGGAGTGATTCGGTTCATGCGGTGGTCTCCTTCGTTGGGGAAGTTGCGGAATGGCTCCGACGCACCTACGAGCCTAACCCGTCGGCGGACGCAACGGCACGGCAACGGCGGGGCACGATCGCGTGCATGCGGGTCAGCGCTTGGGCTGCAGCTTGGCGAACGCCGCCGCCATCGCCGACTGGCCCTGCGGCGCGCCGGCCGGCACCGGGCGCTCGCTGCGCGCCGGCTGGCGGAACTGATTGCCGCCGCCCTCGCCTTTCGGGGCCGGCTTGGCGTCGAGCTTCATCGTCAGCGAGATGCGCTTGCGCGAGAGGTCCACCTCCATCACCTTCACCTTGACGATGTCGCCGGTCTTCACGACCTCGCGTGCGTCGTTGACGAACTTGTTGCTGAGCTGGCTCACGTGCACGAGGCCGTCCTGGTGCACCCCGAGGTCGATGAAGGCGCCGAACTGCGCGACGTTGCTGACCGTGCCTTCGAGTGTCATGCCCGGCTGCAGGTCCTTGATGTCTTCGACGCCGTCGTTGAAGCGCGCCACCTTGAAGTCCGGGCGCGGATCGCGGCCCGGCTTCTCGAGTTCGGCGAGGATGTCCTTCACGGTGATCGCGCCGAACTTCTCGTCGGCGAAGGCCTCGGGCTTCAGCGTGCGGATCACGTCGCTGCGGCCCATCACCTCGGCGGCCGGCTTGTTCACCGCGCCGAGGATGCGCTCGACGACCGGGTAGGTCTCCGGGTGCACGCCCGACTGGTCGAGCGGGTTGTCACCGCCGCGGATGCGCAGGAAACCGGCGCTTTGCTCGAAAGTCTTCGCGCCGAGCCCGCTGACGTCGAGCAGCTGCTTGCGGTTGCGGAAGGCGCCGTTGGCGTCGCGCCAGCGCACGATGCTCGTCGCCACCGCGCCGGACAGCCCCGATACGCGCGACAGCAGCGGCGCCGACGCGGTGTTCAGGTCCACGCCGACCGAGTTCACGCAGTCCTCGATCACCGCGTCCAGGCTCTTCGCGAGGTCGCTCTGATTCACGTCGTGCTGGTACTGGCCGACGCCGATGCTCTTCGGCTCGATTTTCACGAGCTCGGCCAGCGGGTCTTGCAGGCGACGCGCGATCGACACCGCGCCGCGCAGGCTCACGTCGAGATCGGGCAGCTCCTTGCTCGCGAACTCGGATGCGGAATAGACCGACGCGCCGGCCTCGCTGACGACCACCTTCTCGATGTGCGTGGCGGGCGCCATCTGCTGGATGCGCTTGATCAGGTCGGCCGCGAGCTTGTCGGTCTCGCGGCTCGCGGTGCCGTTGCCGATCGCGATCAGGTTCACGCCGTGGGTCGCGCACAGCCGGCCGAGGGTGTGGATCGAGCCCTCCCAGTCCTTGCGCGGTTCGTGCGGGTAGACGGTCGACGTGTCGAGCACCTTGCCGGTGTCGCTGACCACCGCGACTTTCACCCCGGTGCGGATGCCCGGATCCAGCCCCATCACGACGCGCTTGCCGGCCGGTGCGGCCAGCAGCAGATCGCGCAGGTTCTCGGCGAACACCTTGATCGCGACACGCTCCGCTTCCTCGCGCAGCCGTGCGAAGAGGTCGCGCTCCAGGCTCAGCGACAGCTTGACCTTCCAGGTCCAGGCGATGGTCTTGCGGATCAGGTCGTCGCTCGGCCGCTTGGCGTGGCTCCAGCCGAGATGGATCGCGATGCGGCCTTCCGCGACGCTGGGCTGGCCGGGCATCGGTTCTTCCGGCAACACGAGCTTCGCGTCCAGCACTTCCTGCGTGCGGCCGCGGAACACCGCCAGCGCACGGTGCGACGGCACGCTGCGGATCGGTTCGTCGTAATCGAAGTAGTCGCGGAACTTCGCGACGTCGGGGTGGTTCTCGTCCTTGCCGTCCATCCGCTTCGAACGGAAGAGGCCCTCTTCCCACAACCATTCGCGCAACCGGCGCACCAGCGCGGCGTCTTCGGCCCAGCGCTCGGACAGAAGGTCGCGCACGCCGTCGAGCACCGCGAACGTGTCGGCGAAGCCGGCGTCGGGATTGACGAAGGCCGCAGCTTCGCCCGACGGATCCAGCGACGGATCGGCGAAGAGCTTGTCGGCCAGCGGCTCGAGTCCGGCTTCGCGCGCGATCATGCCTTTGGTGCGGCGCTTCGGCTTGTACGGCAGGTAGAGGTCTTCGAGCTCCTGCTTGGTCGGCGCGGCGTCGATCGCCGCGCGCAGCTCGGGCGTGAGCTTGCCCTGCTCGTCGACGCTCTTGAGCACCGCCGTGCGGCGCTCCTCCAGCTCGCGCAGGTAGCCGAGCCGGCTTTCCAGGTCGCGCAGCTGCGTGTCGTCGAGACCGTCGGTCGCTTCCTTGCGGTAGCGCGCGATGAAAGGAACCGTGGCGCCGCCATCCAGCAGGTCGACGGCGGCTTGCACTTGGGCCGGCCGAACCTTCAGCTCGGCGGCGAGTTGCGTGAGGATCTTGTCCAAGGGGATCGGGGGAGACTGCGGAGAAGGCGCGCAGTGTGCCATAGCGACCGGGACCCGAATGTCACCGTCGGTGTGCTGCGATCCAGCGTGCCGCCGCCGTCCCCGCCGCATGCCCCGTCGCGAAGCAGCCGGTCAGCAGGTAGCCGCCGGTCGGCGCTTCCCAATCGAGCATCTCGCCGGCGCAGAAGACGCCGGGCAGGCAGGACAACATCAAGCCGTCGTCCATCGCCTCGAGGGGCACGCCGCCGGCGCTGCTGATCGCTTCGGCGATCGGACGCGGGCGAACCAGCGGCAGCGGCAAGGCCTTGATCGCCGCCGCCAGCCGATGCGCGTCGGCGAAGGCCTCGCGGGGCAGCAGCTCGTGCAGCAGCGCCGCCTTCACGCCGTCGATGCCGAGGCGGCTCTTCAAGTGCGTGGACATCGAGCGCGACCCGCGCGGCCTCGCCACTTCGGCCGCGACGAATTCGGCGCTGCGCTGCGGCAGCAGGTCGAGCGCCACGACGGCACTGCCGTGGGCAGAGATCTGCTCGCGGATCGGTCCCGATGCGGCATAGACCAGGCTGCCTTCGACACCGGTCTCGGTGACGACGAACTCGCCGGCCTGATGGAAGCCGGGGCCGTCGCCATCGGTCAACGACAGCGCGACATTCTTCAGCGGATGGCCGGCGAAACGCGTGCGGAAGTGCGCCGTCCAGCCGGCGGTGTCGAAGCCGCAATTCGACGGCTGCAGCGCCTGCACGTCCACTCCGCGTTGCTGCAGCAGCGGCACCCATGCACCGTCGGAGCCAAGGCGTGGCCAGCTCGCGCCGCCCGCCGCCAGCACCACCGCCGTCGCCTCGACCGTCACTTCGCCGGCGGGTGTGCGAAAGCACAGTGGTGGCATGTCGGCGTCACCGCGCCAGCCCACCCATCGGTGCCGCATGTGGAAGCGCACGCCTTGCTCGCGCAGTTGATGCAGCCACGCGCGCAGCAAAGGCGCGGCCTTCATGTCGGTCGGAAAGACGCGGCCCGAGCTGCCGACGAAGGTGTCGACGCCCAGCGAGCGCGCCCAGTCGCGCAGCGCCGCGGGGCCGAACGCCTGCAGCAGCGGTTCGATCCGCCCGCGCCGCGCGCCGAAGCGCGCGGCGAACGCGTCGCTCGGCTCCGAATGCGTGAGGTTCAGGCCGCCCTTGCCGGCGAGCAGGAACTTGCGGCCCACCGACGGCATCGCGTCGTACAGGTCCACCTGCACGCCGGCCTCGGCGAGCCGCTGCGCGGCCATCAACCCGGCGGGACCGCCGCCGACGACGGCGGCGCACGACGAAGCGACGGTGCCCATTTCAGCGCGGCTCGCGGCTGGCCACGCCGAACGTGAACGCCAGGCTCACGTCGACGACGCTCGCATCGAGCGCGCCGTCGCCCAGCGCGAAGATCCGTCCGGCGCCCACACGCAGCAACACCGCCGGGCTCAGGTCGACGCCGAGGTAGGCCATCGGCTGAGCCAATCCTCCGCCGCCGGTGTCGATGCCACCGCCGCCGGCCGCCCCGACCATCGCCTCGGCGCCGGCATGCACGGGCCCCCAGAGCGGCGTCTTCGCGCCGACGCCGATCAGCCCGACCGAGTAGCCGCCCGCCTCACCCCCGTAGGCACTGTGCGCCTGGCCGGTCAGGTAAAAGTGGGGCGAAACGTAGCGGTTCACCTTCAGCACGACCGCCTGCATCGTGCGGCGCGAGCCGTCGCGGCGCTGCGCGTTGTTGCGCTCGACGCCGCCGACCCATTCCATGCGCGTGTGGCGAACGCTCGCGGTCGCATCGTTCGGCGCGTCGAGCGTCCACACCAGCGACGCCGACCCGCTCGTCGCCTTGAAGCTGCCCTGCGGCGCCTTCACGACACCCGCCTCCAGCAACACGCCGAACGACGGCGTGACATGCAGCGTGCCGTAGACGCTGCCCTTCAGCAGCAAGCCGCCGCCGACGCCCACGTCGCCGCCGCCGCCCATGCCGAACGCGGCGCGCGTGCCCACCGTCAGCACGCCGGGCCACAACTCGTTCTGCAGTCCGGCTGTCGCGAGGTACTCGGCATAGCCGCCGACGCCGCCGCTCGCGGCGCCCGTCGCCTCGACGCCCCAGTAGGCGTGCTCGTTGAGCGCGCGCTCCATGCGCATGCCCACATAGCCGATGTCGGCGGTGTGCGGCCCGCGGTTGTTGCGAACGGCGCTGTCGCTCGGCTTGTACAACCCGGCCACCGCGAGCGCGCGGTCGAAGCCGACTCCCGATCGCCCGACGGCCTGCGAGGGTTGCGCGATGCGATGGCGCGGCAGGTAGCGGAAATCGGTCTTCGCGTTGAAGACGAGGCCGAGCTGCCTGCTGCTGATGTCCCCGTTGGCGAAGCGCACCCGAGACAGCGACACGCCGGCGAGGTAGGGCCCGAAATCCCACAGCAAGTCGGCATGGGGCCGCAGCATCAGCCCGCCGCCCACCGGCGCCGCGCCCCCGCCTCCTCCGCCGGCATAGAGACCGAGGTCCAGCGTCAGCGGGCCGGCGAGGCGGCGCTGCCAGCCCGCCGCGGCGCCGACGGTGAAGAGGCCGCCGCGGCGGCCGCTGATCGCGCCGTAGGCGGCGCCGCCGACCGAGAACCCATGGCCCAACTCGACCAGATAGGTCGTTCCGACGAGTCCCATGTTCTCGTCGCCGGGGAGGGAAACGTTCTCGATGCCGATCTTGACCTGGGCCGGAACCGAGACGAGCGGGTCGCGCGGCCCCTGCGCCCACGACGCGCCGGCCGCAGCGGCAGCGGCCACGGCGAGCCAGCATGGAAGGCTTCCGATGCGAATCATGCGATGCGGGGGGAAGAAAATCAGGAGGCGGATGGTAGCGGTGTAAGAACGGCGGGCCGTCCTCCGACTCCGAGACAGCAACAAGGAGATGCCGATGAAGCTGCGCCTCGCGAGACGCGGCCGCGCGCTGGGACTCGCGGCGGCGGCCTGCGCGATGGCCGCCGACGCGGCGGCCGCACCGCAATGCAGCGCCCGCAGCGGACCGGCCGCGGCGCCGCTGGTCGAGCTCTACACCTCGGAGGGCTGCAACTCGTGCCCGCCCGCCGATCGCTGGCTCAGCGCCTTGAAGGACCGGCCGGGCGTCGTGGCGCTGGCCTTCCACGTCGACTACTGGGACGGTCTCGGCTGGAAGGACCGCTTCGCCAGCCCGCTGCACACGCAGCGCCAGGCGCAGCAGCGGGCGGTCAACGGGGCGCGTTTCTCGTACACGCCGCAGGTCG